>CAZKJB010000235.1:0-6607 GCA_964552975.1 uncultured Occallatibacter sp. | reverse complement strand
CGATCGCCGGTTCGGCCTACACCTACACCTACGCCACGCTCGGCGAGCTGGTTGCCTGGATCATCGGCTGGGATCTGATCCTAGAGTACGCCGGCTCCAATATGAGCGTGAGCGTTGGATTTGCCGCGCATGTGGTCGACCTGCTGGACTGGTTCGGACTGCATCCTTCCGTGCAATGGATCTCCCCCGCTTATCTCCCCGAGGGGCTGCAGGACTTAGCCGGCAACTGGCTCTATCACCCTGGTTGGCACTTCGGCTTCAACATTCCCGCCTTTCTCATTGTCATGGTCATCACGATGGTCCTGGTGCGCGGGATCCGGGAATCGGCTTCGACCAACAATTGGATGGTCGGGCTCAAGCTGATCGCCATTCTGATCTTTGTCGGCACAGCCATCGGTTTTATCCATCCGGGAAACTGGCATCCGTTTATGCCCAACGGCTGGTCGGGCGTTCTCACTGGCGGTTCCATCATTTTTTTTACGTATATCGGCTTCGATTCCGTCTCAACAGCCGCAGAGGAGTGCAATAACCCCCAACGGGACCTGCCCATCGGCATCATCGCCACACTGATCGTCTGCACCGTCCTTTATGTTGCCGTCGCTATCTGCTTAACCGGATTAGTCCCGTGGCAATCGATGGTGGGCGATGCGGCGCCGGTTGTGAATGCTCTCAAGAAACTCTCGGTCTTGCCCGGAGGCCATCCGCTTCATTGGGTCCGGCTCGTGGTTCTCTTCGGCGCGCTCATGGGCATGATCTCGTCCATCCTCGTCTACCAGATCGGCCAGTCGCGCGTATGGTTTTCGATGTCCCGCGACGGCTTGCTGCCCAAGGTCTTCAGCAATGTGCATCCACTCTTCCGCACGCCCGCCTTCTCCACGTGGGTCGCCGGTTTTGTTGTCGCCATTCCTGCAGGCGTCTTTGACATCGGCACGCTTGCCGACCTTTCCAACATCGGTACCCTGTTCGCTTTTGTTTTGGTCTCCATCGGAGTGATTGTCCTCAGATTTCGCGAGCGTGAGCGCCATCGCGGCTTCCGCGTACCCGGCGGTCCGGTGATCCCGGCGTTAAGCGTAATCTTCTGTTTCCTGCTGATGGCCGGGTTGCCCATCATCACCTGGTACCGCTTCGTCATCTGGCTCGTCATCGGCCTGTTTATTTACTTCCTTTACAGCCGCCATCGCTCGGAGTTCGCCGGACCTCGATAAACTAAGAATTGTGACGGACATTCAAGACTTCATCCGCCGCCTTCCCAAGGCGGAGTTGCATCTGCATCTCGAAGGCACCATACTGCCCGCCACGCTCGTGGAACTCAGCAGCCGCCACGATGCGAAACCAATTACGCTCCCCGAAGCCGAAGCGCTCTATCGCTTCACTGATTTCACCGGCTTTATTGAAGCATTCCGGGCCGTTACACGGCAGCTCGCCGGGCCTGACGACTACGAACTCGCTGCGTGGCGCATGATGCAGCGGCTCTCCGCGCAAGGAGTCGTGCACGCCGAAGTTTATATTTCGGTCGGCGTCATTTATATGTGGCGCAACCACGATCCCGCCTGCTTTGAGCCCATCTTTGCCGGTCTCGAGCGAGCCCGTGAGCGCGGCGCGCGCGAGCTGGGCCTTTCGCTCTACTGGATCTTCGACGCGGTCCGCCATTTCACGGTTCCTGAAGCGGAGCGCGTGTTTTTGAAGGCCGCCGAGATGCGCGAGCAGTACCCATCCATCATCGGAATCGGCTTAGGCGGAGATGAACGCATCGCCGGATCCGAGCCATTCCGGGCCCTCTACGCCCAGGCCCGCGCCGCGGGTCTGCGGCTCACCAACCATGCCGGCGAAACCACCGGACCCGAAGCTATTCGTGAAGCTCTTTCGATCGGCTCCGAACGTATTGGTCACGCCCTTTCTGCATGGCGCGACTTCTACCTGCTCCAGGAGCTCAGGGAGCGGCGCGTACCGCTCGAGCTGAACCCCACTTCCAACGTGCGCACGGGTGAGTGCCGTTCCTTCGCCGCACATCCCCTGCGACGTTACTTCGAGCGCGGCTTGCTGGTCACACTCAACTCCGACGACCCAGCTTTCTTCGGGTCCGATCTCACGAACGAGTTCCTGCTGGCTCACACCCTGCAGGACTTTACCCGCGAAGAGCTGCGCCAGCTTGCGGCCAATTCGATTGAAGCCAGCTTTCTTCCCGAAATCGAAAAGAAACTTTGGCTTGCCCGAATCGAAAACTAAAGTTTAGTGAATCTCTTTTCCACGACGGGACCACTCGGCCAGCAAAACCCGAACTGCGGTATCATGATGGCAGCGGGGAGGATGTAAGAGGATGTCAGTCGATCCTGAAATCGAAACACCTATCGAAGAGAACGTTGCCCCTGAAAAAGAGGGGTCTACAGCTTTACGCATTGTGACTTGGTTTTCAGTAGGTCTGGCTGTTGCCGCACTGGGTATTTTCATCGGGGCCGAGTTGCGGAGCCGCTACAAATTCAAGAGGCGCACACCCTACGACTTCTACTCAAACGCCGGCGAACAACAGGCAAGCGACTTCGGCGTCGGCATCTGACGCACCGTAAAGACAGGTTCTCTCTCCTCGATGCCGCCCTCGGGCGGCATCGTTCGGTTTGCGGACTGCTTTAAGAAAGAGCCGGCTCGGTTCGCCCGATCACGCCGTTCAAGAGGTGACTTCAGCGGCGAATTCGAGACAGCACGTAGAGAATTAACGACAAAACGACGCTGAGCAGAAGCGAGGTCCCGAGAGGGACATAGAAGAATATGTTCTTTCCTTTGTGGGAGATATCGCCAGGCAACCGCCCCAACAGCAGGCCAAATCGCGCGGCAGGCAAAACCAACGCTCCAAGCAGCGCAATCAAGAGTCCGAAGGATACCAGCGCTTTACCAACATCATTCATCGCCGATTTCTCGCTCCATAAACCACTCCCGCGACGCCCGGTGCCACGGGCTTATTTCGCTCCGATCAGCCGGATTCGTGCCGTGAGTGCGCGCCCTTGAAACTCACTGAAGGTTCCGTATGAGGGCGAGTCTACGACGTTGTTCACAACCGCCGGGTTTCTGCTGTCAGTTGCATTCTCCATCACGCCACGCAGCCCCCAATACTGACCGTGAAAATGAAACTTCCATTCCAGCCCCGGACTGAAGTTCAAATAATCCGGAAAACGCTCGGCACCTGCCGTCCCCACTATTTGCTGCGCTGCGTTTAGGGCGGTGAACGGATAGCCGTTGTGCCAATCGAGCAGGTAAACAAGATTCCAGTTGCGTTTGAGTTTTGGAAGGATGACCGGCATCCAGCCCCAGGAGATGACTCGATTGGGCGTGTCCCACGCCAAGGGTCCGCTCTGTTGAGTCCCCAGCGGCGTTGGCGTGGGCAGATAATTCAACGCCGCATTCGTGCGCGTCGATGAATGCGTGTACGATCCATACACCATCGATCCGTCCGCAAACGATTTTCGCAAATCGATCTCTTCGGATCGATAGCGATCGAGCCGGTTGTTCGTCAGCAAGTAAGTCCCCGCCTGCGCCGCTGGGCGCGTGAGCGCAAAAGTAAATACGTTCGAAGTCTGCTTCTCAAGATAATTCGCGCCGGCTATGATCGACCACGGCAACGCCCGCTCCGCACCTGCGCTCCAGTTCAACGCCCGCGGCTCATGGAGAGTGTTTTGATTCACGGCAAACGCCGATTCGAGCGCCGGCCCGGTCGGCGTCACTCCGTCCGTCTGGTAATACGTGTCGTAGCGAATGCCTGCAAATGCCTGCGCCAAGTCTTCGAGTTGCGTGTGCTCGTAGTAGAGCCCGATGCCGGCAGAGATCTTGGTTTTGTCATTGCTGCCCGTCGGAGAATAGACCGCGGCCAAACGCGGCGACACGAGCGAACGCCGGATGACATCGTCCCAGTCGAAGCGCAGCCCCGGCTCAATAAGCCAGCCATTTGCCGGCTGCCAACGATCCTGAAAGTACGCGCCGATCTCGGCGTTGTGCAGCGTGAATGCAGGCGCAGGCGCAAATACGCTTTGCCGAAGGAGCGTGCCGTTCTCGCGCAAGTAGCTCACCGGCGCACGCGTCTGGTCCTGGTTATAAACGATATGGTCCACGTCAAGGCCGGCCTTCAGATCGTGGCGACCGGCCCGGTACCGCGGAGGTGGATAGAGCGTTGCGGTTCCCTCCACGCGCTGTGATCGGCCAGTCAGGTTTTCGAAATAACTGCCCTCTGCCGTTTCCGGCGTAATCTCGTAAGGAATTGCACCGCGCGGATCGTGTCCGTCGCGAAAGCGCATTTCTGCGACGCCAATATCGAGGAGTGCGCCTTTGCCAAAGCTCCATTGATCGCGCAGATAGGGAAGCCACGCAATGATGTCGCGCTTGGTGGTGCTTTGCTGCGGCGTGAGCGAGGAGATACCTTCGTACGGCGAATAGTAATCGTTAACGAGAAGTGCGACGGAGAGGATATTTGCCGGATTCAGGTTCGATTGAATCTTTAGAAGGTTGCTGCCGCGAACCAGCGGGTCGGTGTCGGCGTTTGCCGGCAATTCTGAGATGTAGATGTTGTCGTACTCCGCCTCGACACCATCGTAAAACCATACGCGGTCGCGCTTGATAGGCCCGGAAAAAGTGAATCGTGGAACAAATTTGTCGAAGCGGATTCCTTTCGCGCTGCGGAACGAAGGAATGAAGTTTGTGGCATTGAAGCGAAATTTGTTATCGCCCATGCCGGTGTAGAAGGCCAGCACGCCGCCAGTGGAACGACCAAATTCGACCGGATAGCGAGTCGTCTCCGCGTCGATGGAACGGACCGCGTCCGTGCTGACTCTCATATCGAGCGTGCCCTCGGCCGGAGAGCGAACATCGAAACCGTCAATCGTGTCGAGCGTCTCCCATGTCTCAGAGCCCGCGACATGAACTTGCGCAGACGTATCCTGAACGACTCCTGGATAGAACGGAAGCAGGTAGCGGATATCGCGAGAGGTTTGATAGGGAATGTTTACAATCTCCGCCGTATTCATCGTGCTCTGATCGGAAACCTATTGGGCATCGATGCCGGGCGTCGACGCCGCCACGCTGACTTGCTCGCTGACGATTTGTTCGTGGGCCAGCGTCACCTTCAGGCTCTTCAGGCGGGCATCGATCCCCTTCTCGTCGGCCGCGTAGAATCCGGCCTTCTCTACATGGATTTGAAATGGACTCTGTTGCCGCAAAAGGTAGCTGCAGCTTCCCAAACAGTCTGTCCGAAGCTGCGCGGCTGGCAGAGACGGTTCAAGGATCGTGACCTGCGCGCCGGGCACCGGCCGGCCGTTCTCGTCGGCAACAGTGATCGCTACGGGCACCGTGACGGCAGCGGGAATGTGAGGATTGGGCTGCTGGCCTCGAGGGGCAATCGCCCAAATCATGGCGCAGTAGAGAAAGGTCAGCCCAGAATTGACTCTCCTCATACACGTAAGACGCGGCATCAAGTCAGTTCGGAGTCCGTATTTTGCATTCCGCATCGCCGCCAGTATACGGCGGTTGGGGGATTAGGGTGTGCTAACGCGAGCGAGATGGTAATGGAGATTCGACGATGCAGAAGACTGCGAATCAGCGAGATGCCGTTTGTTGCGAACGCTAGACCTGCAGGTGGCGGAATTTGAGCAATCGGCGATCTGCAGATCGTCCATTTCGAGAAAAACTTCGGATGAATTGCACGAATCGCCTAATTGATGCACCTGCAGGTGGAGTATTCGCGGGGCCGTTCGCGGTCGAGACTGCTCCGGAAGGAATTTTGGAGGGCCGCTGGGAGGAATGCCGAGCTACGAGCCCTTCTGATTATGCGAATAGTATTGCTGCGTCACTTTGCGGCCACTTGTGCCAAAGCGCGGCACACGGATGATTCCCATCTTGTGCGCAACAAAACTGGCCGTCGTTGCCAGCACGCCGAATCCATACTGCACACTGCGCTTGAAATTGATTGAAGATGCTTCCTCAAAGTACTTCGTGGGGCACGAAATTTCGCCGATCTTAAAGCCGAACATTACCGCCTGGGCAATCATCTGGTTGTCGAAGACAAAATCGTCGGAGTTTTCGAGCAGCGGCAGCGTTTGCAGCAATTCCCGCGAGAAGGCACGGAAGCCGGTATGATACTCCGACAACTTGACGCCTAGAAAAAGATTCTGAAAGGCTGTGAGCAAACGGTTGGCAACGTACTTGTAGAGTGGCATTCCGCCCTTAAGGGCTCCCGCGCCCAGGATCCGGGATCCCAACACCATCTCATAAACGCCGCTGGCGACCATCCCCGCCATGGCCGGAACCAGCGACGGCGTGTACTGGTAGTCCGGATGCACCATAACGACGACATCAGCCCCGGCCGCCAGCGCTTCGCGGTAGCAGGTTTGCTGATTGCGCCCATAGCCGTAATTGGCGTCATGGATGAAAGTCTGCACGCCGAGCTGGCGCGACAATTGCGCGGTCCCGTCCTTGCTCGAGTCGTCGACCAGGATTTTGATGTCCACGACGTCAGATAGTTCACGCACCGTCTTTTCAAGCGTCTTCTCGGCGTTGTACGCCGGCATCACAACCGCAATCCGTTTTCCATTGATCATGGATTCGCTCCTCGAACCTTCGCGTTTTGCGG
>CAZKJB010000234.1:0-6637 GCA_964552975.1 uncultured Occallatibacter sp. | reverse complement strand
AGGGGACTCATAATCCCTTGGTTGGGGGTTCAAATCCCTCCGGGCCCACCAAGAATGCGCACTTCCACACGCCGCACGACGAGACGCCGTCGATCTCTATGGCTTCGGCAGATAATGGTTTTTTCGGAACTCGACTGAGGCGTCTAGGCAAGCGCAAGGTTCACGTTTTCGATCGCTTCGTCGATCTCAGCTGTGTTCTTGTACCCAACGGTAACGCTATTTACGCCTGCATTCTTGAACGCGAACTGCATAGCTTGCTGCCGGTCGGAGCGATCGGTGAAGGAGCCTTCGCCGATCAGCTTCATGCTGATGACGCCCATGCCTGCCGCGCGTGCTTCATGTACGTGCTCCACCACCTCAGTCACGTCGCCGAGGCCATGATAGTTATACGCCGGGCCGTCCATGTGGGCGCCCTTATGGTTCATGCGGATCATCGCAATGTCGAGCCATTTGTTGCCGGGTACTTGGCGCAGCGCGGGCAGCGAGTGCACTGATGCGCCGTGGCTGCGCACTGCCTGGCGATGCTCCATTTCCTGGATTCCGTCCTGCCAGCGCAGGCTATCCGTGGGCCATGTCTCTGTGTGCTGCACGTGAAGCAGCATAATGTCGAAGTAATCGGTTTGCGCCTGCTTGCGCATCGTGTCGATCGCGGTCAGGGGATCGGAGTCGTCGGTCGTGACCTTCGACATGAGGGCGTAGCTATCGCGCGGAATTCCCTTGAGCGCGATGCCGAGCATCTCGTGCATTTCAGGATACGCAGCCGCGGTCTCAAAGAAACGGATGCCGTGATCGTAGGCGTAGCGAACGAGATTCGTGAATCCGTCCTGACCTAACTGCCGCTGCACAGCTCCGTTATGCGTACCAGTTCCAAACGCAAGGTGCGTTACCTTCACGCCCGATTTGCCAAGTGTGACCCAATCTCCAGCTCTCGCACGCTCGGCAACCAGCGGGAGGCTACCCATGCCGGCAAGCGTCCCTGCCGCCACACTTGTTTTTAAGAATTTTCGTCTGGATATGCGCGCCATGCGGAGACCTCCTGCGATTGGTCAAGGGGGACCAATGGCCCGAATGGTATCACAGTTGTGTATACGGTTGCATTGATCGCGCCGCGGCGAATTTAGACCGCCGATCCGTAAACTCAGCGACGGCGCGCATCCCAAGAATCAACAACCTTGCTCGAAAGGCAGTTTACGCAAATGGTCAGGCAAATGCCAGGCTTACGTTTTCGATTGCCTCGTCGATCTCACCGGTGTTCTTGTACCCGACCGTAACAGCATCCACACCGGCGCTCCTGAACGCGAAGCGCATCGCCTGTTGGCGGTCGCTGCGATTGAAGACGCCCTCGCCGATGAGCTTCATGCTGATGACGCCCATTCCAGCATTGCGTGCCTCGGCAACGTGCTTCACAACTTCCGGCACATCACCAGCGGCGTCCCAATTGTCGGTTTCGTTGTCCATCTTGGTGCCCTTGTGGTTCATGCGAATCATCGCCACGCTGATCCATTTGTTATTGGAAACGCGGCGGAGCGCCGGTAACCCGTGCACTGAGGCGCCATGCGTAAGGACGGTCTTTCGCTCCTGCGCTTCCAGAACAGCGTCTTGCCAGCGCGCGGTATCTTCCGGCCAAGTGCCTACGTGCTGCCAGTGCAAAAGCATGATGTCGAAATAATCGGTATCGCTGTTGCGTCGCAGCTCATCGAGCTTCGCGCGCATATCGATGCCTTCGGTCGTCGTCACCTTTGTCATCAGCTGGTAGGACTCTCGCGGAATCCCTTTGAGCGCCACTCCCAGCATCTGCTGCGATGCACCGTAGGATTCCGAAGTTTCGAAGAAACGGATTCCGCGGTCATAAGCATGACGCACCAACCGGGTGAATCCCTCCTGCCCGAGCTGCTGCTGCACTTCGCCGTTCTTCGTACCCGTCCCAAACGCGAGCCGCGTGACTTTGATGTTCGACTTTCCCAATGTCACTGTGTCTGCCGCCGTCGCGCGCTCGGCAAGCACAGGCAGACTGGCGGCGCCAGCAAGTGCGCCCGCCGCCACGCTCGTCTTCAAAAAATCTCGTCGGGAAATCTGTGACATTTGAGAACCTCCACAGCTTGTTTATCGATTGGCCGAGCATTGATGGGCCATTGGTCAAGGGGACCAATTGGCTGGATGTTAGCATATTCCTCCGGATTTGGCGCTCGCCGATATTTGCCCGTTCCAAATCGATTTGGCGCAAAGCTATGGCGGATCTTCTGCTTGCAAGAGGGGTACCCGTTTCTTCGGTTTGGTCGTTGTAATCGTCACCACACTGGCCAGCACGAACAAACCGCCCAACAGAGTCCTCGCACCGAGCGGCTCTCCTCCGAAAAAAAAGCCGAGGATGACGGCCACAACGGGATTCACATAGGCATAGGTTCCCACCTTCGTCGGTGATTCGTGATGCAGCAGCCAGACATAGGCGGTGAATCCAACAATCGAGCCAGCAAATATCAGGTAGAGCGAGGCAATCCAGGCCGCATTTGAAACGTCGAGCGGATGAAATCCGCGGAACTCACCCCGCGCGGCGGCCACGAGCGCAAGCATTGCTCCGCCGGCAAACATTTGCGCGCCGGAGCTCATCACCTTCGATGAGGGTAGCGGCAGCTTGCGCGCAAGCGCCGAGGCCACCGACCAGCTGAGTGCCCCGATGATCAGACCGACCGCGCCGGCTGTGTCGATGGCCGCTCCGCCCAGCTTGCCGAGGCTGCCGAGATCGATTGAACGGCTCATTAATACGGCGACCCCGGCGAAGCCCGACAAGAGCGCGAGTGTCAGCCGGGTGGTGAGCTTCTGTGTTCGCAGCACGACAATCTCAGAAAGCGCCATGAAAGCCGGAATGGTTGCCAGCATGACTGCTGCGATGCCCGAAGGCACAAACTGCTCAGCCCAGAAGAGAAGCCCATAGTCCACAACGAAGATGAGGAACGCCAAGACAAGCACCGAAGCCCACTGGCGGCCATTGGGCGATTTTTCTTTGCGCACAAGCGCCCATCCGCCGACCAGCGAACCCGCAGCGAGGAACCGGATCGCCGCGAAGAGAAACGGCGGAATTTCGCTGACCCCCACGCGAATGGCGTAAAAGGTGGAACCCCAGACGAAGTAAATGATTCCGAATGCGAGGAGGGTCTTCCAGCGCGGACGATGTGGCTCTGCTTTCATGGTCTCCGTGAGGTTGCGAGTCTGCGGTTCTTCTACGGTGAGATTTCGTAGTTTTCGTGCCGATTTTGGTGAGAAATTCGTTTTGCGTTCGGAAGCGACAGTCTTGCAAAATGCTCCATTCACGCGAGTTGCAGAAGGAGCTCAGAATCTCACAGTTTCTGTGTTTCTGTGGAGCCTGATGTTCGGTCGGGCTAATTGCCTGAGCAGACGCGAGTTAGGTGGGTCTCACAGATTCACAGTTTCACAGTTCGTTTTTTCGAGGCATAGGGGGGAGGGGGTAAGGCAGGTGACAAGGTGACGAGGGAACTAGAAAGAGAGAAGAGGGAACAGTGAACGAGCAATCGTTGGAAGAAAAGCAGAACGAGGTGTGGAGGTGCTTCATCCCCTCAGCATCTAGTTTTGAGATTGTCATTTGCATTACCGTGGTTCCTCCCTATGGATATTGTCCTCTCTTCGGTCGTAATTATCTGCAAAGAGAATCCGGATGGAGCAATGTTTTTTTCACGACCGTGCGCACGCTCCCAAGTACCGCTTTTTACCAGCTATGCAACCACTCCGCGTCGCGCCCAATCCGCACGGGAGTATGAAAAAGCTCGCTCAGGCGCGGTTCAGTCAACATTTCGGTTCGCGGACCATCGCCGACGATTCGCCCATCGCGCATGAGAATAATTCGCTCAATTTCAGGCAAAATGTCGGCCAAATGATGCGTTACGAGGACTAATCCGGTCCCTTCGCGGGCAAGCGAACGAAGGGTTTCGCGCAACTCGCGTTGCGCAGCCAGGTCGAGCGCGTTGGAGGGTTCGTCGAGAAGGAGTTGTTGCGGGCGGTGGGCAAGTGCGCGCGCAATCAGGATTCGGCGTTTCTCGCCCGCTGACATGGTCCCGACAAGCTGCTCGGCCAACCGAGTGGCTTCAATGCGCTCCAGCGCCTCCCAAGCGCGCTCTCGCATTTCGTCGGTTACATGGAGATTGGGCCACAGCGTGGATGCGGAAAAGAAGCCTGCGATGACGGCGTCGAGTCCGCTGGTGACGGCAGTTCGCTCGCCAGGCAATTCCGCTCCCATGGGCCCGGCGCTTACGACACCAAAATGCTTGCGAAGCTCAGTCAGGTCCCAGCGCTCCCGCCCAAAGATTCGCACTCGCATACCCGGGCGAACAATTGGGTAGAGCTGGCAGGTCATTGCAAGGATCAGCGTGGATTTGCCGCAGCCGTTTGGCCCCATGATGACGACGTGTTCTCCGGCGTGGATGCTGAGGTTGACGCCGTGAAGGACGACGCGCTCGCCGCGCGCGACATCGACTTCGCGCAGTTCCAAAAACTCAGCCGGCGTCTGGTTGCTCTCGCTCATCAAATCCTCACCTGTTAGATTAAATGGGGTCTATCTGATGAGCGAACTTTCCAACCACTTCATCCCGCGCGGTTTCCGCTTCGCTGCCGCCAAGGCCGGCCTTAAAGCCAGCGGGCGCGCCGACTTTGCAGTCATTGTGGCAGACGCTGCGGCAAGTGCCGCCGCCGCATTCACGTCGAACCGCGTGATGGCAGCACCTCTGGCGATCGACAAGGAACATCTGAGCGCGACCGGCGGGAAGGTCCGCGTGGTTGCGATCAACGCCGGCAATGCGAACTGCGCTGCCGGCGAACCCGGTTTGCGGGCCGCACGCGACACCTGTACGGCCGCTGCTCGCGTCTTCGGGTGTGGGGCCGATGAGGTATTTCCATCATCCACGGGAATCATCGGAGTCCCGCTGCCGGCCGAAAAGCTCATCGCCGTGATGCCCGAACTTGCCGCTTCGCTGGGCGGAGATACGACGCGCTTTTCCCAGGCGGCACAGGCCATCCTGACAACCGATACCGTCGACAAGACGGCGTTTGCCCGACTCGACGTCGCCGGGAAATCTGGAGAAATGCGCGAGGTGAGGATCGCCGCATTCGGCAAGGGCTCCGGGATGATCCATCCACAGCTGGTGCCGCACGCGACCATGCTCGTTTATGTTATGACCGATGCGGCGATTGCGCCTGCCGATCTGGGCGGCTACCTGCGAGACGCCGTCGAGGTCAGCTTTAACCGAATCTCTGTTGACGGGGACACTTCGACAAACGACACCGTGCTGGTTATGGCCTCGGGAGCTTCAGGGGCGTCGATCGGACCCGGAGATCCGGCGTTCACTGCCGCCTTGACAGCGGTATGCACCGCGCTTGCCCGCCAGGTGGTGGCAGACGGCGAAGGCTTGTCGCACGTGGTTGAATTGCATATCGATGGCGCGGCCAGTGACGCCGATGCTCTGCGCGTGGCCAAGGCCATTGCGCACTCACCGCTTGTGAAAACAGCGTGGGCGGGATGCGACCCAAACTGGGGACGGCTCGCCGCGGCGATCGGCTACTCGGGCGCGCAGGTCGATCCCGACCTCATCGATATCAGCTTTGGCAAGCTGCCGATCTGCCGAAACGGAGGTCGCGCCAAGGAATTTGACGAAGCGGCCGCGCACACCTACATCAGCCAGCACGACTTTACTGTTTCAATCCAACTCCATCAGGGGAACGGCTCCTGCGTCTTCTGGACCACGGACCTGACGCACGAATACATCAGCATCAACGCGGACTACTCGACGTAGACGGCGCAGAGATTCAGGCGTCTGAATCGTGACAGAGAATGTGTGAATCCAACATGAGATTGCCACAACCATCTGCGCAGCGCATCCTGCGCAGCAGGATTCCATGACAATGAGCCCCAAACGCCAACCCGTCATTTTTCTACCGCACGGCGGCGGACCATGTTTCTTTATGGATTGGACCTGGGGCAGGCCCGATACCTGGCATGCAACGCAGAAATTCCTTGAGGGTTTGGCCGCCACGCTGCCTGAAAAGCCGAAGGCGCTTGTTGTTGTGAGTGGCCATTGGGAAGAGGCTGACTTTACTGCGGGAGCCGCGCAGCGCCCGGAGCTGATCTTCGACTACTCAGGATTTCCCGAACACACCTACCGGCTGACTTGGGCCGCTCCTGGTGAGCCGGCATTGGCGGAGCATGTTGCCGCGCTTCTTGCAAAGGCAGGTGTACCTTCTTCGCTCAGTGCGAGCCGCGGTTACGATCACGGCGTCTTTGTTCCGTTGAAGGTGGGTTTTCCCGACGCTGACATTCCTGTGGTGCCGCTCTCTCTGGCGGTTTCTCCCGCAGGGGAACTCGATCCGGCTCTGCACCTGGCCGCTGGACATGCCCTTGAGCCGTTGCGTGATGAAGGCGTGCTGATCGTGGGCAGCGGCATGAGCTTCCATAATCTGAGGGCTTATATGCGACCGGAGACGCTGGAGCGTTCGCGCGCATTCGATGCCTGGCTGACAGAGGCCGTGGAGTCTGCGCAGCCGGAGCGCGATGAGCGGCTTGCCAGCTGGCGTAAAGCGCCCTATGCGGAGTTTGCGCATCCGCGCGAAGAACATTTGCTGCCGTTGATGGTTG
>CAZKJB010000233.1:0-6723 GCA_964552975.1 uncultured Occallatibacter sp. | reverse complement strand
CAAGATTCGCGGCCTTCGCTCCGGCCGAATCGCGCTCTTCGCCGCTCACAAACAACAACCCCACCCGCAGCCCCGCCGCGCGCAGTGCCTCGCCTGCGGCAATCTGCGCCGCAATAATCCCTTTAGCGTCAGAGACTCCGCGCCCATACATAAAGTCCGCATCCTCTGTAAAAGGAATATGCGGTGGAACCGTGTCCATGTGCGTTGAGAACACCAGGTTGGGCGTCTGCCCCTTCAGCCCCGCATAAACGTTCCAGCGCGCGCCCGTAGTCCCGCTCTCAGGGGGCTGCGCCACCGCAGTCTTTTCCACTTCCCAGCCGTGCTCAGCCAGAAATCCTGCGAGAAAATCGCCGACCGCGCCTTCATGGTAAGTGGTCGATTCAATCGCGCACAGTTGTCGGGTCAACGCAATGGGGTCCACGGGACCAGCTTGATTCTTATCTTTCATCCTTTTGCAAGAATACCGTAGCGAGCATCCCGTCCCGGATCCGGAAATCACTCGCGCCGGTCATCGTGTCGGCCAAACTCCAGTAACCTGCCGCCCCGCGCTCCGGGTTATTTGCGGGTCCATGATTTCCACGACCCGCCGCTTCCGCCGCAACCTTAAGCGTAAAATTGAGCGTGGAATGATCCCCATATCAGCCTCAACCGAAACTGGGTCCCATCCACGCGTCTCAGTTCTTGAGGAGCCGCCCGCAGGCCATGTCGAACGCGAGCTTCCAGATTCGCGTCCAGCATCGCAGGACCGTCGACCCCTTGCAGCGCATTCCCGCCCCGAATCTAAAGTCCGTCATTCGTCTGCATCGATCCGCAGCATCGCGCTCAAGGGTCCGGCCGGGCGCCTCGAGGCAGTCCTGAACCAGGGATCATCCGACGCGCCATTCGCTGCGCTCGTCTGCCATCCGCATCCGGTCTTCGGCGGCACTCTCCACAATAAGGTTGTCTATCACGCCATGAAGGCGCTCAACGATCCGGTTTGGGGATTCGGCTGGCCTGTGCTGCGGTTCAACTTTCGCGGAGCCGGCCTCAGCGAAGGCGCGCACGATGGCGAAGCCGAAGTTGGCGACGTCCTCGCCGCTCTCGACTGGCTCAAAAATAAATTTCAGCTTCCACTGATCCTCGTCGGCTTCAGCTTTGGTGCTGCCATGGCTCTGCGCGCAGTTTCTACGCTCGATCAAACGCGCACCTCCAGTCCGGCGTGCCCTGATGTTCGCGATCTCAGTGTCCCCGATATCGACGTCCGCGCTCTCATCGCACTCGGCCTGCCCATAGAAGTCCGCGGATACGCATATCGCTATTCCTTCCTCCGGAACCTCTCAATTCCCAAGCTGTTCGTCAGTGGAGACCGCGACCAGTTTGCGCCGTCCGCCGAGCTTTCCGCCATCGCCTCCACCGCGGCAGAACCCAAGCGCCTCATCGTCATCCCCGGCGCCGATCACTTTTTCTCAGGTCAACTCGAGCCCATGCAGCAGGCAATTGCAAGCTGGCTTAAGGAGCAAATTCAATGACACCTGCCGGCGACACTTCGCTTGACGCGCTGCATACCGCGGCCACTCAGATCTTCACCGGAGCTCTCAAAGCCTGCAACATCGCTTCTGCCTTCGACCGGCGTCTGCGCTTTGAGGGCGACACTCTCCACCGTCTCATGCCTGACGGAACCGGACCCACTTCAATCGATCTCTCCTCTTACAAACGCATCTTCGTCATTGCGCTCGGCAAGGCTGCCGTACCTATGCTCGACACTTTGTTAGACCGCATGAAGCGCCGCAAAGGCCTGCGCGGCATTTGTTGCGCCCCCGAGATTCCCGCAAAGCGCAACTGGCGTTTCCGTTATTTTGAAGGCGGCCATCCGTTGCCGAACGAGGATTCCTTCGCCGCTGCCCGCGCGTCGCTTGCGCTCCTTCGCCGGGCCAGAAAGGATACACTCTGCTTTTTCCTCATCTCCGGTGGCGGCTCGGCCATGTTCGATCTGCCTCTCGATCCGCACATCACTCTTGAAGAAACTGTCACGTTCCACGAATTGCTCATCGGCTCCGGCGCTCCCATCAACGAGATCAACACCCTCCGCAAACATTTCTCCGCGGTAAAGGCGGGCCGTCTGGCCATGGCCGCGCCAGAGGCCGCAAAGATCAGCTTGCTGCTTCCCGACGTTCCTCTGCGCTCCCTGGACGCTCTCTCTTCGGGCCCCACTTCACCAGACCACTCCACCGTGGCCGATGTGCGCGAGCTCTTGGAGAAATACCATCTCAACGAAAAACTTCCCGCGTCCATCCGCACGTTTTTCGAGCGCGAAGATCTGCCCGAGTCTCCTGGCAACAAAGCATGGCGTCAATCGTTCCTGCCCAAGCTTCCCTGGGCCGATGCCCGTCGCGTCGCCCCAGCGGCCAGCATGACGGATGAGGACGAGGCATTTCGCGATTCGATCTTTGAAATCCTGCTTTCCAGTCACGACCTGGTCGAGTCTGCGCGCGCCTTGGCGCGGGATGCCGGCTTCCATGTCGTGGTCGACAACAGTTGTGACGACTGGGACTATGCCGAGGCGGCTCGTTATCTGCTTGAGCGGTTCCACTCTTTGCGCACGCAACATCAACGCTTCTGCCTCATTTCGGTCGGCGAAGTTACAGTCGTGCTCAGCCGCACGCCGGGCGCCGGCGGCCGCAACCAGCAATTCGCTCTGGCGTGCGCCCTGGAGCTCGCCAATCATCGGGGTGAGCACGTCACCGTTCTTAGCGCCGGTTCCGATGGCATCGACGGCAATACCAAAGCCGCTGGGGCCATCGCGGACCCCACAACCGTCGAGCGCGCGCGCATCTTCGGTTTCGACCCCGAGCGGTCTCTCGCAGAGTTCAACGCGTGTCCGCTCTTCACATCGCTGGGCGACTCCGTTGTCACCGGTCCAACCGGCCAGAACCTCCGCGACCTCCGTCTGCTTATCTCCGAAATTGCCTGACACCGCTTTGGCGAAGCAACAAAAAGCGCCGTGCAAAAAACCGCGAACATTCTTTCCTCGAATCCGATCTCGCTGTTTTAGGATTGGTTGGTGGCCCGTAAATCAAACCGCAAGACAGCCGGCAGAATGCCCGACATTCGCGCCGTTGCGGCTGCAGCGCGAGTATCCATCGCAACCGTCTCCCGCACCATCAATGGCTCTCCGCTGGTCAGCGAGCGCCTCAACAAGCGTGTCTGGCAAGCCATCAAGCAACTCAACTACCTTCCCAACACGCACGCTCGCACTCTCGTTTCCGGACGCAGCCGCCTCCTGGGCATCATCGTTGAGAACATCAGCAACCCTTTCTTCCCTGACCTGATTCAAAGCTTCGAAAAAATCGCGGTCGCTCGCGGCTACGAAATTCTCGTCAGCTCCACCAATAGCGATCCTGCCGTGCTTGCATCCTGCGCCCGCCGCATGTTAGAGCGCAAGGTCGACGGCGTAGCCGTGATGACATTCGGCGAAGAAGAACCTGTGCTCGATCAGCTCACGCATCGCGGTGTGCCCATCGTGCTCGCCGAATTCAAAGTCGACGATCCCAAGGCCAGCACCATTCTCCTCGACTATTCCACCGGTATGCACGCAGCCATCCGCCATCTGGCCGGCCTCGGGCATCATTCCATCGCCTTCCTCGCGGGCCCGCACAGCTTGCATTCCGCCATCACTCGCGAGAATGACTTCCGCTCTGCCATGCAGGCAGCCGCGCTTTCGGTTCACAAAAAGTGGGTCATTGAATGTGATCACACGCTCAAGGGTGGCGTGGCTGGATATGAGCAGTTGCGCAAGCTGGCTTCGCGTCCCACCGCAATCGTCTGTTCAAACGATATGACCGCCATCGGCGTGCTGCGCGCGGCTTACATGGAGGGTCTGCGCGTGCCACATGACCTTTCCGTCATTGGCCTTGACGATATTGACTTCGCCGAGTTCACGCTGCCGCCGCTCACCACCATTCGCCTGTCTCGCGCCGACTTGGCTCGTGCAGCATTTGAAGCATTGCGCGCCCAGGCTGAGGATCCGGATAATCCCAAGTTGCAGCGCGAGTATCTCGTCTCCACCAGCCTAGTGGTGCGCGAATCCACCGCTGCGCCGCCTCCCGCGAAACCCTGATGCCAGATTTCAATTAAAATAATCCCCAGAATTTCCATGCATCCTATCTTGGGTTGGAGTCCGGAAAGATCAGGACGCCAGCTTCGATCCATCGCGCGCGCGATATGCGTCGAATTCCCAATCGTCCCGCTTGACCTGCGCCTCATGACGAATTCAATGAAAGGAATCCGCTGTGGGGACCCGTTCTTGTCCAAGTCGCCTTGACGTTTGGCGCCGCAAATCACTCCCGTTTGGTTTCCGTTTTCGTCTAAGAACTGTCGCCAATATTCCGGAACCACCTCGAGTTGGACTACGTAAGTGAACTGTATGAGATTCTGGGCAAGCGGCCTCTGCCTTTTAGTTGTGTGCGTCAGCCTGCACGCCGCCCCAAAGAAGAATGACGGGCGGCTCGGCGCCGCGCCAGTCTCCGCAGCCCGCCAGCGCGCCGACGTTCATGTGCCCTTGATCGATCAAGGCTTGCGGCTCGCTGATTTTCCCAACATGGAGCCGCGTGCCGATCTTCGCGCCGGCCTCTCTCAGGTCTCTGACTTCATCCAGAATGCGCCCGTTGACGGCCAGCCGGCAACGCAGAAGACTGAAGTATGGATGGCGCATAGTCATACGACGCTCTACTTCGTCTTCATCTGCCACGACCGCCATCCTGAATTGATTCGCGGTCATCTCGCGCGTCGCGAAAACATCCTCAACGACGACATTGTCACAGTCATCCTCGATCCGTTCCGCGACCGGCGTACTGGCGTCGGCTTCCGGGTCAACCCTGCAGGCGTGCAGGCAGACGCCTCCTGGACCGAGGTGAACGGCGCCGACTACAGCTATGACACCGTATGGGATTCCGAAGGCCGCGTCACCAAAGACGGCTGGATGGCGCTGATCGCCATTCCCTTTCGCAGTCTTCGATTCCGCAGCAATGAATCCGACTGGGGCGTCGTCTTTATCCGTAATCTTCCCCGCAACTCCGAAGCAGATTATTGGCCGCGCGTGGCTGCCGACGTCTCTGGCACCCTCAGCCAGGAGGGCACGCTCCACGATATCGAAGGCGTCACCGGCTCGCACAACATCCAGCTCAATCCATACGGCCTGTCGCAGAACGAGCGCAGTCTCGTGGATATCGATCCCACAAATCCCTTCATCAGTTCCCGGCATCTTGAGGGCACAGCCGGTGGCGAAGCCAAAATCATCCTCAAAGACAGCATCGTTGTCGACGCAACCATCAACCCCGACTTCAGCGACGTCGAATCCGATCAGCCGCAGTTCACAGTCAACCAGCGCTTCCCCGTCTACTTCCCCGAGCTGCGGCCGTTTTTCCTTGAGAATGCCGGCTACTTCGCTACGCCCATCACGCTCGTCTACACCCGCAATATCGTGCATCCCGAGTACGGAATCCGCGTAACCGGCAAGATCGGCCACACGAACATTGGGCTGTTCACAACCGATGACCGACAGCCCGGCGAAACGGTCGCGCCTTGCGACCCGCTCTATCTCAAGCACGCAACGGTTGCAGTCGGTCGAATATCTGAAGATCTGGGTAAGGGATCGAGTCTCGGCGCCATCTACACCGACGAGGAATTCGGCCAGGGCTGGAACCGCATCGGCGGCATCGACTTTACCGCGCGCTTTGACAGGCACTGGACCGCATGGGGACAAGCGCTCGAGAGTTCCACAATGGGAAATCAGGACAGCGGCACGCCGCCCACTTATGCCGCTGGTCCGGCCATGGCCCTTCAGGTTCAGCGCTCCGGTCACGCCTTCAGCCTGAACGCCAATTACTTCGACAACAGCGCCGGATTTCAGACCCAGTTGGGCTTCATTCAGTCATCGAACTTCCGCAACGGGCATGTGCACTCGAACTATCAGTGGTTTCCAAAGCACAAGTTTTATCAAAGCTGGGGCCTTGAAACGGAACATAACATCGCATTCAATCATCAAGGTAATCGTGTCTTTCACTATTCCAGCTTCGACCCGTTCCTGCTGTTGCCGCGCAATATCGTGATTGCTCCCCTCGTCCAAACAAACTCCGATACAGTAAGCCCGCAGACCTATCCGGCGCTCACGCAATTCAAGAACTTCACCGAGAATTCCGGCGGCATCGTCTTCCGCGGAGCGCCCTGGACCCAGTTCAACTTCAGTCTGCAGGCATTTCGCAGCGGCAACGTAAATTACAATCCCGTCGCCGGCCAGGCGCCTTCTCTACTCAATCAGGAAACAGTGTCATTCCTCTTTACTGTTCAGCCCATTCACCCGCTCACCATCGACAATTCCTATCTGCTCGACCGCGACCATGCAGTCTCAAATGGCGCATTCGTCTACGAATCCCAAACCATGCGCAGCAAGGTCAACTACCAGTTCACCCGCTCCTTGTCGGCGCGCGTCATCGCCGAGTACGACTCCACTTTGGCCAACCCCGCGCAAACCTCGCTACTCCGCACGCGGCAGGTCGCAACGCAGGCCCTGCTCACATGGCTGCCCCATCCCGGCACCGCAGTCTATATCGGATACAGCAACGATATGGAAAATCTCGACCGCAGCTTGTGCAACCGGCTTCCCGGCGGTGCGTGTGACCCCAACGACACCACCCCGCCCCGAGCCGGACCGCTCCTTAACGACGGCCGCCAGGTCTTCATTAAGGC
>CAZKJB010000232.1:0-6746 GCA_964552975.1 uncultured Occallatibacter sp. | reverse complement strand
GGAAGCGATCAATCAAGCCATGACCGATGGAGCGATCAGCCCGTCGCTGCCATGGGTTCACAAAGAAGGCCTGGAGCTGCTGAAGGGCTCTTACTCGAGCGAGGATGAAGCGCGGGCGCAAATTCCGCAGCAACTGGAAGCGTTCTATCGGACTCAGCATCCCGAGGTGTTAGCGGAAAAATCGGCGCTGGTGAGCGCCGCAGGGCAGGAACTGGTGACTCTTTACAACGAGAACGTGTTTCCGTTCATGAAGGTCACTTGGGGAACGCATCCCAACCACATCGGACACCAGGAATATCCGGGGTGCTTCCGCTGCCATGATGGCGACCACACCGCGAAGAATGGCACGGCCATTACACAGGACTGCTCCGCGTGCCACAACCTGCTGGCAGTGGAAGAAGCCAAACCGAAGGTGCTCTCCGATCTGGGGATTCAATAAGCCGCAAGATTTCGGATTTGTTGTGACTGGCGAGGCGCGCCTCTGTCTGCGCGGGACGGAAGGCCGCACGGCAGATTGGCGCTTCCATTGGGGCCAACCGCTGCGCGTGGTTTTGCGTGACGAGTGTCTAAAATCGCTTGTCAGCGAGACTGGAGCGCCTGTAGACTCCGCTTGCCGGTTTTCTCAAAACAAATCATCAAAAAGCAACGGGGGTTACGGATGAGATTGCGTAAAGCTGCACCTGTGCTTATCGGGGTTTCGATGGTGTTGGTGGCTGCAGCCTTCAGCGCGCCCCTTGCAATCGCTCAAGGCGACAACAATCCCGACGTTATCGAAGTGCGCCACTACCAACTCACGTTGGACAAGGCACAGAAGACGGCGAAGGCAATGCAGAGTATCAACGAGCTTGTCGCCGCCAATCCAAGCTTGAATGCAGCGCTCGATGCAGGCTCGGACTCGACAGCAAAGAAGCCGATTACGCAGCAGGCTCAGGATATTGACTCAAAGTATCCGCAAATCGCGGCGATCATCAAGCAAAATGGTCTCGCAACCAGGGAGTTCATCGTGATCACGGGCGCGATTATCAACGATGTTCTCTGGGTGGGAATGAAGAAGCAGGGAGCGGTCAAGGCCTATCCCGCGGGCATGATCACGCCGGAAAACGCCGCTCTGATCGAAGCCAACTGGGATGCTTTCCAGGCAATCGGAGCTCAGATGACGCCGCCTGACGCGAAGTAGGGCGCTGCCGGCCAAGGCTTCATTCGATAGATGCGTTCCTGATCGCGGATCCGTTCGTGCGTTTGAGTGCGGGGTCCGAATCCAGCCGGCCGTTGGGCCGTGAGCAAACGTTCCCAGCCAGCCATGTTAGGCTGGCATTTCGCGTTCAGGAGCACAATTCCAGATGAATTCCAATCAACCCCCCCATTTCAACCTGGTAGCTGCGGCGCATGCAGCGATGATCGAAAACGGATTTCATCCGGATTTTCCAACAGGTACCGACACTCAGCTCGCTGCAATCAAGGCATCGCCCGACCTGCCAGCCGGCAACGGGCTTACGGATTTGCGCAGCCTGCTGTGGTCATCGATCGACAATGACACTTCGAAGGATCTGGATCAGATTGAGTGGGCCGAGCAGTTGACGGATGGCCGCATCCGCGTGCTGGTGGGAGTGGCCGACGTGGACGAGCGCGTGCAAAAGGGTTCGGTGATCGACAGTCACGCGCAGAGTGAGACAACTTCGGTTTACACGGGCGTTGTGGTTTTTCCCATGCTGCCCACCGATCTTTCAGAGGGCATTACTTCGCTCAACGAGAATCAGGACCGCGTCGCGGTGGTGATTGAGTTTGCGGTTGATGCCCAAGGGACAGCATCGGATGGCAAAGCTTACCGCGCGTTAGTGCGCAATCGCGCGCAGCTTGCATACCCGAGCATTGGAGCATGGCTTGAGGGCAAGGGCGCGCCACCGGCAAAGGTGGCAGCCAGCGCAGACCTGGCTGCGCAACTCAAGTTGCAGGATACGGCGGCGCAGAGAATGGAGGGCGGGCGCTTCCAGCACGGGGCGCTCGATCTTGAGACTATCGAGACGCAGCCAGTGATGCTGGCCAATCAGGCGGTGGACATTACACGCCTCGAAAAGAATCGCGCCACATCGCTGATTGAAGAGTTCATGGTGGCGGCAAACGGCGTGATCGCTCGGACGTTTGAAGATGCGAAGGTTGCGTCAATTCGCCGCATCGTGCGCACACCAAAGCGCTGGGACCGCATCGTAGCGCTCGCTGCGGGATTGGGCACGACGCTGCCTGCGGACCCGGATTCAAAGGCGCTGAACGATTTTCTGATTGCGCAGAAGCAGAAGGATCCCGATCACTTTCCCGATTTGTCATTGGCTGTGGTAAAGCTGATGGGGCCCGGCGAGTACGTGCTGGTAAAGCCGAATGAGCCATCGCCCGGCCACTTTGGACTTGCAGTGCAGGACTACACGCACTCGACGGCCCCCAATCGGCGCTTCCCCGATATGGTGACGCAAAGGCTGCTGAAGGCATGGATCGCCAAAGCACTACAGCCCTACTCCGAAGACGCGCTTAGTTCCATCGCGCTGCGATGCACCGAGATGGAAGACGCTGCGCGCAAGGTGGAGCGCGAGATGCAAAAGAGGATTGCCGCGGTTGTGCTGCACCCGCGCATCGGTCAGAATTTCCCGGCCATTGTGACTGGCGCTACCGACCACGGAACCTTTGTGCGCACGCTGAATCCCCACGTTGATGGAATGGTGGTGCAAGGAGCCAAGGGCCTGGACGTTGGTGACAAAGTGACGGTAAAGCTGGTCGCGACTGATCCGCAGCGAGGATTCATCGATTTCGCTGTGCAAGGACAGAGTTTGAATCATTAGAATGAACAATGGACGGATTGTTCGATAATTTATGTACGCCGCAGGTGCTGGGAACGCATATCTACGCGTTCGAGGGGCTCTCCGCTACGTCTAATTAGAAGCTGCCGAAGCTTCAGAGCGCTCGATCCAGCGTAAGCTCTTTGGAATCAGGGACAAGAAGATAGGATTAAACTGAGCCGCCGCTTGCCAGCCCGTCTGCCTTCGAGACAGCTGATGGCGGTAGATAGATCTTCAAGACCGGTGATTGAATGATTTCAGGTTTTTGCCAGGATGCTAAAACGCTTCTTCTCGGGACGATCCTGAGCTTGCCTTGTTACGCAGCGGGTCAACAAGTCCAGGTTGCTTCGCCAATACCCGTCGTGGCCGCTGCTCAGGAAGACGCGATTCCCGATGCCCCAACGCCGCAGATCGAACTCGCCCTGAATTTTGATCCTCAGACTGGACAAACGCAAAGTGGGCAGCCATCTCCCGGTTCCGATCCGCCGCCGGCGACGGTTACAGCTCCCGCCCCACCCACGCCAGATCCCGCTTTGAAGAACAGTGCGACGCAAAGCAGTTCCAGTGCGCAAAATCCGGCGCAACCGCCCGACACTCAGGAAAGCCAGCGCCAGAAAGCTGCCGAACAAATCAAACAGCAGGAGAAGCAGCGGATTGCAGGCATCCTGCCCTCGTTCAATGTTTCCTATCTCAAAGACGCTGCTTCAATGACCGCAGGCCAAAAGATGAGCCTCGCCTTTCGTTCTGCAACCGACCCGTATACTTTTGGCATCGCATTCATCGTGGCCGGAATTGATGAAACGCATGGCGATGAAGCGGGATTCAAATGGGGCCCGGAAGGGTACTTCGAACGCTCTGGCGCCGCCTATCTAGACGCGTTCGACGGAGCGATGATCGGCAACGGCATTTTGCCGGCCGTGCTTCACCAGGACCCGCGCTACTTTCGTCTTGGCTACGGGAGCTTCCACCATCGGTTGTTTTATGCCATCGCGACAAGCTACATCTGCAAGCATGACAACAGCCATCGATGGGAACCGAACTATTCGAATGTTGGCGGCAATATCATCGCCGGCGCCATCTCCAATCTCTATTACCCGGATTCGCAATCGGGTTGGGGCCAGACCATCACTACAGGTTTGGTTGTCACCACGGAAGGCACCTTTGGCGGTGTGCTTCAGGAGTTCTGGCCTGACATTTCACGAAAGTTCCTGCACAAGGATCCGACTCACGGTCTCGATGCCCAGGCGCGCGCGGCGGACGATGCCGAAAAAGCGGAAAAGAAGCAGACCCAGGAAAAGCAGAACCAAAACTAGCTCAGGAATCCTTCAATTCAAGTTGAACCGCTCCTTTTGGGCCCGCGCGGCATCAGAGTAGATGCGGAACAAGAGATTCAAATCCCCGAGAGAGTTTTTTCATGGATGCCATCTTCATGCTTCGGAATTTCCTATCGAGGGGCCGTTATTCGCCGGTTGTATTCGCCGCAACGTTGATTCTCGGCTTAACCGCCTCTGTCGTCCTGGCCGCCCAACAGGTTGAGGCCGATAACCCACACCCCGACGTTCTCGTAGATTCGACTGCGGCTCCTGCTTCGCAGGACGCGAACGACCATGCTCCAGCTGCTCCCGCGCAATCCGCACCAGGCAGTGACGCGGCTGCGCAAACAAACTCAAATTCGCAGAGCCAAACCGACGGCCAGCGCCAACAGCAGACCAAGCGCATCCTCGGCATCGTCCCCAACTTTCGTGCCGTCAGCACCGACAAAAAACTACCGCCCCAGTCGGTGAAGGAAAAGTTTGTGACTGCCACGGAGGACTCTTTCGACTATTCGTCCATTTTCATTCCCGCTTTGCTCGCCGGTTACGACCTGGGGATCCGCGCCACACCAGAGTTCCACGAAGGTGCCGCCGGGTACGCCCGATACTTGTGGCACTCAGGCGTCGACCAGACCAGCGAGAACTACATGGTGGAATTCTTCGTCCCCGCACTGACGCATGAAGACACACGCTTCTACACGCTGGGCCGCGGTGGGTTCCTCAAGCGCGCCGGCTATGCGCTCAGCCGCGCCGTCGTCACGCGCACGGACTTAGGAAAAGAGACTTTCAATTTCAGCGAGGTGGTCGGCGCAGGCGCGGCCTCGGGCCTCTCGAACCTCTACTACCCTTCTGCAACACGCAGTCTTTCAAACACTGGAACGCAATGGGGCGAAGATATTGCCATTGACGCTGCTGCCTTCTGCGTCAAGGAGTTCTGGCCCGACGTCAACCACCGCCTCTTCCATAACAAGGACGCGGCCACGACTGTGCAGAAATAGTCCAGTAGCAACCGATCGCCGATCCGGCGCTCCGCGCTTTCCCCGCAACGCAGCGTTTGCAACCTTGCGCTATCATTCCTGCATCGCGAGGGCGCGGGCAAGCCCTGAATTGAATCTGTGGTTCCCGTGCTCGCGGCAGGAAAGGCTAATCATGGATAACTCTGCTTTTGCCGTTTTTCTCCTAGTCGTTGCCGGAGTCGTGGGCATTTTCGTGCTGGTTACGATACTCAAGACCATGTATACGGTGCGCACCTATAGCGCGGGCGTAGTGGAGCGCTTTGGCAAATTCAATCGTGTCGCGCGCCCCGGCTTGCAGTTTCTGTTGCCCTATTGCGAAACGGTGCGCCTTATCGATCTGCAGGTACGCCAGGCCGTAGTGAACGTCGAGACCAAGACCAAGGACAATGTCTTTGTCACCATTCCGGTCTCAGTGCAGTACCAGGTGGTGGAGGCCAAAGTCTTCGACGCCTACTACAAGCTGAGCAACCCGCAGGCGCAGATTGAGAGCTATGTCTTTAACTCGATTCTGGGCCACGTGCCGACGCTTACGCTCGATGAAGCCTTCGAGCAGATGCAGCAAATCTCCGGAGCAGTCAAGCGCGACCTCGACGAAGTGATGGATACGTTTGGGTACAACATTCTGCGCGCGCTCGTCACTGACATCGTGCCCGATGCCAAGGTGAAGGCGGCGATGAACGACATCAACGCCGCGCAGCGCGAGCAGATCGCGGCCCAGGCCCGAGGTGAAGCCGACAAGATTCTCAAGGTGAAGCAAGCCGAAGCGGAAGCGGAGTCGAAGGCGCTGCAGGGCGACGGCGTGGCGCGGCAACGGCAGGCGATCATTAAGGGACTGCAGGCTTCCGTCGAGCAGTTCAAAGTCGCCGTGGAAGGATCGACCGCGCAGGACGTGATGGCGATGGTGCTGATGACGCAATACTTCGATACGCTGCGCGAGGTCGGCGTAGCGGGCAAGTCGAGCACGATTCTGCTGCCCAGCTCGCCCGGCACGGTGAACGATCTGATGACGCAGATTATGGCGGGATTTCAGGCCGTGAAGCCTTCGTGATTGGCGGTGCGCATGAGCCTAGCCCTTGGCTGCTGCGCGGCGCTCTTTTGCGGGTTTGTGATTCAATTCGACGCGATGTTTCCACGCGGTGTGCAAGGCGCCGCGCAGCGAGTCTTCATCCGCCACTTTGAGACGGATGTGCGTCATGCCCGACCGTCCCCATCCGCCATGAATCGGCAGAAACAGATCGGGACGCTCGGCAAGAAAGGCGGCCTGCTGCTCCGGAGTGAGCTTGAGGTTGCCGTAGCCCTCCTTTACCGAGGCCAGCGTCGCAAAGATTTTCCCACCCACGCGAAAATCCACTGCGCCCATGTGTGAGCCTTCTTCGGCGCCCTCGAAACTGAGCGCGATGCGTCGAAAATCGGATGCGTTCAAGGGCGCTCCTTCTCACATCGCTAAGCGGGCGATCCCGCAAATTCTTCGTTGAGCCATTCGGAAAATGCGGCATACTCTTCGTCACGGCCGAGGAAGTCGCGCACCATTTCGCGTCCCGGTTTTGAGCCGCCCTGTTCGAGGACAGCCTTGCGGTAGCGCGTGCCGGCCT
>CAZKJB010000231.1:0-6754 GCA_964552975.1 uncultured Occallatibacter sp. | reverse complement strand
CAGATTCGTCAGCGGGCCAATCGCGATAAGAGTGATCTGGCCCGGATGAGCGCGAATCTGCTCCAGTAAAAACTTGATGCTACCGGGATGCTCCCGCTCCGGGGCCTGTCTCGCATAGGGCTCCTGGGTGAATACGTTGCTGTGAGGAGTTTGAAGGCCGGCGGTCACCGGGATGTCAGTCCGCCCTACCGCTTGCAAATAACGATCAACCAATCGCGCGCGTAGCTCCGTGTCGCCAAACGCAGTGGTAATGCCAAGCAATTTCACTTCGGGACTGCGGAGCAGAAGAGCCAGCGCAAAGGCGTCGTCGATATCGTCGCCGATATCTGTATCGAGAATCACCAGTTGTTGCTCCGCGGATTTCTGTTCAGCGCTCGCAATTTGCTGCGCGGGCACAGGCACAGCCGTCAGCGCGAGCACAACAACAACGGCGCATAGGCACTTGACTCGCATGCGACACATTGTAGCCGCAGCCGCATGCTTTCAGATGAATCCACTCAGCCGCGCGCGGGCCGCTGGGATTCAAGTTCGCCTTCGATCTGTTCCTAATGCATAAAAACTGAGTGCGGCATCGCCCTGTTCCAGCAAGCGAGTGCGCTCAAGCGCCCCATAACGCTCTTCGAGGGGCTCTTTGCGGCGATGCTCTGCAATGACCACCGCACCAGGTGTCAGCACTGCAGCGGCCGCCCCACCTAGAAGCCCAAGGGTGACCTCGTACTCTCGTTCCGCCTCATAGGGAGGGTCAAGAAACACCAATTCGTAGGCGATCGGTCCTGGAGAAGTTTCCATTGCTTTCCGCAGAAACGATGCCACGCTTCCCGGTTGAATGCGAAACCCGCTGCCGATTCCAAGCTGTGCAAGATTCGCGCGGAGTGCCTTCAGGGCCGCCGGAGCCCGCTCCACGAAAGTTACGCTCGCCGCGCCCCGGCTTAGCGCCTCCAGGCCCACCGCACCTGAGCCGGCATAAAGATCCACGAATGCCGCTCCCTGAAGGCGTGGTGCAAGGACGTTGAAAAGCGTCTCGCGTAGCCGGTCGCTGGTGGGGCGGGTGCTCAGTCCTAAGGGAGCTTCGAGCACGCGCGATCGGTACCGTCCGGCGATGATGCGCATCGAATAAGAGCATAATTGACGTGTCTCGGCCGATGGGGCGCAGGCCCTGCGGACAGGTCATCGTCCGTGAGGCGGAACCTTCTACAATCTATCTATGCGAGGCTGGTCAATCCCGCTGGGCCGATGGATGGGCGTGGAGATGCGCGTCCACATCTTCTTCCCGCTGCTGATCCTGGTGCTCTTTGCCATTAGCAGTGCGGATGGATGGGCTCGTGGTCTCGCGTTGTTCTTCATGCTCGTGTTCGCAGTCGTTGTGCGTGAAACCGCGCGGCTCCTGGTAGCCGCCTGGCTTGGATTGCGGCTCCGGGCCATTTTGCTGCTGCCAATTGGCGGGCTTTTTGCCTACGCCAACCCGGAAAGCCAGGAAAATGCCAATCGCGGCGCCGGACAGTTCGCCTTGGCGCTTGCCGGACCGCTTGCAAATTGGTGTGCGGCCCTTGCCGCCGCGGGCGCCATTCTGGGCGTAACTGCCAACGTGCGGCTATTGAGCTATCCGCTTATTTCGCCGCTGTCGCTACTCCGCAGCTTCGTTTGGATCCAGGCATTCCTCGGCTTGCTTCATGTGTTGCCGGCGTACCCGCTCGATTGCGGCCGCCTGATACGCAACGCTTTTGCGCGCAAGCACGGATTTGCCCCCGCGGGCCGCGCCGCCGCCGGACTGGGCCAGGTGCTCGCCCTGGCCGCGATGCTCGGCGGTATTCTTAGCTACGATCCATGGCTCATCCTCGCCGGATTTTTCATCATGATTGCCGCACAGGTCGAAGATCAGGGCGTGTTCTTCCAGTCTGTCGTCGACACCGTGCGCATGCGCGAGGTGATGCTCACTGACTTTGCCACGCTCTCTCCCTCTGATACGTTGGCCGATGCCTTGTACCGCTGCGTCCACTCGCTGCAGGAAGATTTTCCTGTGGTGCGCGGTCCGCAGCTGGTGGGCATCGTCTCGCGACAACGCATTGTGGACGCGTTGCGAAACGACGGCAACGGTTACGTGCAATCTGTTATGTCGCGCGCCTTCCAGGTGGCCCGGCCTGAAGACACGCTTGGCACAACCATCCGCCGCCTCACTGCCGGCCACGGGCTGGCGCTGATTCCGATCACTGAGAGCGGACGCGTAGTGGGCATCGTGAGCGTGCAGAATCTGATGAGTTCCATGTCTTTGCTGGCGGAGCAGCGGCGCATCGAACGCCAGGAATCGGAAGACTGAGGGCTCCTATGGAGGAAGTGGGACAGCGAGATCTTGCGCCCGGCCTCTATCTCGTCGCAACCCCCATCGGCAACCTCGGAGACATTACACTGCGCGCCCTCGACGTGTTGCGACAGGTTGACCGCATCGCTTGCGAGGACACGCGCCAGACGCAAAAGCTGCTCAATCATTTTCAAATCTCAAGGCCCACAGTAAGCTGCCACGAACATAACGAGCGGGCGCGCGCGGCAGAGCTGGTGCAGGATCTAATCGCCGGGGGACGCATCGCGCTTGTCTCCGATGCGGGGACTCCGAGTGTGAGCGACCCTGGCGCGTGGCTGGCGCGCGAAGCGATTGCTGCGGGTGTGGCCGTTTTCCCGATTCCCGGAGCCAACGCCGCGATCAGCGCACTCGTTGCCTCCGGGCTGCCCGCCGCTGAGTTTCAGTTCCTCGGGTTCCTTCCAGAAAAGGCCGGCGCACGCCGCACAGCTCTCGAAAAGATTGCCGCCGTTTCGAAGGAAGCGCCGCGCACGTTGATCTTCTACGAGGCGCCGCACCGCATCCTCGAGACTTTGGCAGATCTTGAATCTATTTTTGGGCCGGAGTTGCGCGTGGTCGTCGCCCGCGAGCTCACCAAAATCCATGAGGAGTTTGTTCGTGGCAGTGTCGCCGAAGTGAGGGAACAGCTCGCCGGCCGTGACCGAATTCGTGGAGAGATCACCCTGCTGATTGAAGCACCCGCTGCATCCGCGCACTCTAGCGGCGCGATCGAATCGGCAACCGCGCCGGGAAAGATCGCCGACCGTGTTGCGCGGATTCAAGCGGAGAGTGGCGCCGACGAGAAGGAAGCGCTCAAGCGTTTGGCTCGCGAGCTGGGCAGATCGAAGAGCGAACTCTACCGTGAACTGCAGCGCGAGCGGGCAGGGAAGCGCCAGCTTTGAACCATCAAACAAGCTTGGGCGCAGCTGCGAGGCGCCTGCACTTTCGAATCGCAATTGCAAGAGATTTCCGAGCGGACGACTCCCTTCTGCGTCTTTCCCGTTAGAAGAAACCATCGCGACAATCGAAAGCACAGCTTGGCGATCTTCTTCTGACTGCTTTCAAGGGGAGGAATAAGAGTGGACTGCAATGCGACTCAAAGGAATCGTGTGCGCCCAGGCTGGTTGCTCTTGGGCTTTCTGCTGGCGCTGACCGTCTTGACTCAAACGGCGATTGCTCAAACTTCAGACCCGAAACCTGCCGACCAAAAACCCAACCCGGAAATCTACCAGACCATTTACATCGCCAACGCCACCGATCAGCAGAGCATCAACGACATTCAGACCGATCTGCGCAGCATGCTTCCCAGGGACAAGTTCTATTCCATGCAGTCGCAGAGTGCTATCAGCTTCCGGGGCCCTGCCGATGATCTAGCCGAGGCACAGAAAATCGTCTCGGACCTCGACCGGCCAAGGAAGGCCTACCGTCTGACATACAAGATCACTGAAAGCGATAGCGGCCAGACAAAGGAAACTCAGCACATCACCGTCGTCGTCGTCCCTGGATCGAGAACGATTCTGAAGCAGGGCAGTCGGGTACCCATTGTGACAGGAGTGACGCATGAGGGCGGCACAAACCAGGACTCAGTGCAATATCTGGATGTGGGGATGAGTATTACGGCATCTTTGAGCGGGAATGCTGATGCTCTCGCTCTGCAGACGAAGGTTGAAGCATCGAGTCTCGCGAACACCGCGTCGGACGCTGGCGCGCGCGATCCCAACATTCATCAGGCGGTGTGGGATGGTGTGTCTGCCCTTGCGCTCGGCAAGCCGCTTGTTCTGGGATCGCTCGATATTCCAGGAACCACGCGACACGATGAAGTCGAAGTTGTCGCCGAGCTTGTCCGGTAGAACCGCTCAGGCCTTCGCCACTTCAACAAGCGTGGAGTAGAACGTCGCTCCCGCGCCGATGTCGGTCAACCGCTCGCTTGTAAGCGCGTTGATGTTCGCCCCGCCCAGGTGCATCTTCGCCCAATCCAGCCGCGCTGCCACCACGCCGCGCGGCAGATTGGGATTTAGCATCGTGATTAGCTCGAGCGAACCGCGATCGTTGAAGACGCGCGCCAGATCGCTGTTAGCCAGTCCCCGCGCCGCCGCATCGTCAGGGTGCATCTCCAGGCGCCGTGCGGTGCGTGCCTCCATCTTCCTGTGGCCTGGCAAATTGGCGAAGGTCGAATTCATGTAGTTGTCGTTCTTGCGGCCCAGCAGTTCCAGTGGGTATTGCTCTGCGGCCTTGCCCCAACGGGACTCAGTCGGAGCGATGAACCCCGGAAGTCCTTCCTTCCCGGCGGCAGCCAAAGTCTCAGAGAAAAACTCCACTTTGCCGGAAGGCGTCGGAACTTCTCCCGATGCGTACGGCATGAACGGCCGCGATTCGGGATGCAAATGGAACGCGAGCGGAATATGTCCTTCGCGTTCCAGATCTTGCATTGTGATGTGTTCCATTTCCGCGTTTGCTGAATGTCCATCCTGGCCGATTGCGAGTGCCTGGCGAATGATCTCTTCCGGTGTGTCGCGAAAGCAGGCTTCAGTAAATCCCATGCGCTGCGCGAGCTGACCGAAGAGCCAGACATTCGAGCGCGCCTCGCCGGGCGGTTCAATCGCCTGCTTCGAAAGCTGCAAGAAATAGTGGCCATATGCGCCTTGGATATCTGTGTGTTCCAGAAATGTTGTGGCGGGCAAAACGAAGTCGGCGTAATCAGTTGTGTCGGTAAGAAACTGCTCGTGCACCACGGTGAATAGATCTTCGCGCTCCATGCCCCGCCGCACTGCATTGTGATTCGGCGCCACAGCACCTGGATTGGAGTTGTAGACAAAGAGCGCATGCACTGGCGGACCTTCACCGTCGTCGGAGCCAAGCTCTGTGAGCGCGTGGCCCAACTCGCACATGTTTACCACACGCGCCAGGCGGCCCAATGGCGAGGCCAACGCGAGATCTGGGCGGCGCACGGCGTTTTCATCCCACTTGAATGCGCCGGAGGTAGAGAGCTGAGCGCCGCCGCCGCGGCACTTCCATGCGCCGATGAGCGCTGGCAGCATCGCAATGGCGCGCACAGCAGCGCCGCCATTCTCGCATCGCTGCACGCCGTAATTCATGCGGATCGCAGCGGGCCGCGTCGTAGCGTATTCGCGCGCCAACTGCTCAACTTCAACGGGCGTCATGCCGGTGTAAAAAGCCGCACGCTCCGGCGTGTATTCGCGCACGCGCTCTGCCAGCCGCTCGAAGCCGTGCGTCATCTCAGCAATGTAGGTTCGGTCTTCGAGGCCCTCATTGAGGATCACATGCATCAAGCTGAGGGCCAGCGCAACATCGGTGCCAGGGCGAATGGCGATATGCCAGTCGGCAATAGCCGCTGTGCGCGTCCGGTACGGATCGATCACGATCAGCCGCGCCCCGTTACGCCGCGCCTCCTCCACCATCGGCCACAGGTGAATGTTGTTGCCGTGAATATTTGCGCCCCACGCCAGCACCAGCTTGGCGAGCCGAAAATCCTCCGTCGGCGTGCCGAGCTTCTTTCCGTAGACAAGCTTCCATGCTTCTCCGCCGGCCTCGGAACAAATGGTTCGGTCAAGCTGGCTTGCGCCCAGGCGATGAAAGAAGCGGCGGTCCATTGAGCCAAAGCCAAGAACCCCGATTGTTCCGGCATAGCTGTAAGGCAAGATTGACTCGGGGCCGTAGCGATCAGCAACTTGTTTCAGTCGAACGGCAATCGTTTCGAGCGCCTCATCCCAACTCACGCGCTCAAATGCCTCGTGCTCGCGGCCGCGCTGCAACGGTCCCTTCGCTACGCCGGGCTTGCGGCGCAGAGGATAGAGAACGCGGTCCGGCGCGTAGACGCGATCTAGATATTTGGCGACCTTGCCGCACAAAAACCCCTGCGTCACCGGTTGCGAGGGATCGCCCTCAACCTTAACTGCGCGGCCTTCTTCGTTCACCGTCACCAGCATGGCGCAAGAGTCCGGGCAATCGAGGGAGCAGACGGTATGCACGATGCGGAAAGGCGCCGATGTTGTTACCGCTGACATGCTGTCATTCTAGGGCAATCCGGGATGGCGCAAATTCCGGCCAGAACGAGCTGGGTTCGCCCTTGACAAAATAGATCGGAATACGATATATCAATAGGCGATCTATGAAACAAGACCTTCTGCCTTTCCTGCCTTTGTCGCCCGCTACGCTGCACATTCTTCTGTGCCTTGCAGGTCAGCCGCGCCACGGGTACGGAATCATGCAGGATGTGCTCCGGCAGTCCAATGGACAATACAAGCTCGGTCCGGGAACGCTGTACGACAACCTACAAAAGCTTATGGACAAGGGACTTGTGGAGGGCGCGCCGTCTGCGGACGCGAATGACGACCCAAGGCGCCGGTATTACCAGTTGACCGCATTCGGGAGGTCCGTTCTGGCAGCAGACGTGGAGCGACT
>CAZKJB010000230.1:0-6774 GCA_964552975.1 uncultured Occallatibacter sp. | reverse complement strand
AGAGGAAACATGCATTCATTCAAGTTTGGTGTGTGTGATGGGGGGCGAGCAGCCGGGCGCCAGGAACACGAGGAGCTGAATCGGAACAAAGGGGCAGAGGGACGTGCCGGTGAGCGGTTGCGCGTCACAGCAGTTCTGCTGCTGAGCTTGACGATGGGCATGCCGCCCGGATATGCACAGCAGGTTGGCGCGGGATCGAACGGTCCCGACAAGGCGACGTCAGAGTTGCCTGCGGCGCCAGCGCCGGTGATGACCACCCCGGTCGACCTGCGACCCTCGAACCATGATTTTTCAAGACCATTTGCTACGTGGTTCGGCGATCCGATCAATATCTATCGGCCGACAATCATCGGCAAGGCGAGTTTCACCAACTCCGTTCGGCTCACCGATCTTGTGAAGGACGGCAAGATTTACCTGAGCCTGGCTGATGCGATTGCACTGGCGATTGAAAACAACTACGACATCGCAATCGCGCGCTACGATCTGGATATTGCGGATACCGATATTCTGCGAACGAAGACCGGCGCAGCACCGCTGGGCGTGCCAACTGCGATCGTTTCCAACACTCTGACCGGAGCCGCTTCGAGTACTGAAGCAGGCGGGGGCGGCCCAGGCGGAACGGCGGTTGGTTCCGGCGGCGCGGGATCAGGCGTGAACGGATTGACGCTGACTACGGCGGGCGCCGGGCCGGCACCGGAGAATTTCGATCCGTCGGTAACAGGGACGATACAGTTAGAACGAGCCAAACAGCCACAGGTGAATCCACTATTTTCCGGAGGCCTGAAGGCGCTGACGACGAACACCGACGAATATAACTTTACTTTCAATCAGGGCATCATTACCGGTGCGAATCTGGCCGTATCGTTTCAAAACCAGAGGATCACTACAGACAATCCGTTCACTACGTACAGTCCCGACCTGAGCTCGAATTTCAGGGCAACGTTGACGCAACATTTGTTGCAGGGCGCGGGGATCTGGATGAATAAACGATTCATCTATCAGGCGCTGAACGATCGGCGCATTGCCGACTCTTCGTTCCGCCAGCAGATTTTGTACACCGTGAATCAGGTGGAGTCGATTTACTGGGGCCTGGTGCAGGACTATGAAGACGTGCAAGCAAAGCAGCACGCTCTCGAACAGAGCAACCAGCTGCTTGGAGACAACCGCAAGCAACTCGAGATTGGAACCATGGCCCCGCTCGACGTGGTGAATGCCGAATCGAGTGTGGCTGCCGACCAGCAGGCGCTGATCAGCTCGCAAAGCGCCCTGAACTACCAGCAGCAAATCATCAAGCAGGCGATTGCGCGCAACCTGAACGATGCGGCGCTTTCAGCGGCCCCAGTTATTCCTACCGATCGCGTGGGCCTGGAAGCGATTCCTGAGGAGACGCAGCCGGTGGAAGCGCTGGTGCAAGAGGCTTTCCAGCGGCGACCGGAGTTGGAACAAGCGGTGCTGACGTTGCGCAACGACGAAATCACGCTGAAGGGCGCGCGGAATGCACTATTACCTACGCTGGATGCGTATGCCTTCTATGGCGCCAGCGCACTGGGCGGAGCGCAGAGTCCAGATTGCGTGAATTTCAGTTTCAGTGGCACTTCGACGAGTTGCGCGCCAAACACATATCCGGCGGTGGGCTATGGCACGGTGACGGAGCACCTGTTCAACAGCTCGGCACCTGACAAGGGAGTAGGTTTCAACCTGACGGTTCCGATTCGCAACCGGTATGCGCAGTCGGTGCAGGAACGATCCCTCATGGAGTACCGCCAGGCGGAACTCCGGCTGGAGCAACTGCATACGCAGATCCGCATGCAGGTTGTGAACTCGATGTTTGCGCTCAATAATGACCGCGCCCAGGTGAGAGCCGCCACAGCGGCCCAGGATTACGCGCAGCAGAGCTTTGACGCCGAGGAGAAGAAGCTGCACCTGGGAGCTTCAACGACAGCCAGTGTGCTGCAACAGGAGCGCTCACTCGCTACTGCGGAAAACAATTTGATCATAGCTCGTGCTGCCTACGCGAAAGATCGCGCCGGCCTTTACCAGACGCTGGCTTCGACTTTGCAGCATTACGGAATCAGCCTCACGGAGGCCGCCTCGGGAACAGTGGCAACAGCGCCGGTGGTGCCGGGAGTGGAACAGGCAAAGCCGGGCAATGAGCCGAACATGACTCCACCGGCTGCTGCGCCTCCGCAATAGCTTCGGATGCGAATACGTTCTGACTGATGGCCCGGCGCGAAGCCGGGCCATTGCTATTGGGAAAGGCGGACGAGTGATCGGATGCCTTACCGCTCCGCGACGAGATCGAGCAAATCAAAGAATTCGGGGAAGCTGATGGCGGCAGATTCGGCGCCCTGAATCAGCGTTTCGCCGTCGGCCCGGAGAGCCGCAACGCTGAATGCCATCGCGATGCGATGGTCGCCGCCCGAGTCGATGGTTGTGCCGTGCAGCGTCTGGCCGCCGGGGACGTCGAGACCGTCTTCGAATTCGGTGACTTCAGCGCCCATGGCGCGCAGATTCATAGCGACAAGAGCGATCCGGTCGGATTCTTTGACGCGCAGCTCTTTCGCTCCGCGGATGCGAACGCCGCCGGAAGTGAAAGGCGCGATTGCGGCCAGGACAGGCAGTTCGTCGATAAGCTGCGCGGCCACGGCGCCGCTGACTTCGGTGGATCCGAGACCTTCGGCCGGTGCAGTGATCTGTACGGTGCCGACCAACTCAGCATGCTTTTCTTCGATGTTAAGAACAGCCACGTGTGCACCGAGGGCTGTGAGGACATCGAGCAACGTGGCGCGAGTGGGATTAAGCCCGAGGGAGTCGATCACGAGGCTGGAGCCGGGGAATAGCGCGGCGGCACAGAGGAAGAATGCCGCTGAAGAGATGTCGCCGGGCACCGTCGCGTCGATGGCATGAAGAGATTGCGGGCCAGTGATCGAAACGGAATCGAGCGAACGGGTGAGGGTTGCGCCGAAGGCGCGCAGGGCCAATTCACTGTGGTCGCGCGTGCGGACGCGCTCGCGAACGGTCGTGGTTCCCGAAGCCTGCAGTCCGGCGTGGAGAATGCAGGCCTTGACCTGCGCGCTCGGCACCGGCGTTGTGTAGTCGATGCTGTGAAGCGAAGCACCATCGATGGTGAGCGGCGCATGGCCTTCGGTGAGCGTGAGGCGCGCGCCCATTTCCTCAAGCGGCTTGCGAATGCGCTCCATGGGGCGGCGCGAGAGGGATGCATCTCCAATAAGAGTGAAACTGCCAACCTGCGGGGCCAAAAGGCCTGAGATCATCCGCATGGTTGAGCCGGAGTTGCCGCAATCAAGCGGATGAGCGGCTGGGGTTACGCGACCGCCGACCCCAGTGATTTCGAAGGAATCGGTACCGGTTTGGGTGACTTTCGCGCCGAGCGCCTGCATGCAGGCGAGAGTGGAGGCGCAGTCGGCGCCTGTAGAGAAATTAGTGAAGCGCGAGACGCCCTGCGCAAAGCCGCCCAGCATGGCGTAGCGATGACTGATGGACTTGTCGCCGGGCAGGCGGAGGCTGCCGTAGATATTGCGAGCGGGGCGTATAAGACGTTCCTGGGCGGCAGTAGGCAAATATTCTCCGATGCGAAGCGCGTTATTTTGAGTTTATCGAATCGGGCTCAGAGCGATGAATCCGGGGCCTATTGCCGCAGGAGCGGCGGTGCGACAGGGAATACGAACTGCGTGGCCGGCAATTGGCGTGCTCGAATTGCGAGATCGGTCTGTGGCTTTTGCGATCAGCGGACGCACAGGACGATGATGGTTTCGTCGTCGAAGCGGTCTTTGCTGCCCTGAAAGCGAGCAACGTCTGCGAGGATCGCTTCAGCGATGTCGCCTGCGGGCATCTCGCGGTTGGCGCATAGCAGGCCGGCGAGCCGCTCCTCACCGTACATCTCTTCTTTCTCGTTTTCCGCGTCGAGAATACCATCGGAAACGAAGACGATGGCGTCGCCGGGCTGCGTGGCGACGCTGAACTCCTCGTAAGTGACGTTGGGAAACATTCCTAGCGGGAAGCCCTCGGCGCGTACGGGAATCGATTGGCCAGCGCGGCAGAAGACAGGTTGAACAGCGCCGGAGTTGGCCACCTGGAGGGTCTGGTTCTCATCGTTCCAGAGCGCGAAGAGCATGGTGACGTACTGCGATTCGAGCTTGCGCTCCTGGAGAGCGTCGTTGAGCAGACCGAGCATGGCGGCCGGCTCAGGTTGTTGTGCGGCGGCGGCTCGCATGATGCCGCTGACCAGAGCGGCGAAGAGCGCGGCGGGGGCAGCCTTGCCGCTTACGTCTCCGAGGACAATCGCGCTGCGGTTTGGGCCGTAGTCGATGAAGTCGTAGAGGTCGCCGCCAATGGTGCGCGCGGGCAGAAAGCGGACGGCCATATCGGCATGAGGATGCGAGGGGGCGTCGGGTGGCAGGAGGCGTAATTGCACCTCGCGGGCCATGGCGATGTCTTTTTCGAGCTGCCGCTCCTGGCGGCGGACCGCCTGGTATAAACGGGCGTTTTCGATGGCGATGGCGATTTGCGAGGCGAGAGTGGTCAACATTCGCTCATGCTCTTCATTGAAAAAGGCAGGGCGCGTGTGTTCGAGGTCGAGCACGCCGATGACGCGGGCTTTGTAGAAGAGCGGCACGATCAACTCCGAGCGAGTCTCGGGATTCATCGGCAGGTAGCGAGGGTCAGTATTGACATCGGGGACATTGATCGGGCGCCACTCGCGCACCGCGGCGCCCACCAGACCGCTGCTGGTGGGAATGCGGCGCATGGGCGCGTGCGAGAAGCCGAATTGCCAGGCATAGCGGGTGATGAGCGTTTCGCCTTTTTCATCGAGCAGCATGATGGAAAACATCTGGTAATCGATGAGGCGGCGCAGAAGCTGGCCGACGCGCTCAAGAAGCGGATTCAGGTCGAGGATCGAGGCCAGCTCGACTGCAATTTCGTTGAGCACCTCGAGGGTCTGCGCCTGGCGTGAGATGCGCGCGTAAAGACGGGCGTTCTCAATCGACTGTGCGATGCGCGAAGCCGTCATGGTGAGCACGTGCAGGTGCTCGGGCCGGAAGAAATTGGGTTGCTCGCTTTCGAGATCCATGACGCCGATGAGGCGGTTCTTGGCGATGAGAGGTACCGCGAGTTCGGAACGGACGTCGGGATTTGCGGCGATATAAAAATCCGCAGTAGCAACGTCGTTTAGCAAGATTGGCAGGCGGGTTTGTGCAACCTGTCCGACGACGCCCTTACCTACGGGAACACGAGTGCGCTCTACTTTCGGAGTGTGGCCGATTTGAAAACGCATACGTAGTTCATGGGTGCGGTCATTGAGCAGGAAGATTGCGAAGATGCGGTAGGGAATTACGGTGCGAACGAGTTCAGAGGTGCGGCTGAGCAGGGTTTGCAGATCGAGCGTGGTGTTGAGCGCGTCGGTCATGCGCATCAGGTAGTCGAAATCGGCCGGCTCAATGCGCGCGTTCAGGGGATCGAGATGCGCCGGTTCGGCGGGGCGATAGTCGCCCTCGAATTCGTGTGTTGCCGGCGGCGATGGTGGATTGTCGGCCATAAAGGGTCGAAGGGAATGATAACGCAGCGGACAGCTGCCGGTTCGCATTCCTTAGTTCCTTCGAAAGGAGGTTGCTGCAGGCGTTCTGTTTCAATACACATGCAGCGATTTCGGAATGGTCTCAAACAGATCGTTGACCCCGTGAGCGAGAAACATTCTCACTCGGCTGGAAGCTCGCTGACGATGGCGACGGATTGAGAGGCACCGATGCGGTTAGCGCCGGCTTCAAGAAGTGCGCGGACCGCGGCGACGTTGCGGATGCGGCCGGCGGCCTTGACGCCGCAGCGCGCGCCGGCTACCCCGCGCATGAGAGCCACATCGACGGGAGTTGCGCCGCCGGAGGCAAAGCCGGTGGCTGTGTTGATGAAGTCGGCGCCGGCCTGGATGGCGATTTCAGAGGCGCGCAGTCGCTCCTCCATCGTGAGGAGGCAGGTTTCAAGATTCACTTTGAGAATAGCGCCGTGATGGTGAGCCACCGAGACGACGGCACGAATGGTACGTTGCACAGCGAAGTGGTCACCGCTCTTTAGCTGGCCGATGGGAAGAACCATGCCGAGCTCACGAGCTCCGAGCCGGAGAAGCGCGTCGGCCTCCTGGCGCAGCGTGGAGACAAGCGAGGAGCCAAAAGGAAAGCCGATGACGACGCCGACGGGAATTTCAGTTCCTCTGAGCAGACTGACTGCGGTAGACGCCCAAACGGGGTTGACCATGACGCAGGCGAAGCGATATTCGGCAGCTTCGTGACAGAGTTTTGCAACCTGCTGGCGGGTCGCATCGGGCCGCACAAGGCTGTGATCGATGACGGAAGCGAGAGATTGGCGATTGGCGAGGGCTTTGGCGGTAAAAGCCGCCGAGTCAAAAGTTCCATTATCGAATTCCAGATCCGAATTCTGAATGGGAATGGTTGCAGCCATGCGGTGAAGCTCCTTACCAAGACTGGATCCGCTCGATCAGGCGGATCGTCCACAGCAACTCCTGTGGGGTCTCCGGGAGATGAGTATACGGCGATGCCAGACCTGGGACCAAGTAGGTATAGATGCAACTTCAGGACGGCATGTCGCCATCAGCAAAGGCGGATTTCAATGTCACAGCCTTATAGCAGGCTCGATTGCGCTATCAGGCGTTGCTGGGCGGCATCAGGCAGATATCAGGCAGATTGCGGTAGCGCTCCGCGTAGTCCATGCCGTAGCCGATGACAAAAAGATTTGGAATGGAGA
>CAZKJB010000229.1:1389-6795 GCA_964552975.1 uncultured Occallatibacter sp. | reverse complement strand
AATGCAAAGCGGTATTCCTGGCAGATGCACTGGACGGCGCGTAACTGCGCTTCCTTATGGTTGCGCAGAAAGCTGAGAAAACGATCGCGCTCGACAGGGCGCAACTGCGCGGGTGTCAGCGACTCCGCTGAGACTTCGTAGAGACCGTGCGCGAGCACGGCATAAAGGCCGAGCATGGAACCGGGGCCTGCGACGCGGACAATCATATGGCGATCTTCAGCGCGGCCGGCGGTGAGCTTGAGATAGCCGCTGCAGATGAGATAAAGGCAGCGGGCGTCTTCGCCCTGGGTGAAAAGAGAAGCCTGCGCGGGTAGCGAGATGGTGCTGGTGGCGAGCTCCAGATCTGCCAGGACAGCGCTGCCCAACGAGCAAAACCAGCCGGGGCGGCGGTTGGCACAAGCCGCGCAGCCCATGGGCGACGACCGTACCGCGTGCTTCGTTTTCAAATTCTCTTCCACCGCAATCTGAATCTCTGCCATCGTCTTACCCATTCCTCACCGGCGCGGCCCGTTTGCCTCCACCGATTCCCGGACTGGTTTGCGTTTATTCGTGGCCCAGTTGAGACCGGTGCGCCCCGCTTTCCCAAATGCCGAGGCACCCAATCGGAGTTTGCTTGAGGGGGAGCGGATTTGGATGTGATGGGCCTCACGTTCATGGAGAACGCAACAAGGGTGTGACGGAGGGGAAACAACGCCCTTTCGTCAAGTCCGGTAAGTCATTGAGAAGAAGCTCAGTTTGATGTGCGGTCCCCGAGCCTGGGCCTATGTGATGAACATCACCGCCTACCGCAATGACAAAAACGTAATCTTGCGTGCAAGTGGTGATGCTCCACACCGGCAGGTAGTCGCACGGGAGTTCCGGCGGTGCCGCCGGTCACATGGAGAACTCATCACGGAATAGTTGCTGTGTTGGATTCGGGTTTTGCCAGGAAGTTTTTTTGAAGGCGGTATTTTGCATGTATACAAATGAGCCTGTAACGCATTCTTCAATTGGTGCAGCCCCGGAAAAGCGGTTTGGACTGCGAGCTTTTTTCATCTTCTTACTGGGTGCGGTAGTGCTGTGCGCTACGGGGCTGGCCGCTCCACCGCAGACAGCGAAAAGTGCTGACGCACCCGCCACGGGCGCCACGCACGCCGAATTTGTAGGCGCCGACACCTGCGCATCGTGTCACGAAGAGGTGGCAAAAGGATTCGCTTCGAATCCCCACCAGAAGATGGAGATGATGCACGGCAACGGCAGCGGCGTCACCTGCGAAAATTGCCACGGCGCGGGCAGCGAGCACGTTGCAGGCGGCGGTGACATTACCAAGATCTTTAACCCCGCGAAGCATTCATCCAAGGAAGTGGACGAAAAATGTCTTAGCTGCCATGCGGGCGCACATCCCAACTTCGACCGTTCGCCGCATGCCAAGGCAAATGTAGGCTGCATCAGCTGCCATAGTATTCACGCCAGCAAAGAGCCGACGTTGTTGAAGGCCTCGCAGCCGGCCTTATGCTACTCGTGCCATGCCGACCAGAAGGCGCAATTCAACATGCCGATTCACCACAGGGTGAACGAAGGCCTGGTGAAGTGCACCGATTGCCACGATGTCCACGGCACCTTCCTTGCGAACAATCAGAAATCAACTGAAGACCAGAACCAGATTTGCACCAAGTGCCACACCGACGTTCGTGGTCCGTTCACGTTTGAGCATGCACCGGTGAGGGCTGAGGGTTGCGTCACTTGCCATACGCCGCACGGCTCTCAGAATCCGCGCCTGCTTAACATGCCGTCGATCGCCACTCTGTGCAACCAGTGCCACAGCCCGCTTTCCGCTGGCGGGGTGCACGGTTTGGATGCAGGTTCAACGACAGTCACGCCTTGCATCACCTGCCACACGATGATTCACGGCTCGAATGTAAGTCAGGCGTTTGTGAGATGAAGTATTTCCGCCGCGCCCTTCTGGGATGGCGCGGCGCGTAAGTTGCACGTGAATTCAAGAAATCGATTCAGGGAACAAGTTTTATTCAAGTGAGGCTTCATATGAAGAACGTTGGCTGGTTATCTCGGCTTCTTAATCAACAGCCCTCTCCTGCAACCGTGCGGCACATCGCTGTCGGCACTGCAGTCGCTCTCGCAATCATGTTGACGGGCGCCGCTTTCGGGCAGAGCGCCTCGCAAGTGGCTCCGGCGCCAGAAACTCAGATGAGTATTCCTGTCGGCTATTCGATCCATCAGTCGATTGACCTGGGCGCGCGCTATAGCGACCAGGTGGGCAGCGGAGCGATGTACGACACGCTGGTCAATTTGCAATCGGGCCCGCGCGTACTCGGACAGAGCTTCGAGATGCATGCATTGCCGGGCAAGAAAAACACCATTGTCGATGACCTCAGGGCGTTCGGCAGCGGATTCGGCGGCGACCCCAACAACTTCGCCAAGCTCGATTTCTCCAAGGGCAAGATTTACGAGTTCTCCGGCATGTTCCGCCGCGACCGGCTGTACTCGAACTACGATCTGCTGGGGAACCCAAACCTTCCCAGCGGACAGTCAATTCCCATCGGCCCATCGAATGCGCCGGTCGGCACGCTGCCCTGGTCACAGATCAACAAGTCGCCCGTACTGTTCAATACGGTGCGGCGGATGACTGACGTCAACCTCACGTTAGCGCCGCTCTCTACCTTCAGCTACCGGCTAGGGTACTCGCATTTCACGATGGAAGGTCCAGCGCTTAGCCCGTCCTACACGATTTTGAAGTACAACGCTCTGCTCCAGCAGTATCAACGCAACGGCAGCGACGACTATCTGGGCGCGATCGACTGGAAGCCGCAGGCGACTACGAAGATCACTTTTGAGATCCAGGCCAATCACTACAAATCAGATACGTCCTATTCGCTCGATCCCAACGGATTCCAGGTACAGTTAGCGGACGGAACGCCCGCCTATCTGGGCAACTACACGAGCTTTGCTCCTTATGGTTATCAGGTAAGTGGCGCCTGCAACACGACCAGCATGGGCACCGCGTATACGAGCGCCACGGTCTACACTCTGCTGTCGCCTGCGAACACGCCCGGCGGCATGCCGATCATCAATCCGGCTTGCTCGGTGGTCACCAGCTATGTGCGCTCTCAGCCAACTCGGATCTGGACACCGACCGAGACGATTCGCTTGCAGAGCTCAGCGATCAAGAACATCAGTATGAACGGGAATGTGCACTACACCCGCGGCAGCTCGGACATGCCCGCTTATTATGAAAACGCGCAAGGCCTGACGACGCTGGCAGCGAACGGAACAGCCAATCGCTCGGTGATATGGACCGGCGGTCACGCCACAGCGCAGCATTCAGTGATCGGCGCCGATTACGGCATCGTCTGGCAGGTTATGCCGAGGTTCAGCCTCGCCGATCAGGCCACCTATTCGAGCACGCACGAGCCGAGCAGTTCGATTATTCCTCCTCAGACTGCGTTGGCTGATCCTGCCGGAACGGGCAATGGGACCATTAACTACTCGGGAACGCTGGTTCCAGGAACGGTTTCATTGCCACACGGCATTAACGGCACGCTGATCTACAACTACTACGGCCAGGAATACCTGATTAACAATGTGACCGGAAGTTGGGATGTTGCGGCACGGGCCCAGTTTTCGTTGACCTATCGGTATAGCAACCGCAACATCGGCCAGGGCGTTCCTCACCAGGGCCCGATTCCGATCGCGCCGGGCGATCCGGTGAACGGAACAATCACGATCAATGAGAACGCCGGAGTATTCACTGCCGCGCTGCATCCTGCCAAGAACTGGGACTTGAACGGGTCGGCCGAACTCGGCTACGCCGATAACGCGTTTACCGCGGTAGGCCAACGGCAGTTCAAGACCTTCAGGGTGCACACAATTTACAAGCCGGCCGGCTGGGCGACGATCACCGGTTCGTATAGCGACCGTGAGAGGCACAACAACACGAACAACAACCAGGATGCCGTGGGAGCGGGCGATGTGAACTATAACGGCCCTATCAACCACGTCGACCACAACCGGATTGGCAGCATGGGAGTCGCTCTTACGCCGAACGAGCGCGTCAGCTTCAACATCAATTACTCCTATAGCGACGTGTATGCGGCAACGAACATCTGCTTCAGCAGCGGCGCTACAACGGCTTCGGCGACGACGCCTGCTGTCCCGGGTGTGGCCACCGTCACCCCTTCGGGCGCACCCTACCTGTGCGCGGGTAACGCGACCTGGTTCGCAAGAGACTTTATGGATGCGCCTACGCAGATCGGTTCGGCGTCGATCGCATACAACTTCACTGACAAGCTTCGCGCCAACTTCGGATATACAGCCAGCGACGTGAACGGAAGCCGCTTCTTCAACGACCCGCGCGACGTGAACGGATCGATGGTTTCGCTTTACCAGTCCCCGTTTGCTGATGCCTCTTATACGCTGCACACCGGCCTGATTTTGAAGGCCGGGTACAACTACTTCGGCTACGGGGAGGGCGGACCTTCCGGATCACCGTTGTGCAGCTTTGCGACGTCACCCACGGCGGCGATCACTCCCTGCGCTTCGATCGGGTATCCGACGGGGTTGACCGAGGGGACCGCGGGCGCAACTGCGGCGCGCACCTTCCACGCGAACAACATGATGTTGGGAGTGCACTACGAGTTTTGATTAAAGATGCAAGCCAGGCCGGCTACGCATGATCGCACGCCGGCCTGGAAAGAAATACGGGAGTTGCACGATGAGCAAGACGATTCGATCGCTATGCGCGCTGACCGCAGTGGTACTGCTAGCCAGCGCAGTGAGCTTTGCCCAACAAGCTGGGGAAGCGATCTACAAGAGCAAGTGCCAGAGCTGCCATGGGGCAGAGGGCACGCCGAATCCGGGGATTGCCAAGGCGATGGGCGTAAAGCCAGCCAGCGATCCGTCAGTGAAGTCGATGAGCGAGGCGCAGATGATTGCAGCCACAGCCAACGGCAAAGGCAAGATGATGGCGTTCAAGGGTAAGATCACCGACGCGCAGATCAAGGACTCGGTGGACTATTTCCGCACCTTCGCAAAGTAAGAGCACGTGTTTGTGAAGCGCGCGGAAAGGCAAGAGCAAGTGAAAGTGAAAGACGGCGCGGTCGCCGTTCGTTAGTCTCGATCGCGCCGGTTTGTGCCGGAGTGGTTGCTGTTAACATTTCGGTTGCGAGAGCAACGGCCGCTAGCGCTGGCCGATTGGACAACCATAACCAACCGGCGGGCGCTTAATCGTGCGTACTGGCCGCCGAAATCACAAGGAGTTTCGCAATGGCTAAGAGGTCTCGTTCTTATATTGTGCTGGCCGCGACGGTGCTGCTGGCTTGCGGTATGAGCTTCGCCGACGACGGCGCGGCAACCTATAAATCAAAGTGCTTAATGTGCCACGGCGCAACCGGCACACCGAACCCGGCAATG
>CAZKJB010000229.1:0-1379 GCA_964552975.1 uncultured Occallatibacter sp. | reverse complement strand
TGGAGTTCAGACGTGTGCTCTTCCGATCTCCGGCAATGGCCAAAGCGATGGGCATCAAGCCGGTGTCCGATCCGGAGATGAAGGCTCTCACTGTGGACCAGATCGCCGCGACGGTAAAGAACGGCAAGGGCAAGATGAAGCCCATCGCCGGATTGACCGATCCCCAGGTGAAGGACGTTGCAGCTTACTTCAAAACGCTGAAGTAAGAACAAGACTGTTGAGGTAGACAGAGGTCAGGCCCGCCGCCCCCCCGGTGGGTCACCATCTCATTCGCGATCACAACTCTGGATGTGGAGGCTCGGCGAACGTGTCGGCATTTGAAAAATTCCGTGAAAGCTGGGTTCGTCCGGCATTATTCTTCGGCAACAATCCCATAAGCCTGGCAGGCGGTGCGCTTACAACCGCCTCTGGCGCGACGATGATCAGCTATTGGCTGGTCGAGATCTTTGGCCGGCTGAGCGAGAACCCCTACATCGGCATTATCTTTTTCCTGATTCTGCCGGGTCTTTTCGTTCTTGGGTTGGCGCTGATCCCCGTTGGCGTCTGGATACGGCGGAGAAAGCTGCTCAAGGCCGGAACGATCCCAGCGGAATTTCCGAAGATCGATCTCAACGACAGGATCTTCCGTCATGGGCTGGATATTGTGCTGCTGGCGACGATTGTGAATTTGCTGGTGGTGGCGACAGCCAGCTATCGCGGGGCAGCTTACATGGATTCGCCGCAGTTCTGCGGCAGCTCATGCCACGTGATGAAGCCGGAGTATACGGCGTATAAAATCTCAGCGCATTCGCATGTGGCCTGCGTGGAATGCCATATCGGTGCGGGAGCGCAAGCGTACTTCAGCGCCAAGGTGAACGGCACCAAGCAGTTGATCGAGGTAAGCCTTCATCCGTTGGCGCCGCTCGCGCCCCGGATCATCCCCGACTATCCCACGCCGATTCCCTCGCCGGTGACGAGCCTGCGCCCGGCGCGCTTTACCTGCGAGGGCTGTCACACACCTGCCAAGTTCGTAGGGGACAAACTGCTGGTGAAGTCAAGTTTCGCCGACGACGAACAGAACACCGAATCCCAGACGGTATTGATTCTCCATCTCGGTGGCGTTGACTCCCTATCGCATCTGTCGGGCATTCACGGCGTGCATCTCGGGCACATCGAGTACATCGCAACCGATCCAACGCGGACCTCGATTCCATGGGTACAGCGGCAGAATGCAGACGGCACCGAGACGGTGTACGCCGCTTCGGCTCTGAACGGCGCGCAGCCTCAAGGCGAACGGCGCGTGATGGACTGCATCGACTGCCATAATCGCGCGGCGCACACATTTGTTACGGCAGAGGAAGCGATCAATCAAGCCATGACCGATGGAGCCATCAGCCCGT
>CAZKJB010000228.1:0-6832 GCA_964552975.1 uncultured Occallatibacter sp. | reverse complement strand
CTCACCGACGTGAGTGGCTTCAACCACCGTGGGCCCGCGCTTGATGATGTCCATTGTCTTGTCGACAAAGCGGAGGGGTTGCTGGCTGCGGACCTCGGCGTCGTTCTCAGCGATGGCGGCCTGAGTCGGCTCGGGAACGGGGCGGTTCATGGCGACAAGGCGATCGCGTGCATCTTCAACATGGGGCGCCATGGGATAGCGGGTGATGACCTTGGCGTAGGCTGCGGCGGCCTTATCGAGATACATGGTGTGGAGGCGCTCCTTGATAGCGCCGTTCAGGCCGGGATACATCTGAATGTTGTGCGCTTCGCCGGCATAAGCATCACCGATGCCGAGAAGGACCTGGTCGCTCCTGGAGTAGAGCGGATACGTGTCAGAGACAGTTTGGAGGCGGGCAATGGCGGCAACATAATCGTCGCGGCTGTCGTAGTAAAGGCCGATTTCAGCCTCGCGTTCGGCCAGAACTTCCTGCACCTCGCGCAGCCGCTGCTTGGCGCGCGGAACAAGCTGTGAATCCGGGAACATATTGATCATCTCCCGGTATTCCTTTTCGGCGCTCTGAGCATTGGTGTAGTCGCGGTCGGGCTTCTCCATTTGCTGGTAGTAGATGTCGGCCACCTTCATTTTGGCTTCGGCGGCTTCAGGAGCATTGGGGAAGAAAGTGATGAAGTCCTCGTATTCGGCCTCGGCCTGTGTGAGGGCCGCGGAACCACCCTCTTTGAACCAAGTGTCGCCCACCGAGAGCTTGGCCCGCATGCGGTATTCCGACTCAGGGTAGGTATTGAGGAGGGTTTGCAGGTCGAGGCGCGCCACGTCGTACCGGCCCTTCTTGAGGGCGATCATGGCCTTGTCGTAAAGTTCCTTGTCGGGCTGCTTGGACTGCACGCCCGCGAGCGGATTCTGGCCCAGATCGTAGGCCTTCTTCTGCTTCTTTTTTTGCGCGGCGTCGGCTGAAACTCCGCCTAGAAACAACACAAGAAGTGTGACAACGACAAACTTCAGAGACAACCGGTTCATACCACCTCGTTTGAAGGAAGCCCCGGGGACGGGCATCCGCTTCTTGCCTGATCTTTATCAGTGAATTTTACTCTTTCTGGCCGCATTCTTGCCTGCGGGCTTCGACTTTGCGGCTTTACGGGCAGCGGCAAGGAGGGCGCGCGCGTCGCGTTCCGGCTGTCCGGCACCAAAGACGGCGTTGCCCGCCACGAGCAACTCTGCACCCGCTTGGACGATGGCGACAACCGTGTCGTGAGCCACTCCGCCATCTACCTCGATCTTGAAGTCCAGACCAAGCTCGCGGCGGACCAGGGCAAGCTGGCGGATCTTGTCGAGCGAAAAAGGGATAAACTGCTGCCCTCCGAAGCCCGGATTCACGCTCATGATGAGGACGTGGTGAACCATAGGCAGGACTTCAACGACGAGATCGACGAGCGAGGCGGGATTGAGGACCACGCCGGGCTTCATACCGTGGTGGAGGATCAGCTCGAGCGTGCGGTGCAGGTGAGGACAGGCCTCGTAGTGGACGCTCACCCAATCGGCCCCCGCATCGGCGAACGCGGCGATGTATTCATTGGGGTTATCGATCATCAGGTGGCAATCGAGCGGGAGCTTGGTGGCCTTGCGGATACTCGCAACCACAGGGGGACCGAGTGTGATGTTGGGGACGAAATGGCCGTCCATGACATCGACATGGATGGTGGTGCCGCCGCCCCGCTCGGCCGCAGCAATCTGGTCGGCCAGGTGGGCAAAATCCGCGGAGAGGATGGAAGGCAGCAGCTCGACCATTGAATTTGCGGTGCAACTCCTTGCGGGGACAGTGTATCAGCGGGGGCAGAGGCGCGGAGGGCATTCGCGCGGGAACAGAGATGGTTACAGGGCGGGCGCGAGAGATTTTGCGGCGATGCGGCCGATGCCGCGCAGGATGGCTCTGAGCGGCCAGCGATCGTCAGCGGCGGGGAAGAAGATTTCGCCGGCGCGTTTCGCCTCTGGCCGGTAGTACCAGCGCTTGAGCAGCGCGAGATGGCCCACACGATCGGCGGATGTGGGTGGCCCGGAAGGTTCAGCGAGCGCGGCGAGAGTGGATTCGAGACGGGATTCGAGCAGCGTATGCGGGATTCTCGCGGGTGCTGCCTCAGCTCTTTGTTCCGGTGTCTCCGGTTGCTGCTCCTCCGGGACTGGTTCAATCGCCACGGGTTGCGCGAAGAGCGACGACGATCCTGATTGTTCGTTCTGGATGCGCACGCCGAGGGTTGAGAAAGCGGCAGGGCCGCGCAGAAGGCCGTTCTCGTAAAGAAAAACAGCGACTTCGCCGGGACTCGCGGAGGCCTGGAGAATGATGGCACGCAGTTGGCTGAGGGGACGAACAAGTTCCGCAGCAAGGGCACGGACGCCTTCAACGCGCTGCACCTGGGCGTGGAGCGCAGCGGCGGATTCGAAGGCAAGTTCGGTGGAGGCCTGATCGCGCTGGGCGCGAAGCGTGACGAGGCGGCTTTCGCCGCGCGTCGAGAGAAATTTTTGAACTGCGGCAGATTCTTCCTGGTAGCGCTCATCAGTGCAGCCTTTGAAACAGGGTGCAAGGCACATCTTCATTTCGGAGTAGACGCAACCGGGAAAGCTGGGGTCGGGCGCGAGATCGAAGTCGCAGCGGCGGAGAAGAAAGAGCTTGAGCATTTCTTCGGAGTAGCGTTCGGCAGCGGCGCGCGAGGGAAACGGCCCGTAGGCCCAATCGGCTTCGCGCTGGCTGGGGCGATGCGTAACAACGGTGCGCGGATAGGGATTGCTCCCGAGGAAACGGACAAATGCCGGGTGGCGAAGGTGCATGCGCTCGAGCGATTTCGCTCCGTAGACCTTTTCGAGGAGCTGGAACTGCAGGAGAAGCGATTCGAACTCGGATCCGGTGAGACGCCACTCGATGCGGCGGACGAGACCGGCGAGATGGAGGCGGCGCGGATGTTTGGGCGAAGGTTGCAACAAACGCTCGAGGCGGCCGCGGAGGTTGGGCGTGCGCCCGATGTAGGGCTCGGCGTGAGCGTCAGCGCCATGGAGGGCGAATACGGCAGGGGATTGCGGAATAGCGGCCAGCGCGGCATTAGGGTCGCCCGGATCGAAAGCGAGCGATTGGAGGGCCACAGGTTGGGGTGTGGGCGGCACGGACCGGAATCACCTCAAAGAGTGCGTTGGGCTGCGAGAAATGCGATCCCACCCTGGCAGTAAGAACAAGCACACCGCAACGATGGGGCCCAGCGCGCTGAGAGTGATTCTACGGCGAGACGACGGTTCTTATTGCCCTGCAGTGACGAGGACGACGAGCTTCTGTTTGCCATCGAGAGAAAATTCAAGCGGCACGGCGCGGTCGGACGATGCTCCTGCATTGGCGTCGCGCTCGAGTTTGCCAGATGCCGCGCCGGAGATGACGACGTGGATCGTCGTGGAATCTGGAGTTACCGGTTTGGCCGCGGGAGATTGGGAGCGGCTTGCGGATGCAGGGATCGCGATGACGGGGACCGCAGCGGAAGTGAAGCTGAGTGTGTAGTTGCCCTTGGGCCAGATGCCGAAGTCAGCGTTTCCGCCAGCGTCGGTGGTACGGGCTGCGCATCCGCCACCCGGATTCTTGCCAAGCTTTACGTCGATGCCTTTCAGCGGCGCGCCGGCGAACGCAATCTGCGTGGAAAAAACTAGGGCGGCCAGGAGCGGAAGAAGCCCTGTGGTGATTCGATTATGGTTTGTCATTTCGCCTCCTGAACGCCTGCGATGAACGTTGGGGCCGGGGAGATCATCGCAGGAGCCAGACGATTCCGCATCCTACAACGCGCGAGGATGGGATGTCAGACCCCGAAAGTGGTAGTTGATTTGCGGTTTCGATTCTCGCTCTTCAAATGCGGGGCAGCGGGTTTCTTAGGAAGGCCCAGATGAATGCGCTGCTTTTCCGGCCAATGCGAAAGCTGCTATCCTTCGTGCGTCTAAAAAAGCGATTTACGTGAGGGAGAACAGGGCGATGTGGTTCCTTGGCATGGATGTAGGAACGGGCGGGACGCGGGCGGTTGTTGTCGACGGCAACGGAAAGCTGATTGGCGGAGCGTCGAGCGAACATGCTCCGTTTCGCGCCGAGCATCCAGGGTGGGCGGAGCAGGATCCCGAAGATTGGTGGCGCGCCGGACAGGAGGCCATTCGCGGAGCCCTTGCGAGCACGCCTGAACCACGCGAGCCGGTAGTGGCCATCGCGCTAACGGGGCAGATGCACGGCGCGGTGATGCTGGATGAAGCGGGCGCGGTGCTGCGGCCGGCGCTCATCTGGTGCGACACGCGAACACAGCCAGAGTGCGACTGGCTGACGGAGAAGATTGGCTACGAGCGGCTGATCGAGCTGACGTGCAACCCGGCGCTGCCGAATTTTACGCTGACCAAATTGCTGTGGGTGAAGACGCACCAACCGGAGATCTACAAAAAGATCAAGCACGTGATGTGCCCGAAGGATTATGTGCGCTATCGTTTGACGGGCGAGTTTGCCATCGACGTGCAGGAGGCAAGCGGAACTCTGCTGCTCGATGTGACGCACCGCCGCTGGTCGCGCGAAGTGGCCGAGGCTGCGGGGATCGAGATGAGCTGGCTACCGAAGGTGTTTGAGTCGCCGGAGATCTGCGCGCGCATCAGCGAGACGGCCGCGGGAGCGACAGGGCTGAAGGCGGGAACACCGGTGGCGGCGGGAGCTGGAGACCAGGGCGCGGGCGCGGTTGGTATGGGGATTCTGCAGCCGGGCAGCGTGTCGGCAACGATTGGGACTTCGGGCGTGGTGTTTGCGGCTACGGCAGAACCGACGAAGGATCCGAAGGGACGCATTCATACCTTCTGCCATGCCGTTCCAGGCCGCTGGCACGTAATGGGCGTGACGCAAAGCGCAGGGCTGAGTTTGAACTGGCTGCGTGGGACGTTTTTTACCGGGCAGAGTTACGACGCGCTGAGCGAGGGCGCGGCGAAGGTTCCGGCGGGAAGCGAGGGACTGCTGTGGGCGCCGTATTTGCTGGGTGAACGGACTCCGCATCTCGATCCGGGGGTACGCGCCGCGTTTGCTGGGATTGGTGTGCAGCACACGGCAGCGCATTTTGTGCGTGCGGTTCTGGAAGGCGTGGCGTATTCGCTGCAGGATACATTTGCGCTGTTCGCGGAGCTGGGGATCCCGGTGAACGGCATCCGTTTGGGCGGCGGCGGAGCGCGCGGAGCGCTGTGGCGCAAGATACAGGCGGGGATCTACGGGCACACGGTGGAAGTGCTCACGGCCGAAGAGGGTGGGGCATTCGGTTGCGCGCTGATGGCGGGCGTGGGAGCGGGACACTGGAAGAATTTGGACGAGGCGTGCGGACAGGCGATTGAAGTGGCCGAGAGGATTGCGCCGGACGCAGCGGATGTGAAGGCATATAAACTGGGATATGCGCAGTGGAGAAAGTTGTATCCGGCGTTGCGAAGCCTCAGAGGCTAGACACTGACGGAGTCGGCGGCGGGCATCAGGAAGTCGGCGAACACGAAGCCATCGCGGTTGACGATCTCGCCGGTCTCGATGGGGAGCGGCGCCGCGAACATGGGCCCGGCGTAGGCGCAGGTGTGGAACTCGCCGCGCTCGGCGCAGGGGTCGGTTCCGGGCGGCAGGTCGCGCAGCAGTTCCAGGTCGAACTCGCGGCCGGCAAAGCTCGCCGGCAGCTTTTGGGTGTCGATGCAGGAGAGGCGCGCGCGGAGGCCGCCGGCGATCATGTCGCGAGCGAGCGTGTCGGTGGGAATTTGCCAGAGTGGAAAGATCGGCTCCAGGCCGGTGGGCGCAAGATTTTTTTCGCGATAAGCGCGCACGTCTTCGAGAAAGAGATCGCCGAAAGCGAATGCGTCGATGCGCTCGGCGACGGCACGGCGGCACACCTCGGCCATCCGCCGTTCGTAAATCTCATTGGAGCAGGGCCACGGGAGCGGGACGATCCACAGCGGAAGTCCGGCGGCGGCGGCTTGCGCTTCGAGAACGGCGCGACGCACACCATGCATGGCAACGCGATCAAATTGAGTATTGACCGTGGTGACCAAGCCGCAGAGTTCGATCGCGGGATCGCCGCGGAGGACATGGAGGGTCCAGGCGCTGTCTTTACCGCTGCTCCAGGAGAGAAGGGTGCGCTTCATACGTTGATGATACCGGCGCAGTCCCACCCTTTCGCCAAGAACGGCGAAAGGATGGGGCACCCAGTCGATGCAGATTATTTTGCGAAGAGGGAGAGGTCGATGCCGCCGCCCATGGCTTTGTATCCGTCGTCGCCGGGGTGCAGGTGATCGCCTGAGTCGAAGGCCGGATTGAAGCGCGTGGGATTCTGCGGATCGCGCGTGAATTTGTCGAAGTCGACGACGCCATCGAATGTGCCGCTCGAGCGAATCCAATCGTTGACAGCTTCGCGAATTTGCTCACCTGCATCCGAAGCGTAGTTTGCGCCGACATAGGGAGTGAGCGTAGCGCCAATCGCCTTGATGCCGTGCTGGTGCGCGGCGTCGGCAATTTGCTTGAGGCCGAATTCCAACTGAGCGGCAGTGACGACGTCGTTGGGCGCGGTGGGATGCGCCAGGTGGCCGATGTCGTTGATGCTCTCAAGAACGATGACATAACGGACGCCATTCTGCGAGAGGACATCGCGGTCGAAGCGCGAAAGTGCGCTGGGGCCGGTCATTTCGTTGAGAACGCGATTGCCGCCGATGCCCTCATTCAAAACCGAGATGCCTTTGAGACTGGGATCCTGATTGAGGCGCGCGGCGAGGACGTCGGGCCAGCGGAGATTGGCATTTTTTGTGGAGTGCGCGCCGTCGGTAATGG
>CAZKJB010000227.1:0-6851 GCA_964552975.1 uncultured Occallatibacter sp. | reverse complement strand
TTGAACCACTTGACCTTTCCCTTGTACTGAGCCACAGGTTCCTGCCTTCCTTTTCCTGCTCTTGCGGGAGTACGGTGAGACCTGGGAGGGATCTTCCCACCGATACTTGGTAAGACGCCGGAAGACGTTGAAAGGTTGATGAAGTTGCGGTCCAAAACAGAAAAGTGACAACTTCGGGCAAGTTTTTCGGTGGAAAAGGTCCAAAATTCCACTCTGCGGGACAGAGATTGTTTAAGGACAAAATAATGCCGACAATCGTTATTTTTTCGGTCGGCCGCCGTTGAATCGCGCATAGTAGAGAACGCTGGTCAGGGTTTTGCCGTCGTGAATAGCTCCTTTTTCAATCATCTTCAGCACGTCTGACAGCTTTACCAGCCGCAATTCAATGACCTCATCTTCCTCTGGGTGTGCATCGCCCGGCTCGAGCCCTTCCGCAAGAAAAACCTTCATCGATTCGCCCAGAAAGCCGGGACTCGCGTAGTACTCCAACAGCGGCTTCCATTTTTTCGCGCGGTAGCCGGTCTCTTCTTCCAACTCGCGTTTCGCCCCGTCAAGCGGGGCCTCGCCGGCTTCCAGCTTTCCTGCGGGCAGCTCCCACAGGTACTGGTTGGCGGCATGCCGGTACTGGCGTTCCATCACGATCCAGGGATTCTTTTTGCTCTTCGCGTTGTCCAGCGCCAGAATCACAACGCTTCCGTTGTGTCGGATGACATCGCGCTCATTCTTCTTTCCGTCCGGCTCGATGATCTTGTCGTGCAGCACACGAAACAGCGGCCCTTCATACGCAACAACCGAACTCAGAATCGTGGCCCGCTGAACCACATTGGTGGCCTTTTTCGCTTTTACGGCCTTCTTTCGTTTTTTGCCGGCCATTTCCATCTCTCCAGAATGAAAGCAATCAAGAAACTCTCAATTCAAGTCGAGTATACGCAGATAGCCTTCGGGTTCTGCATCGATTGGACCCGCCATGGCATCCTTTAAAAGGCTAATTTCTAATCCCGCCATCACATAAACTTGTTTCCGAGGCAAATGAGCCGCAGGTGAACGATCTTTTGACCGCAGACTGTTATCCCATATCGATCGCGCCGGGAATGAACCGGCTCTTCCTTGACTTCTGCGCGGGGACTCTCCCTGCTTTCCTTCCTTCGGACACGGTCAATGAAAACCAACTGCCGCGCCCAGCGCATTGGCCAGAGTTGGTTCGCTTGCTCGCTGCGCAAAACCCGTCGCCCTCTGCCGCAGCGTCGCTTGACTCGCTCTCGAGTGGCGCAGGCGCCGTTCTCACGGGGCAGCAGGTCGGCATCTTTGGTGGCCCGTTATACACGCCATTCAAAGCCGCAACCGCCATCGCTCGCGCCCGCCGGTACACCGAATCCGGCAGACCTCACGTGGCAGTCTTCTGGCTTGCATCGGAGGACCACGACTTCAGCGAGGTCAATCACGTAACCTTTCCCGCGGGCCGCGAGCTCGCGCAGTTGGTCTACGACCGCGCGCCTGAAGCTGCAATCCCCGCCGGCCATGTGGTGCTCGACGACTCCATCACGCCGCTCGTGGAGCGCGCCGCGGAACTGCTCGGCGCCTCTGAAGCTACTGAAGCGATCGTCAACTCATATCGTCCGGGCCAAACGTTTGCACAGGCTTTCGCCGGCTTCTACTCCAAAGTCTTCGCTGCACAAGGCCTCCTTATGGTCGACGCAAGTGGGCGCGCCTTCCACCGCCTCGGGGCGCCCGTGCTGCGCGCGGCCATCGAGCGTGCCGACGAGCTGTATGCCGCGCTCAATGAACGCGGCCACGCTCTTGAAGCTGCCGGTTATCACGTCCAGGTAGCCGTCGCTCCGCAATCGAGCCTCTTGTTTCTGATGGACGAAAAGACCGGCGCGCGTCTCGCTCTCAAGCGAATCGCGCCGGGAGCCGAAGAGCCAAACGGACTGTGGCAGGCCGGCAAGCAGACCTTTTCCACGGCAGATCTTGTTGCCATTCTCGAAGCCGAGCCTGAACGCTTCTCGCCCTCCGCGCTGCTTCGTCCCGTCTTTCAGGATTTTCTGTTTTCCACTTCAGCGCTGGCAGCCGGCCCAGCCGAGATCGCCTATTTCGCCCAATCGGCCGTCGTGTACGAGCGCATTCTCGGCCGCCAGACAATGGTACTTCCTCGCTTCTCCGCATCGCTTATCGAGCCCGCAGTCGCCAAGCAGCTCGAACGCCACGAGCTATCACTCGAACAGATTTTCAAAGAAGAGAATGCTTCCTCGCTCGCGCTGCGTCTCGCGGCGCGGTCGATGCCCACTGAGACCAAGCAGAAGCTTGCAGCTGCCGGCAACGCCGTTGACGCAGAGCTCACAATGCTTGTCGATTGGCTGCAATCGCAGGACAAGGGGTTGGGGCAATCGGCCGAAACCGCGGCTGGAAAAATGCGCTATCAGATGAGCCGCCTGCGCACGCTTGCCGCCAACTTCCAGCTGCAGCGCGAATCCACGCTCTCGCGCCATGCTGAGACCATATTCCAGGCGCTCTATCCTGGCGGCGTTTTGCAGGAGCGAGTTCATGGCGCCGCCTACTACTTCGCCCGCTACGGCCTCGATCTGGCGGAGACGCTTTGCGCCCAGGCCGCCAACTCCTGCCCGGGCCACACGGCAATTTGGCTGTGAGAAGCAAGGACCATGCACCCTTGACTGGCCTCGTAGTCCCGAAGCCCGCCTTTCTGATCCCTTCCGCCCTCGTCCCCTTGTCCCCTTGTTCCCTGTTTTTCGTATAATCCTCGCGAAACCCGCCGAGGTCCTCAATGAAAGTCCTGTCTACGCTGTTCGCCTCTGTTCTCCTCAGTTCCGCTGCTCTGGCCCAAACTACCCCACCCGCATGCGCCACTCCCGGCGCCGACAATGCCTTCCTCGGCATCCAGACCGTCCGCCTGTGGCCGGGAACAGCTCCCGGGGCCACTGGCGCGACATGCGACGACATTCCAGCCCTTACCATCTTCGATCCGCATCCTGGAACCGGAACCGGTTCCGCGGTGATCATCTTTCCCGGCGGCGCCTATCGAGGCCTGGCCGGCAACCTTGAAGGCCGGCAAGTGGCTGACTGGTTTACCGCCCGTGGATTCAAGGCCTTCGTACTCACTTACCGGCTCTCCTCGCACGGCTACATGTTCCCCGTCCCGCTCTATGACGCTCGCCGCGCCATCCAAACCATCCGCACCCGCGCGATCGATTACCACATCAGCCCCAATCGCATTGTTGTCATTGGCTTTTCCGCTGGCGGCCATCTGGCCGCGCTTGCCGGAACCCAGTTCGTCGCCGCCAACCCTGAGGCGGACGATTCGAATGACCGCGTCTCCAGCCGCCCCGACTACCTCGTCCTCGGCTATCCCTGGCTCGATGCCATCACCACCGATACCACGTATCTGAGCTACTGCAAAATCTTCAACATCATGGACCAGTGTGACGCGCTCAAGGCCAAATACAATCCACTCCTGTTCGTCACCAAGGACACTCCACCTACCTTCATCTACCAGACATTTACCGATAAGACGGTGTCCGCTGGAGCGAGCTTGCAGTTTTATGAGGCGCTATTTAAGGCCGGGGTGCCTTCAGAGATGCACGTCTTTGCCAACGGACCACACGGTACCGGACTGGGCAAAGGCGATCCTGCGCTCGACCAATGGCCGGGGCTGCTCGAAAACTGGCTCCGCGCACAGGGGCTGCTCACGCCGGACAAACCTCCCGCCGGCGCAACCAAATAGGGTGCGGAAACGCGGCATTGATTCCGAAATCGCGCATATCAGCCGGTCGAAAATTTGCCCCAAAATTAGAGGCGGGCAGACGGCTTGGGGAGTGGAAGGATATCCCGAAACCGGCTGCCCGCTGGACCCTGGACTGGGTCTAGGTGGTACTTTTCAGTATGTGCTCATTTTGGGCAAAATCAAGCCTTATTTCCGTGAATTTCCCGATTCGTGACTCGTGTCACAAAGAACGGTTCATCGAGTCCGCCTTGCGTTGACTTGAGCGGCTCACCCTGATACAAAAAAGGGTTCCACTTGCGAATTTCCTAACCTGATCGAGGCTGTGGCCCGATACCGCCATGCAGGACATCCTCCAACAAGTCGCAGAGCTTTTCATCGGTGCCATTCCGACGGCTTTGCTGTTTATTGTTTTGGTCATTTCCTACCAGTTCTTGATCCAGGGACCGCTCACCGCCGTCCTCCAAAATCGCCGCGCCCTCACTGAAGGCGCGATGGAAGACGCCCGCAAGGCGATCGCCGATGCCGAGGCCAAAACGGCCGAGTACGCCGAACGCCTCCGCCAGTCGCGCGCCGAGGCCTACAAGGTCCGCGAGCAGCGCGTGAAGCAGTGGAATGCCGAGCGCGATACCGCTCTCGACGCCGCCCGCAAGGCGGCCCAGGAAAAGGTTCGCCAGGCGAAGACTGCCCTCGACTCCGAGGCCGCCTCAGCCCGAACTGCCATCCAGGGTTCCATCGCCGATCTTGCCAGCCAGGCTGTCCGCGCGGTTCTGCCAGTGGCCGCCGGGGGTTCCCGTTGAGAAAGTCCCTCCTCCAGATGCGCCTTTTCAACTTGATTTTGCGTTGTGCACTCGTTGCCGCATTCGCCGTTACGCTTTTCACCACGCCTTTTCACGCTTCCGCGCAGGCTCCGGGTTCTTCGCCCGCCGCTGCATCCGCTCCCTCCAGCGATGGAGCGGCTGTCGAAGCTGCCAAAGCCGACAAGGAGCAGGAAGAGGGATTTCTGCATGGACCCATGGTGCAGTCGATCGCCCGTGTTCTGCATCTCGATGTCGAAACCACGGCGCGCATTTTTCTGATCATTAACTTCGCCATCATCGTCTTTGCCATCGTCATTCCGCTCGGCCGCATGATGCCGAAAATCATCCGTGGCCGCTCCGAGACTCTGAGCAAGGACCTCAAGACCGCCCGTGACGCCACCGCGGACGCGCAGGCCCGCCTTAGCGCCGTTGAAGCCAAGCTTGCCGGGCTCGGCGAAGAGATGCGCAACTTCCGCGCGCAGATCGAACGGGAAAGCCTGGAAGATGAGAAGCGCATTAAAGCCTCCATTGGTGAGGAAACCACGCGCATCGTGGCCGCCGCCGAGCAGGAAATTGGTGTTGCCGCCGCGCAGGCCAGGCGCGGCCTGCGAACCTTTGCGGCTGATCTCGCGATCGAGCAGGCTGCGAAGCAACTATCGCTCACTCCCGACACCGATCGCGCCCTTATTGCTGAACTCGTCGCCGGAGTTGCCTCTGACGGCGCAGGCAAGGGAGGAAACAGCTAGATGCCCGCCTTCGTTGCCCGCTATGCAACCGCCTTTGCCGAGGTCGTTACGGCCGCCAAGCTCTCGACGGACGCCATCGATGGTCAGCTCAGCGATTTCCTCGCGACCTGGCACGAGAGCCCCGAACTGCGCACGTTCTTTGTCAACCCCGCAGTCTCTGCCGTGCAGAAGGTCGCGATTCTCGACAAACTGAACGCAACGCTCGGCATGCAGAAGGAGCTGCGCAACCTGCTCGCCGTGCTCATCTCCAACGATCGCATCGGCCACGTGGTTGAAGTTGCCACGGCCTACCGCAGGATTCTGCAGGAGCAGTTGGGAATCCGCCCCGCGGAGATTGTCACCTCGCGCGAGCTCAGCGAAGACGAACGCTCGACACTCGTGGCAGAAGTGGCAAAACTTGCTGGCGCCAAAATCGACGCCAGCTTCACGCTCGACAAATCAATTCTTGGTGGCGCCGTGATTCGCCTCGGTTCCACAGTCTATGACGGCTCTGTGCGCGGCCGCCTCGACCGTTTGAAAGAAGCATTAACCGCCGGCTGAAACCGGCTAGGGATCAGGGGTCAGATTTCAGGGATCAAAAAGCCGACTGGCCCACAGAACTATCGATGCAGTTCGAACAAAGTATGAAATTCGATTGGGGAGGATCACGGAGACTGGCGATTTTTGGTTGAGCGGTCAACTTGGCACTATGAGGCTGACCCCTGACCCCTGATCCCTTACCCCTGAGGAAGATAATGGCTCAGATCAAAGCAGACGAAATTACACAGCTCCTTCGCGAGCAGATCGCAAACTACGACTCGAAGGTCCAGGTCGACGAGGTCGGTACCATCACGTCGCTCGGCGACGGCATCGCGCGCCTCCACGGCCTCGACAAAGTCATGGCCGGCGAGTTGCTCAGCTTCCCGCACGGCATTGCCGGTCTCGCGCTCTCGCTGGAAGAAGATCAGGTGGGTGCCGTAATCCTCGGCGATTACACCGAGTTGAGCGAAGGCAATGAGGTCAAGCGTACCGGCAAAATTCTTTCCGTTCCCGTCGGTCCCGCCCTGATCGGCCGCGTGGTCAACGCGCTCGGCGCGCCCATTGACGACAAGGGCCCCATCGACACCCAGGACACGCTTCCCGTCGAACGTCTAGCCCCCGGCATCATCGATCGCCAGAGCGTCCGCGAGCCCATGGCCACCGGCCTCAAGGCCATCGACGCCATGATTCCCATCGGCCGCGGCCAGCGTGAATTGATCATTGGCGATCGCCAGACCGGCAAGACTGCCGTCCTGCTCGACACCATCATCAACAACGCCAAAAACGATCTCATCTGCATCTACTGTGCCATCGGACAGAAGCGTTCCTCGATCGCCGGCGTGGTGCAAACGCTCACTGAAGCCGGCGCCATGGGTCACACCATCATCGTGGCCGCCTCGGCGTCGGAGCCCGCGCCGATGCTTTATCTCGCGCCCTACGCCGCAACTGCGATGGGTGAGTACTTCCGCGACAACGGCAAGCACGCGCTGGTGATGTATGACGATCTCTCCAAGCACGCCATGGCCTATCGCGAAATCTCGCTGCTGCTGCGCC
>CAZKJB010000226.1:0-6875 GCA_964552975.1 uncultured Occallatibacter sp. | reverse complement strand
ACAGGCCGGCTCGCTCCTCTTGCCGAATGCCGGACCAAATGGCGAGTCCTTGAAGCACAATGAAGGCAATCAACCACACGAGCGCCTCCCATCCCGAAACATTTGTACGTTACTCGACTTCCGGCTAACGACTCCTGTTCTCTATATTCTTTCCTGTCTAATTACCCACTTTGTCCTCAGTCGCTTTTGTCTTTGACTGGATCATCCGATATAACTTCCAGGCCCAGATGAAACCGACAATGGCGACCATCCCGTCAAGCGCCATCGCTGCAATAAACAAAGGCTTGTACTGAGGGTGATTCTGATACAGCACCGCGGCTGGCAGTCCGATGGCATACAGCGTTACCACGAAGCCGATCGCGAACGCCCAGACCTGCCAGGTTAGTTGGCCTTTGCGCTTCGCATCGCGCAGCATGAACAGGTCCCAAAGAATCTGGATAAGCTCCATCATCGTCTTTCTTCTCCGCTCCAGCCCATTGCCAATTTCCAGCCTTTATTTCGGCGTCCCGTTGCCGTGCACCTGTGTCGTTTGCGTCCAGTTTCCCTGGAGCACGCCATTCGGATTTGCGTTCGGATCGTTGGTTTGGTACCACTGCGTTCCGTTGGTCCATGTCTCGGAATACGCGCTCGAAACATTTGCGATTCCCCGCGGACCCGACACTGTTTGCTGGTCCAGCGCATAATCCACCCAATCCGAAGCCGCGGTGCTTTGCGCATTCATCGAGGCATTTGCATTGCTCATCGCGCTCTGGAACTGCGATTCCTGCTGCTGCATAAACGCCTGGTGCTCCGCCGCCGAGCGCGCCATGATCTGCTGAAACTGCTGATAGATCATCTGGTTCTCAGCCTTTTCCAGAGCCGCCAACTTCGCCAGCATCGCATCCCCTTGCCGCTGCTGCCGTGCCATAAATGCCTGCCCCCAGGTGGGGTCGAAAACTCCATGCGGCAGATTGTTACTGTCCACCAGTTGCACCAGCGCATCCAGCTTTCCTTCGGGCGCCGTCAGCACATCCACACGCGCCCAGCACACGCCGCCGTTCATCGTCGTGTTGCTGTTGTTCACTCCGCACTCCACCACGGTCCGCAGCCGCTGTTCCACCACGAATGAGCCATCCACCGTCTCGATTCGCAACGCTCCCGTATCCGCCGTGTTCTGCGATTGCAGCGCCGGAACCATTCGGCTGCTCAACTGGTTCGCCTGCGCGGCCAGCCCGTTTGCCCATTGCTGGTACTGTGACGACACTGGCATCGTCCCCACTACGTGCACTCCGCCCTGCATCGTGCCGATGTAATACTCGAGAAACTGCGCCGCGGTCATTGCGCCCTTCAGCGGCGCGCAGCCCGAAGTGTCCAAGGCTCGAACCTGGGGTCGCCACTTCCAGCCAAATACCGGCTCATACCGCATCTGCATCAACGCGTCGGGCGAATCGGACCGGAATACGGGCCATGGCGTTGTGTTGCATGGGCTCACCATCATCGCTCCCTGCATCTTCCAGCCCAAGGGAATCGTCAGCGTCGCCGCCGGCATATTATTCAACGATGGATCGTTAATCGTCGCCGTCGTCAACTGGTTGCTCAGTGCGCCCGAACTCGTGTATGTCGCCGCACCCGCCTGCCCTCCACTTGCACTGACGCTCCCGCTTCCTGCCGCATCTGTCGCGGAGTGGCATCCGTCCGTCATCAGTAAAACCGCGCAAATCATCATCACCGCCGGCCGAATCCCGCGCATCCTGAGCTTGCTCATTTCATCCTTTCAAATTTCTGCTTGGTTTTACTGTTAGACTTCCCGCTGGTCTAAACGATGAACGCGGGCATCCTGCACGCAGCCCTCGCCGCTTCTTTCTTTTAGTGCCGTGATTATCTTCTCTAGGATTGCTTTCGCAGCGTTTTGAGGGGTCGCCGCTGGTGCTCTTCTTATAGCACCTTCCGACATCATCGCAGAAGTGAAATTGAGCGGACACCTCGGCCGGGTTGCCGGGAGCCCGTCATCATCAAGGGAAAGCCCGCCAAGGTCAGGTTTCGCTCGACCCGGCGCCGCGCTCTACAATAAGAACGGAACTCAACTCACGAGGAGAAACATGCCGCTTTCAGGAGAAGCAATCCGCCTGATGAACTACATTGACGATGTCGCCGTTACCCTGCGCCGCGTCCTGGCCACGATCCCGACCCTCACTACCGAAGAGCGCGCCCGCGTCGCCGAGCACTTGCTGCAAACCCGGCCCAACGCGCAGGACGTCGCAACCGCCCTCACCGCCAAGTAATCCCGGATTGACGCAAACAGTCGCCATCATCGGCGCCGGCCCCCTGGGCCGTTGGCTCGCACTCGGTGCGGCCCGCGCTGGCTTTCGTGTCTTGCTTGAGGACGTAATGCCCAGCAACTTGCACCATGCCAGCGAGTCGATCCGGCTTGAGCTCGGCCCCGAGGCGCTGCCCGCGGTCGCCTTCGTTTCTTCCATTGAAGATGCCGTCCGTGAAGCCGATCTCGTCATCGACTGCGTGCCAGACGAGCTCGAATCGAAGCTCGAGATTCTGTGGCTGCTCGACCGCATGGCTCCGCCCCGCACCGTCTTTGCCACTCCCACCACCAATTTGTCGATTGCCGACCTGGCAAGCTGCACCAATCGCCCGGATAAGTGCATTGCTATCGCGGCATCGCCGCAGTCGTTGACTGCCGGCGCGGGTCCTCATCTTGTTTTGCGCGCCGCACCTGTCACCAGCGAGGGGACCGCGGCTCTCGTTAGCGGCTTCTGCCGCCGGCTCGGCTTCATGCCTGCGGTTGAGCGGATCGGCGAATGAGAAACACCTGCACGTCATGTTCGCTCGCATTTCACGCGGTCGAATGTAACTCGCACCCAATTACATTCTGCAGATCAGCAGCTCCCGCTCGTAGATCATCTCCGGCGGAAGGTGATCGTGCACATCGATGAAGAGCTCTTCATGGCCGATTAGCTCTTTGCGCCATGCAGTGCGGTTCACCTCTTGCATCTGTTCAAACTGCTCGCGCGAGAAGTCGAGTCCCTTCCATTCCATATCGTCGTAATAGGGTGTCCAGCCGATCGGCGTCTCCTTGCCCTGCGCGCGCCCATGCACCCGGTCCACAATCCACTTCAACACGCGCATGTTTTCGCTGAAGCCCGGCCAAAGAAAACTCCCGTCCTCGCCCTTACGGAACCAGTTGACATGGAAGATGCGCGGCGTGCTGCTGAGCGAGCGCTGCATCTTGATCCAGTGCCGGAAGTAGTCGCCCATGTGATAGCCGCAAAACGGAAGCATGGCCATAGGATCGCGCCGCACCATGCCCACCGCGCCTGCAGCTGCTGCCGTGGTTTCTGATCCCATAGTCGCGCCCACGTAGACGCCTGCGCTCCAGTTGAAGGCCTGAAACACCAGCGGCATGGTTGTCGAGCGGCGGCCGCCGAAGATAAATGCGCTGATGGGCACACCCGCTGGATCTTCCCATGCCGCGTCGATCGACGGGCATTGCGATGCCGGTGCAGTGAACCGTCCATTGGGATGCGCCGCTTTCGCCCCTGTCTGCTTGGCCAGCTCCGGTGTCCACCTCTGGCCGCGCCAATCAGTGCATTCGGCGGGCGGCTCATCCGTCATCCCTTCCCACCACACTCCGCCATCCGGTGTCAGCGCCACGTTGGTAAAGATCGTGTTCCGAGAAAGCGTTGCAATTGCATTCGGATTGGTCTTTGCGCTGGTTCCCGGCGCTACGCCGAAGAATCCCGTCTCAGGATTGATGGCGCGCAGCTGCCCATTGGCATCTGGCCTGATCCAGGCGATATCGTCGCCCACCGTCCATACTTTCCAACCGTCCAGCGCCTTCGGCGGCACCATCATCGCCAGGTTCGTCTTGCCGCACGCCGAAGGAAACGCCGCAGCCACATACGTTTTCTCGCCCTGCGGCGACTCCACGCCCAGAATCAGCATATGTTCCGCCATCCAGCCCTCGTCACGCGCGATATTGGAAGCGATGCGCAGCGAGAAGCACTTTTTGCCGAGCAGCGCGTTGCCGCCGTATCCGGATCCGTAGCTCCAGATCTCGCGCGTCTCAGGAAAGTGCGCAATGTATTTTTCGTCGTTGCACGGCCAGGGAACGTCCTGCTGCCCCGCATCGAGCGGCGCGCCTACGGAGTGCATGCACGGCACTACGCGCCTGGTGTCGCGGTCGATCTCTGCCAACACCGGCAAGCCGATCCGCGTCATGATGCGCATATTCACAACTACGTACGGCGAGTCGGTGAGCTGCACGCCAATTCGCGACAGTGGCGATCCCACCGGCCCCATGCTGTAGGCCAGCACATACATGGTCCGCCCACGCATGCAGCCGTTGAACAGCTCTTTCAGCTTGCGCCGCATCTCGTAGGGATCGACCCAATTGTTGGTTGGACCAGCGTTGTCTTTCGAAAAAGAACAGATGAATGTCCGGTCTTCGACCCGCGCCACGTCGCGCGCATCGGAGCGGGCGTAGAAGCATCCCGGCCACTTTTCCTGGTTCAGCCGGACCATGGTCCCCGACGAAACCATCTCATCGCACAGCCAGTCGTATTCCTGTTGACCTCCATCGACCCAGTGAATGCCCGATGGCTGTGTCAAATCCGCCATCTTTTCTACCCAACGGATCAGGTGCCGGTTGGTCGTCAGCGGCTTTACAGTGCTGGATTTCCCCTGTCTCATCATGAATCCTCTTGATCGTCAGGATGATGTGGTACTACGAGTGACTGGGACTTTGGGTATCGCGCGCGATTGCCGGATAATTCGACTCTATCGAAACTGCATCAGCAAAGTTTACATCCTCGGTTCGACGAATCCAGTCACTTTCCACCGGATTCGCGAAGCCAACGCAACAAGCAAAACGCCAGAATCTGTGTGCTTTGAATTATTTATACGTGACTTTCCGCCCCCCAGCAAGATTGAATACGCTTCGCGCCGAGGCGCAATTGCGCTCACAAGCCCGCGGTCTCATCAGCGTGGCCTGGGAAAGCAGGCAGAGAATAATGTAGTATCCAACTTGCTGATTCAAATGAGATATTTCTCGTCATCAGGATGAAACCTCAATGATGCGCTTCATTATCAAACGCACGAATTCCGCCCGATCAAGAAGTTTCGCATTAATCGGCGGCTCCATCGCTCTTGTGTTCGCGCTTTCGCCGCTGGCAACCGCTCAACTCGCGCGCAATCCCAGTGGACGTCCGATTCACGATGAGGCTGAGCGCGCAGCGCGCTGGCGCGATGTCAAGGTCCCATATCATCGCGAAGGCTTGACACCTACCGAACAGCAGATGGTAACGAAGCTGGCCGACGCATGCCGTCTGTTAGACGAGGTGTATTGGCGCCAGAGCGACCTTCGCGGCCTGGAGATGTACCGCGGTACGCAAAGCGCGGTGCTGGCAAAGCTGTTTGGCATTATGGGCAGCCGGTGGGACTTGCTCGAAAACAATGCGCCTTTCATCGGCGAAGAGCCGATGCCGCCCGGTCACGAATTGTATCCGTACGGATTGACGCAGGCGCAAATCGATCAATACGTGAAGGACCATCCCAAATCGAAAGACGCAATTTACAACCCCTGGACTGTGGTAAAAGGTGCACCGGATCATCTGACGACGATTCCCTATCACGAAGCCTATGCGAAGTGGCTGAAGCCAATGGCGGCGGACCTCCGCGCCGCGGCGAAGTTAACTACGGACACTGCCTTCGCGCGCTTCCTCAATCTGCGCGCCGATGCGTTGCTGTCGGATGATTACTACGCCAGCGACATCGCGTGGCTCGATTTAAAGAATCCGAAAATCGATATTATCTTCGCGCCATACGAGAGCTACCTGGACGACCTGATGGGCGTCAAGACATCCTACGGAGCTGCGATCATGATTCGCAATGAGGCGGAGAGTCGCAAGCTGGCGCTCTACCAGCAGCACGAGGCGGAGATGCAGCGCGCGCTGCCTGTTCCGGATGAAGACAAGCCCTCGAAGGAGGGTCAGGCTACGCCAATGGAAGTGGTGGACGCGCCGCTGCGGGCTGGCGATCTGCGCTACGGCTACCAGGCGGTGGCGGATAATCTTCCCAATGACGCGCGCATCCATGCTGAAAAGGGTAGCAAGAAAATGTTCTTCAAGAATTTTATGGATGAGCGTGTGAACCAGGTGATTCTGCCGATTGCTGCCGTCATGATGAATCCACAACAGGCGAAACAGGTGACGGGTGAGGGATATCTGACGGGCACCATCATGCACGAGATGTCGCACGGACTGGGGCCGGCGTTTGCGCACATCGGCGGCAAACAGGTCGACATTCGTGAGGCCATAGGGCCCACATACAGCGGGCTTGAGGAAGCCAAAGCAGACGTCACCGGAATCTATTTGGCAAAGTGGCTTGTGGACCAGAAACTGCTGCCGCCGAGCGAACTCGAGATCATTTACGCGTCGTATGTCGCGGGCTATCTGCGCACGCTGCGCTTTGGCGTGGGCGAGGCGCACGGGCGCGCTGAGATGATGGAATTCAACTACCTCGAGGAGCAGGGCGCAATCACGCAGAGCGCAAACGGGCGGTACAACGTCGACTATGCGGCCATGACGAACGGAATTGCAGCACTCTGCAAAAAGCTGCTGACGTTTGAAGCGGAAGGCGATCGGGCGGGCGCAGAAGCGTGGTTTGCGAAGTACGACGTGATGCCGGCATCGCTGACAAGGGCGTTAGAGACCACTAAAGACATTCCGGTCGATATCGCCCCGCATTTTGAGCTTGCGCAAGGGGCGCGGCCATGAGTAGGTGGTGCCCCGATATATTCCACTGTGGCAGAAGAAGTATGGGAAGGTGGGTTCTGGGCTGGTGCGGTCTAACTAATTGATTTATTGGCTCCTCAGGTAGGACTC
>CAZKJB010000225.1:0-6941 GCA_964552975.1 uncultured Occallatibacter sp. | reverse complement strand
TTTTGTGCACAACCGCGTGGAGTCGATCTACGAAATCGCATTGCGAATTCAGGAACTGGTGCCGGCGGCGCGCGTTGGCGTCGCTCATGGCCAGATGGGCGAGAACGATCTCGAAAAAGTGATGCTCGCCTTCATGCATCATGAATTCGATGTGCTGGTGGCGACCACAATCATTGAGAACGGCCTCGACATTCCGCTGGCGAATACCATCCTGATCAATCGCGCCGAGCGGCACGGCCTGAGCGAGCTCTATCAATTGCGCGGGCGCGTGGGCCGCTCGAATCGGCGAGCGTACGCGTACCTGCTCATTCCGCCTGAGAACCAGTTGACCGAAATTGCGCGGCGGCGTCTGGCCGCACTCAAGGAGTTCAGCGACCTGGGCGCGGGCTTTAAGATTGCGGCGCTCGACCTCGAGTTACGAGGCGCAGGCAACATGCTGGGCGGCGAGCAGAGCGGCCACATTGAAGCGGTTGGATTCGAGCTCTACACAACCATGCTCGAAGCCGCAGTGAAGGAGCTGAAGGGTGAGGACAGCGAGGAGCGCCCGGCCACTCAGCTCAACCTCGGCATTGCTCTGCGCATCGACGAGAGCTACGTGCCGGAAGAGAATCAGCGCCTGCGGCTTTACAAGAAGATTGCCGGCGCGGCCACTGAGGCGCAAGTGAACGAAGTGCGCGCGGAGCTCCAGGATCGTTACGGCTCGCCGCCCGATGCTACCGTCTACCTGCTTGAAGCTGCCTTGCTGCGCCTGGAGTGCGAACGGTTGGGAATTGCGCAGATCGATCGCAAGCGCGGCGAGCTGCAGATTCGATTCATGGAGAACGCGACGGTCGATCCCGCGCACCTGATGCAACTGGTGGCTCGAAACGCCAAGCGGGGCGCACAATTTACGCCGCAGGGACTGCTGAAGTTTCCTTTGAAGGCTTCGCGCCCCGACGAAGTATTACTGGAAATTCGCGAAGTGCTCGCCATCCTGGCGCCCGCTCCGGTAAACGCCTGAGGCGCGCATTCCGTCACGAAGAGGAATCATGAAAAATATTCCTCGCGACCTGAGGAAGTTTGAGAAGCGGATCGAGGCGATTCGGCCCGACCTCTGCTACACGCTCGGCAAGCTTGAGATCATGAAGCTGCGCGAAGACGTGCGGAAGAAAGAGGGCGCTGCCTTTTAGCTTGAAAAATTCCACGGCATTTTTCTGCGCCAGGGATTTCCACCCATCAAGATCGTGCGCGAAGCGATGCTCGGCGACAACTCGCCGGCGCTGTCGAGCGGAGCTGACCAGCCACTGACAGGGGGTGCCCCAGGTCCCTCGCATTTGGGGGCCTGGGATAGCACGCCTCTTAACTTGCCACCAGCTCAGGTCGCTATCTCCGCAGACTACATCACGACTTCCACTTGATGTTGCAGCCGATCGACGGTTTCTGTTCCGCAGGGACGGGCTTGCCCGCAAGCACTGCATCGATGGCCGCACGCAGGTCTTTTCCGGTCACGGGTACTCCGTTGCCGGGGCGGCTGTCATCGTACTGGCCGCGATAAACAAGCTTGAAATTCTTGTCGAACAGATAGGGATCGGGCGTGCAGGCTGCGTTGTAGGCATGCGCTACGGCCTGCGACTCGTCATATAGGTAAGGGAAGTTGAAGCCATTGTCTTTTGCCTGCTGCTTAAGACCCGCTGGGCTGTCGGCCGGGTGCGTGGTCACATCGTTCGAACTGATGGCGACGATGGCAATCGGCTTGCCCGCGTAATCCGCACTGAGCTTTCCGAGAGATTTTTCAATGTGCTTCACGTAAGGGCAGTGCGCGCAGATGAAGAGGACGAGCAGCGCTTTGTCGCCATGAAAGTCATCGCGGTGCACGATTTTTCCTGTGACTGCATCGGTGAGCGCAAAGTCGGGGGCAATGGTGCCAAGTTCGAGCATTGTTGATTCAGTAAGTGCCATGGGATTCTCCTTAAGAGGTTCTAGCGTCAATCTAGCGCCGCTGACTCCGCTAGCTCCGCAAACTCCGCTTCTTTCTAAAACAATCCCGCCTGGTGTCCCGGCATCTTGATGCCGAAATGTTCGTAAGCGAGTCGCGTGGCTACGCGGCCGCGCGGTGTGCGATCCAAAAATCCAATCTGAATCAGGAACGGCTCGTAGACTTCCTCGAGCGCGTCTTCTTCCTCCGCAAGTGTCGCGGCCAGAGTTCCCAGGCCAACGGGCCCTCCGTCGTATTTCTGCATGATGGTGAGCAGCAGGCGGCGATCGATCTCGTCAAAGCCGTGCGCATCCACCTCAAGCATCGCAAGCGCTGCGTTGGCGGTAGGCCTGTCGATCGTACCGGAGCCGCGCACCTGTGCGTAATCGCGGACGCGCCGCAGAAGCCGGTTGGCAATGCGCGGCGTGCCGCGGCTGCGCAGCGCAATCTCTGCCGCTCCATCATGATCAATGGGAATTTGCAGCACCTCGGCGGAGCGTTCGACGATGATTCGCAACTCCTCTTCCGTATAAAACTCCAGGCGCAGCAGAATGCCGAAGCGTGAGCGCAGCGGCGAGCTCAGCAGGCCGGGCCGCGTCGTCGCGCCGATGAAGGTGAAGGGCCGGATCTCCATCACATGCGTGCGCGCTGCCGGTCCCTGCCCGATGATGATGTCGAGTTTGTAATCTTCGAGCGCGGTGTAGAGCTTTTCTTCGAGCACCGGTTGCAGGCGATGAATCTCGTCGAGAAAGAGCACCTGCCGCTCGCGCAGATTGGTGAGGATTGCGGTCAGGTCGCCCTGGATCACAAGCGCCGGACCGGAAGTCTGCTGGAAACCAACATCGAGCTCGTTGGCAATAATCGTGGCCAGAGTGGTTTTGCCCAGGCCCGGAGGACCGAAAAGCAGCACGTGATCCAGCGACTCGCCGCGAGACTTCGCAGCTTCGAGAGCGATGGACAATTGCTCTTTTGCCTTCGACTGGCCAATAAACTCGCCGAGCCAGCGCGGGCGCAATTTGAGCTCGAAGCCCTGTTCTTCGTCAGCGCGTGCGGCGCTCACCAATCGATCCGGAGAATTGTCTCGGGCGATGACCATGCTGAGGAGAAGTTTACGGCGTCCCTCCGCCTTGTGTGAAATTTCGGGGGCGCGATTTCGCTGTGCGCAAGGTCACGCTACGTTACTTCTTGTTGGCGCAAAACTCCAAGCAGGTTATTGACTTACTTGATCCCAAGCCTCCCGTTAACACTTTTGTGGAAGAGGCTTTCCATATTCATATGTCCTATAGTCGAAACCATATTGACCAGCGCGAGTTCTCCGCGATCTTGATGGGTCGCCGCCAAACCGGCCGTGGACTCGGAGGTACATGATGCTTCATCGTCTTTCGCCACGGGCGCTCTTATTGGTCGCTCTTTTGGCGCCCTTCGCCGGCTGCAGTAATCCGCTTGTGGACGCAATCGCAATTTCTCCCACCTCGGGGAGCATCGCGGCGGGCCAGACGGTGCAGTTTCTTGCGGTGGGTCAAATCGGACACGGCAACAATCATCCCGGAACCGTCTCGGATATTACGGATCAGGTCACCTGGACTTCGAGCGTTCCCGCCGTCGCGACCATCAGCGCGACAGGCCTTGCCACCGGCGTTTCAGCGGGCACCACAACCATCACCGCCACGATCAACGGCTATACGGGTCTGTTAGGCGCCACTGCAACTCTTACGGTTACCGCCGCGGGCACAGGCACGGGCACGACGACCGGCATCACCGCGCTCACAGTCATCCCCGGCAACCAGGCGGTTGCCAAGCCGGGTCAGACAAGCCAATTCATCGCGATTGGAACCGGTACTACCGGGTCGACGATCGATTTGACGACGCAGGTCAACTGGCGCTCAAGCAGCGTAGGCATTGGAACCATCGTTGCCAACAACGGGCTTGCGACAGCGGTAAGCCAGGGGACAACGACGATTACTGCTCTCTACACCAACCCGGGCGGCGGCAGCGCGATTACGGGAACGGCGACCTTCACGGTTAGTAGCGGATCGACAGAACAATTCACAGCCGTAACCATCATTCCCAACTCTCAGGCTGTATCGGCTTCCGGTCAAACGGGCCAGTTTATTGCGTTGGGCACATCGGGAAGCTCGGGCGTTGAGCAGGATGTAACCAACTCCTCGCAGATCACGTGGCTGTCGAGTATCCCGTCCATTGCAACCATCACTACCGGGCTTCCGACTGGTAACGGAGTTGTCACCGGGCTGGCCACTGGCAGCAGCATCATCACGGCAGAGCTCAAGAACCCCGACGGCACAATCGTTACCAACACAGCCAGCGTTACGGCCACCAATACGCCACTGCCGGAACCTTTGCTATCACTCACCATTGTTCCTTCGTCGATCACGGTGGGCAACTTGCAAGATACCGGACAGTTCCTGGCGATCGGAACCTACTCCACCGCTCCGACTGTGCGGGATCTGACAAATTCGGTTACCTGGCTCACTTCGGCGCCCGGAGTCTTCCCGGTGAACACCAACGGTACCGGGAATCCTAATTCCGGTGCAGACGCCGGAGTCGTGACCGCCTACGGCAACGGAGGCGCAACGATTATTGCGGAAGCCACGGACCCGACAACAGGCTCGATTCAGACCGCTACGGCGCAGTTCAATTGCCCGTTAGTGCTGCCCACGCCCACCCAGGCCGGCTCGTGCTATCCGGGCTCCCAGGCGCCTGGATTGTTGGCAACACTGACCGTATACAACGAAGGCTTGAACACGACGAATTGGCTGGTGACGGCTACTTCTGCAACAGGCACGCCAAATGTGATCCATTGCGGCCCAGGTTCCAACGGCGCCGGTCTTGGCGGGTCGGTTTGCGTAGCCAGCTTCCCGGTGGGCAGTGCGGTCACTCTAACGGCGCCCGCTCAAGCAGGAGTGCACTTCGGAGGCTGGTCGTACAACTGCACTCCGGTTGTAGCCATCAACGATGCCGGGCCGAACAGTTGCACCGTTTACCCAACAACCAACGCAACTGTGGGTGCGATCTTTAATTAAATTACATAAAGCAATAATGGAAGCCGCCTTTCGGGGCGGCTTCTTTTTCTTGCTACCAAAGCGATCTTGCGCAGGCAGCGCGCGGCTATCAATACCCCGGGCGCATCGAAGCAGCGGAAACATTCTCGCCAAACATCTCAGGCTGGCGACGACGTTTAGACTGGTAAGGTTCGATCAAGTCAGATGGCCCACAGGTTTGGCATGCTTCGCCGGTTTCGCTTCAACCTGCCGCAACGCATCGCGGCGGCACTGCTGGCGATGTTTCTGCTGCAGGGGTTTTGGCTTACCAGCCGCCAGACGCTGACGGACCTGGATTACCAGTACGCCCGCTGCGGCCGCGAAACCTGGGAGAAGCCATCGCCGCTGGCCGGCTACTTTACCTCCTGCGGCAACCTCCATGACGGAATACTCGCCTACCGGCTGGCCGGGCTGCCACTCACGTTGAATCTGCTCGCCGAACGCGGGCTCGACATCTTCCGCAAGCCCGAAGACCGTGTCGTGCAGCAAACCGGGGAGTTGAGCACCTGGGAACTTCGCCATCAGATCACGCATATTCTGCTCCTGCTTCGGATTCCATTTCTATTCGCAGGTTTCATGCTGGGCGGATGTCTTTGGTGGGTCACGCGGCGCCTCTACGGAAATCTGGGAGGCTACACGGCGCTTTCGCTCTACTGCTTTTCTCCTGCCGTCTTGAAGGCCTGCGTAGAGCCCAATCCTGAGGTGCTGGCGGCATTGGGAGTGTTCGGCGGCGTGTACACCTGCATTGGAGTGGCCCATGCCATGCAAGGCCCGCGGCGCAAGCCGGGGCCCCCGGCGACAGGTCTTCGTCGTTGGCGTTGGAAATGGCGGCCACGCATTGTGCTTTTGACCTTGATTCTGGGGGCAGCAGCCGCTTCGCACATTGTGGCGCTCCCGTTGGCCGCCGTCATGGGACTCGTCGCGATGCTGTGGATTGCCGAGGGGCACAGGAGCCAGATTCTACCGGTGATCCTCGCCGCCATGGCCGGCGCGCTTCTGCTGCTGTTTGCCTGTTACGGATTTTCGCCTGATGCCTTCAGCTATGTTTTTCGTTCTTCCGCGGGGTTCCTGGGCTTCTCGCTCGATCCGGCAAGGCGATTCTTCGGCTCGGTCGCCAATGGAGGCATTACGGTAGCAGTCTGCGCGGCCGTGGTGCTCTATCTGGCCACTCGACGCTCGCGCTACTTCGGCAACACGGCTCCGCTGATCTGCGGCGTGATTTTGCTGCTGCTGACAATGACAGGCGCCGCAGGCAGTCCGTGGCTCTGGTCGCTGCCATTTCTGCTCACGTTCGTGGGCGGAGTGTTTGCGGATGCTTATCAAGGACCACACGCAAGAATGGCGCTCAGCGCAGGAGCAGCAATCGTAGTTCTGCAGGCTGTGCTGTGCCTCCTGAGCCTGCCGGGCCTCATCTAGAAGGGCCTGAGGCAACTCGAAAACTCCGCGTAAACGACTTCAGAATCAAGCGTCAGCGGCCCACCGATCGAGCCGCAGGCCGAGTACATTGCCTGAGGAAAAAACGGCCCAACACACGCCGCCCGCAACTCTCTTTAAATTGAAGCAAAATAAGGATTTATTTCGATGCTTGCGCCTTGCTAAAAGCGTGCGCCAGCCGCTAAAATAAGCAGAGAGACCTGCGGACCGGCCCCGCTTTTCCGGATCTTTTTGCCGCCTTCCTGTGGGCCCCGACAAATCTATGCCAGACGATCAGAATCCTCAGCTTCCTCTCGACGGAGGGCCCCCTCCCGGCGGCACGAACCTCATTCCCATCAACATCGAAGAGGAGATGCGCCGCAGCTATCTCGACTATTCCATGTCGGTGATCATCGGCCGCGCCCTGCCCGATGCCCGCGACGGACTGAAGCCCGTACACCGCCGTGTGCTCTACACCATGAGCGAGATGGGCCTGGAGCACAACAAGAAATACA
>CAZKJB010000224.1:0-7014 GCA_964552975.1 uncultured Occallatibacter sp. | reverse complement strand
GAGATGCCGGGGCCGAGATTGTTCCAGATGGCCTGGCACATGGCGCCGTTGTTGCCTGATATCGATCGCCAGGCGGTGAGGACTTCGGCGTTCATGTCCACGTGGGTGTCGACAGTCGAGGTCCAAGGCGGATTCTGTGCCGTCCATCTTGTGGTGAGGAGCAAATCGCCTGCGCCGGCTCGCGCAACGAAGAGAAGACATGCAAACATGGCGCCCAACTGCAGAAAAATCTTCACGGAACCTCCTTGGGGTGTAGCCGGCCCGGTGAAAAACGCGCTGCTGAGTCAAAGAACGGGCACAGTATACGCCCGGTGCCATGGACCGCCAGATGAAGATAGAGGGCGAATGGTGACGAAGGGAAGTTGACGAGTCACCGGTCAGCAGGCTAGACGGTTTGTGAAATTGCGACTTCGGATTTAAGACACCGGTGCCCGCGCGACCTCACCGAGTGCCTGCCGCGAAGACTTCAACGCCGGGGCATAGAGTAACGGCTCGGCTCAGTGGCCGCGGGTTTCAGCGATGGCCGTGTCGATAAGTTGGTAGAGCTTGTTGCGGTCGACCACCTCAACAAAGGGCGCGGCGTGGGAGCCGTTGGTGACGATCCAGATGGTGGGCGTATGTTCAATGCCAATGCGTTGGCCCAGGTCACGGTCGGCCTTCACGAGGCCGGAGAGCTTGCCCATAGGGTCGATGGCGAAGGGCAGCGCGACGCCGTGGCTGGCGGCAAATTTTTGCGTGAACTGCTGGAGCTGGACCGGAGTCTCGATGGAGTTCTGATTGGCGAAGACGGCATCGCGATAGTCGTTGCCGAGTTTGGCGTTCTTGGTGTCGAAGAAGCGGGCATTGACGGCGGCCTGGAAGCTCCAATTGTGCTGCGGCAGGGGGAAGTCGTGGCGGACCCAGGGAATGCCGTATTTGGCGGAGGCCTGGATGAGGAGCGGGTTGGCGTTGGCGCAGTCAGGGCACTCGAGATCGTAGAACTCGACGATGGCGACGCGAGCGCCGGCGGGCGGCTTGAGGGCAGAGGCGTCGTGGACCTGAGTGGTGGGCGGCGCGCCGAACTGGGCGCGGGCGGATGCTGTGGCGACGACAAAGACGGCGAAAAGCAGCGCGGCGGAGGCCAAGGCAAAGGGAAGGCCGGCGCGACGGCGGCGGCGTTGCGAAAAGGCAGATACAAAGGACATAGACGTTGGACGACTCCCTGAAATGATTGTAACGGGAGTAAGAACAGAGTTCAGGGATCAGGGGTCAGGGATCAGGTAAGGCAACGGTGGGCGGCGGACGGGAGCGGCGGGCCTGCCCTGGGGGCTATTGGCGATCGCGACGGCGGGCGGCGATCCATTGGCGCCACTTGTAGTCGGCGTAGAAAGACGCGGCGAGAAAGACGATGACGAGGATGGCGAGAAGAAGCTTCATAGGGGCAGGGAACAAGGGGAAAAGGGGACTTTGGGGGCGGCGATCAACGGATCAAGGATCAGGGATAAGGCATCAGGGGTTAAGTTTCCTCGAAACGATACTAACCGAAGCCCAGCAATCTTTCCGGCACCAAGGCGAAGATGAAGGTGATAATGTGATCGCAAACGCGGGAGATTGATTGGTGAATCGTATGAACGGGCGGGTAATGGGAAGCGGGATTCGCACGGTGCTCGCCGGGCTGATATGGATCGCAGCGTCGGCGACGTTGATGGCGCAATCTGCCGCTCAGAATCCGGACGCAGCGTGCGCCGCCAAGAATCAGAACGCCACGGCAACGGTCGGCCAGTTCACGTTCACCACCGACCAAAGCGACGATGGAGCCTGCCTGCAGGTGACGGGTGGGGGCAAAGTTCTCTACCGCAGCGCGCTCGACAGCTATCAGAAATTCACATTGGGCCAACCTGGGGATGCGTCGGAGAAGATTCCGGCGATTGCGAACGGCACAGACGTGACAGGGCGCGGGCATCCTGACATGATTGTTTCGCTTTACACCGGCGGTGCGCATTGCTGCACAATGCATTATGTGTTCGAGCTTGAGCCGGCGTTCAAGCTACTGGCGACGCTCAACGACACGAATGACGACGAGGCGCACTTCGAACATTTCAAGGATGGACACTATTACTACATCACAGCGGACTGGACGTTTGAGTATTGGCCCACCTGCTTTGCCTGCTCGCCTTCGGCGCTGGTGACGCTACGATGGGTGGACGATGACAGAGGCGGAGGATTCCATTTAGCGATGGACAAGATGCAGACGCCAACGCCGACAAATGCGGAGTGGAACAAGGATCTGAGCGCGGCGCAAAAGGCGGTGAACGCCGGCTCGGTTGACGATATCGGACAGTCGTTGTGGGGTGTGGTGCTGGATCTGATCTATGCCGGGCACTCCGACCTGGCATGGAAGTTTGTGGATGCGGCGGGACCGAAGGCGCAGGAGAAGCCCTTCCCTGCCCTCGCGGATTTCTGCGGCTTGCTAAAGCAGAGCCCTTACTGGCCCGATCTGCAACCGACGTTGAAGGACACTCCCGCGGCATGCGCGAATGCAGCGCCCGCAGTGACCAATTAGGCTACTGCGCCCGGCAGCTCGCCTCTCATGCATTACTCTCAAAGCTGCGAATCTTTCACGCATGGGGAGCTTGAATCTTGCGCATTGTTCTGTCGAACATTGGCACGTTTGGGGATATTAATCCACTGATTGCCATTGCGCTGGAGCTGAAGCGGCGCGGGCATGTACCGGTGATGGCGCTGCCGGAGGTTTATCGGCCGAAGATTGTGCCACTGGGCCTGGAGTTTCACTCGCTGCGGCCGGATATCGATCCCAAAAACACGCTCCTCGTCGAGATGGTCTACGACGTGAAGAAGGGCACAGAAACCGGCTTGCGCGAGTTTCTGTATCCAGTGCTGCGGCAGACGTACGACGATTTGCTTGACGCGGCGACCAAGCCTGAGCGTGCCGACCTGCTGCTGCTGGGCGAGTTGAATTATGCGGGTCCGATCGTGGCGGAGGTCACTGGGATTCCGTGGGCAAGCTACGTGTTGGCGCCGTTCTCGTTTTTCTCGGCGTTCGATCCCCCGGTATTGCCGCCGTATCCCAGGCTGGCTCGGGCCGACAAGATCAAGGGGATGGGACGCGCAATGCGGCGGCTGGCGCGTTTTGTGACGCGTAAATGGCCTGAGCCAGTGTATGCCTTGCGGAAGGAACTGGGATTGCCGCCCGGCGCGAATCCAATCTTCGATGCGAAGCATTCTCCGCACCTGGTGCTGGCGCTGTTTTCGCATGTGCTGGGCGTGGAGCAGAAAGACTGGCCGGCGAATACGCTGATTACGGGATTTTGTTTTTACGATTCTGACGCGGGCAATGCCGCGCTGCCCGAGCCGCTGGAAAAGTTTCTTGAGGCCGGCGAAGCTCCAGTGGTTTTTACGCTGGGATCGGCGGCGGTATTGGCGGCGGGACAGTTCTACGAGGTATCGGCACAGGCGGCCAAGAAGCTGGGCGTGCGCGCGGTGCTGTTGATCGGAGCGGACCCGCGGAACCGGCCGCAGCAGGAGTTGCCGGAGACGATCTGCGTGGCGGAGTACGCGCCGTACTCGGCGCTGTTTCCACGCGCGGCGCTCGTGGTGCACCAGGGCGGCGTGGGGACGACGGCGCAGTGCCTCCGAGCGGGACGTCCGATGCTGATGATGCCTTACACGCACGACCAGCCGGATAACGCGCGACGGATGCGGCGCATGGGTGTGGCGCGGGTGATCCAGAAAGCAAGCTATAAAGCGTGGCGTGTGGCGCGCAGGGTGCGGGCGATGCTGGCCGATCCGGAGTACGCCGCGCACGCGAAGTCCGCGGCCGAAGAAGTGGCGCGCGAAGACGGCGTGAAAACAGCCTGCGATGCGCTGGAGAAGCTAGGAACCAGTGGTCGGTGATCGGTGGTCAGTGACCACTGGTCCGAAAGCACTCTAATAGAAGCCGCTCTTCGATTCGAGGATTGTGCCGTTGTCCCCAACGGCGTAGAGGAGCTTACCATCGCTGGTTCCGAGGATGGCATTCAAGCTGGACTTGGTATCGCTGGTGCGAAGCTTCCAAGTTGCGCCGCTGTCGTCTGACTGGATGATGATACCCGAGGTTCCGACAGCCCAGAGGTGCTTGCCGTCGCTGGTGCCGAAGACTCCGTGAAGGCTGGCGCCGACGCCGCTTTGGCCTGCGGACCAGGTGGCGCCTTTGTCGGTGGATATGCGGATGACTCCCATATCACCGACCGCGCAGACCAACTTACTATCCGCAGCTACGAAAACGGCACGAAGGTCCGATCCAGTGCCGCTCGTTTCCGACTTCCAGTCGGTACCGCTGTTCACAGTCGCGATGACTGTGCCTTTGGCGCCGACTGCTACGAGGATGTTGCCATCAGGGGTTCCCGAGATGGCAAGCAGCTCAGAATTGGTGGGCGTGAATCGAATGGTCCAGTTGGCGCTACCGTTGTCAGACTGTTCAATATCGCCATTCGTACCACTTGCCCACAGATGAGTGCCGTCAGGGGTGCCAAATATCGCGTCGATGGTCGATGAGCCGTTCAAACCGAATAAATCATAGAACGATTCAAATGGCGTCGACGATCCAGAAGATGATTGGCCGGTTGCTGTGCTCTTGGTCTTGGCTCTGACTATCGCCCAGTTGGTGCCGCGGTCGGTTGACTCGACCACTTTTGAGTCCGAACCCGACGCCCAGACGCGCGAGCCATCGGATGTGGTGAAGATAGATTTGCAAGAAGACCTGACGCCGGTGCCCTGGTTCGCCCATGTTGTGCCGCCGTTGGTTGAGTCGAGGAACGGGGTTCCATAGCCGCATGTGTAGAGAATCTTGCCGTCGCTTGATGCCGCAATGGAATAAAGAGAGACGGTGACGTCGCTTTTGAGCGGGACCCATTTTGCGCCGGCATAGATGGACCAATGGCGATACGCGACGAGGGCACCGATGCCAATACAGGCGACGACGCAAGCGAGAAGAAACCGCTTCTGCCGGAGCAGCACCTCGAGTAGCGCAGTTGTGCTACCCTTTTCGCCGTCGCGCGACTTGCGTTCTTTTTTCTCGCGAGCCTTGCGCTCGGCGGCTTCCTTTTGCCGCAGCGCTTCCTGCTCCCGCTCGCGGAGCTGGCGCTCCTCGGCTCTCTTACGAACGATTTCTTCAAGCGCGGCCTGGTTGGCGGCGCTCTCGCGGGCCTTCTGTTCCGCGGCTTCGCGGGCGCGTTGCTCAGACTCCTCGCGGGCTTTTCGATCGGCGGCTTCCTGGGCTATTCGCGCGGCGTCGTCCTCTTTTGACTGGACTGCCAGCTCTTTCTCACGCTTTTTCAGCTCCTCTGTCTCGCGACGGAGAGCCTCAGCATTCATCGCTTCGCGAATCCGTTTGACCTGCGTTTTGAGACCATCAAGAATCTGGAAACGGACGTCAGCCCATTTCGCTTCGCTTTCAGTGAAGTGGATGAGGGGGCTGGAACTGGGAACCATCTGGCGGTCGGCGAGAAAAGAATAGTCGATCCAGTCGCAGGGCTCCACGAGCACGGGGACGACAAGCATTTGCCCACGCTGCGCGCGCTGGGCGATCCTCGGCATCTCAAAGGATTCAATGAACTCTGAGTTTAGAAAGTGCTGACTGACGATGAGGAGCGCGATTTGCGCGCGATCGATTTCGGCTTCGATGCGGCGCCTGAATTCATCGCCGCCGAGGAGCGATTTGTCGTACCAGAAGGTCACGCCGTTGCGGCGCAGCGATTCCGTGAGGTACGGCACCAGGTTGAAGTGATAGTCGGGGTCGAACCATCGCTTGTCTTCGCGCGCATAGCTCACGAAGACGTGCACAGTGGAATCGCGCGGACCTGGAATGACGGGTGTAGACGAGGAAGACACTGCGGCTCTCAGTGAACGAAGTGCGACTGGAGCCAATATATCGCAGTTGCTTTGCGATCCGTAAAGGAGGCGCAACCTGGCCGGGAGGGCTAAGGGCCAGGTTAACCGGAGCCAGTAACTCTTGCGGATTACTGCGGGGCGGGAAGATTGCCGGTGACTTCTGCGGGCGAGACGGCAGCGAGGCCTTCAGTCTCCGCGGGCAATGAACCGGGCAGCGGGCTTTCGAGGGCGAGCGCCAAAACTTCGTCCATGGAATCGACAAAGTGAAGCTTCATGGCGTTCTTGATGTTGTCGGGCAGCTCGGAGAGATCTTTCTCGTTGGCGCGCGGCAGGATGGTTTCAAAGATTCCGGCACGGAGTGCGGCGAGAAGTTTTTCTTTGAGTCCGCCGATGGCGAGCACCTTGCCGCGCAGCGTGATTTCGCCGGTCATGGCAATGTCGCGGCGAACGGTAATTTTGGTTAGCGCGCTGGCAAGAGCCGTGGCCATTGTGATGCCGGCCGATGGGCCGTCTTTTGGGATGGCACCCTCGGGCACATGGAGGTGAATGTCGACGTTGCGGTAGAACTCGCGCGAGAGGCCGAGGGCGGGCGCCTTGCTGCGAATATAGGCGAGCGCGGCCTGCGCGGACTCCTGCATGACGTCGCCGAGCTGGCCGGTGATGGTGAGCTTGCCCTTGCCGTCGAGCACCTGGACCTCAGTGGTGAGGATGCTGCCGCCGACCTCAGTCCACGCGAGACCGGTGACGAGGCCGACTTCACTCTTCTCGTGCACCTCGGAGTCGCGGAACCTGGCCACGCCGAGGAAGTCGGCGATATTTTGCGCGGAGATTTCTTCCTTGTGCTTCGCGCCACTCTTGACGACCTTGCGAGCGACTTTGCGGCAGACGTTGCCGAGCTCGCGCTCGAGGTTGCGAACGCCGGCTTCGCGCGTGTAGTAGCGGATGATTTCGAGGATGGCATCGTCTTTGAAGACGATGTTTTTCTCGCTGAGGCCGGTCTGCTCGCGCTGCTTCTTCACCAGATACTGGCGCGCAATCTCCAGCTTTTCCTGCTCAGTGTAGCCTTGCAGCCGCAGAACCTCCATGCGGTCCTGGAGAGCGGCCGGGATGGTGTGCAGGACGTTGGCTGTGGCCACGAAGAGAACC
>CAZKJB010000223.1:0-7059 GCA_964552975.1 uncultured Occallatibacter sp. | reverse complement strand
CTTCCTCAATGCCTTTGACGCCGGTAATTTCGAGATCTGCGTTGCCGCGGAGTTCAGCTCCCAACCGGCTTGCCAATTCGCCTAGCTTCATTGAGGGAATTGTACCGGAATTGCATCGGTGGGCGCGGGTTCTGGGGCTGGCGGCGCCTGCAATGTGTGCGCCGCTGACTGAGCGGCCTGGAGCGTTGCGCCGGGAATAATGCCGAGAACCAGAGTGGCGAGGACCGCCAAAAGCAGCGCCGCACCGACGGCGATACCGACCTGCGGTTTTCGGGGCTCTCGGCGCCCGGAGTCAGCGAGCGGCTGCTGTGCAGAGACGAGAACGAGGCGGAGGTAGTAGGCGGCTGCCAATCCCGAGTTCAGCAGGCCAATGATGACGAGAGCGATGGCGCCCGCGCCGATTGCAGCGGAGAAGGCGTAGAACTTGCCGAAGAATCCGCCGGTGAAGGGAATGCCAATGAGCGAAATGAGGAAAAAGATGAGCAGACTGCCGAGCAGCGGCGCGCGATAGAGGAGGCCACGGAAGTCGTCAATGAGCGTGAGCTCCTCGTCGTATCCGGCAACGAGAGTGATTACCGCAAAGATTCCGACGTTCATTGCCGCATAGGCTGCGGTGTAGAAGGCGGCTGCGGCGACACCAGGGTTCCCAACTCCCGAGAGCGAGGAGATGGCGCCGATTCCAGCGAAGGCAATCAGCAGATAACCGGCATGGGCGATGGAGGAGTAGGCGAGCATGCGTTTGACGTTTTGCTGGCGGAGAGCGGCGAGATTGCCTACGGTCATTGAGAGAACCGCGACGATCCAGAGCAGCGGTCTCCAAAGAGACTCGAGCGACGGGAAAATTTCGTAGACCACGCGCAAGAGCAGTGCAAAAGCTGCGGCCTTTGGCGCGGTTGAGAGCAGAGCGACCACGGGCGAAGGCGCGCCTTCGTAGACGTCCGGCGTCCAGACATGAAAGGGTGCGGCAGAGACTTTGAAGAGAATGCCAACCAGCATCAAGGCCAGCGCGGCGACAACGAGCGAATGATTCTGCGCGGTTGCAGCAAGATGCGCGATTTCGTAAACCTGTGTCGTTCCGGTGGCGCCGAAGACGAGAGCGATGCCGTAGAGCAGAAACGCGGTGGCGAACGAGCCGAGGAGAAAGTACTTGATTGCGGCCTCGGGGCTCTTGCCCGTCTGCTTGCGATAGCCGGCAAGGATATAGGTGGCGATGGAGGAGATTTCAAGCGCAACGAATACGACCAGAAGCTCAACCGCGCCGGTGAGCAGGCACATGCCGACGGCGCCGAAGACGATGAGTGCGTAGAACTCACCCTGATGGTGATTGGTTTCGGGAAGGGTGTCGAGCGAGAGCAGGAGAGCCACGAGAACGATGCCGCAGATGAGGACGTGGAAGAAGACGGTGAAGGCGCTGGTTTCAACGGTAGAGAAAAAACCGGTTCCTTCAGGAAGGGAGAGCTGGAAGAGGCTCGCCCAAAGGGCCAGGGTGGTTCCGATGGCTGCAACCCAGCCGAGGGAGCGGCGCGGCCAGGTTGGCGGGATTGAGGCGTCAAGCAGCATGACGAGGACGCCGCTCAGGGTGAGGATGAGCTCGGGAAGGATGCGGAGGATGTCGGGAACCGGCGTCATCGTTGAGCCTCTGAGGCGGAGGGCGCGCTAGCAGCGGGAGGCGCTGGAGAGTGGGCGATATCGACGCCAACGGAGAGAAAGATCGTCCCGGTGTGCGGCGGATGCACGCCGGATTGAATGGCGTTGAGCCAAATGGACGGCGCAAGACCCATTAGAAGCATGAGGAGAACAAGGGGCGTGAGAGTGGCCAACTCGCCGACGCCAAGGTCACTCGCAGGTTTGGATGTTGCCAGGGCGCCTTCCGGGCCGTAGAAGAGCTTCTGCACCAGCGAGAGCATGTAAGCGGCGCCTAGGATGACGCCGAGCGCGGCGACGATTGCCCATCCGCGGCTGACTCCGCTGAAGGTGCTGGAGAGAATGATGAACTCACCAATGAACCCACTCAACATAGGCAGCCCAATCATGGCGAGGGTTGCGATCACAAAATAGGAGGCCAGGCGAGGCACCCTGGCGGCGAAACCGCCGTAAGACGCAATGATGCTGGTGGCGTATCGGTATTCGAGTGCGCCGAGAAGCAGGAAGAGCGCGGCGTCTACGACACCGTGCGACAGGATCTGATAGACAGCGCCGGACCAGCCTGTGACAGTGAGCCCGTAGATAGCAAGAACGATCAGGCTGAGATGGCTGAGCGCGGCGAAGGCCAGCAGCCGCCAGAAGTCGGTTTGGACAAGCGCGAGGCAGGCTCCATAAAGAACGCCGATGACCGCGAGAGCAATGAGCAGCGGTGCGATGGCGCGAGCCTGCGCAGGGAAGAGGCCGATGTGGAAGCGCAGCATCGAGTAGAGGCCGAGTTTTCCGGCAACAACCATAGCGAGCGCAACAGGAGCTTCGTTGTAAGTATCCGCGAGCCAGCCGTGGAGCGGGAAGACGGGCACTTTGACCGCGAAGGCAAAGAGAAAAGCGAGCGCAGCCCAGAAGAGCGCTCCTGCTGGAAGGATGCCGCTGGCGGTTTGGTACTGCAATTCAGTGAAATTGAACGTGTGGGTACGCGCATAGAGCCAAAGAATGGCAGCAAGGAGGGGCGCGGAAGGGATGAACGTATAAAGGAAGAACTTGAGCGCTGCTTTAGGACCGTTTTTGCGGCCATACATGGCGATGAGGATGGCCATGGGGACGAGCGAGAGCTCCCAGAAGCCGTAGTAGAGCATCAAGTCGAGCGAGACAAAGACGCCGAACATGGCAGTCTGCTGGACGAGGAAAAGTGAATAGAAAACCTTGCGGCGCGATTGAATCGTGTTCCAGCTGGTAACAATGCCGACCGGCGCGAGCAGGCCGGTTAGGACAACGAGCCAGAGGCTCAGGCCATCGACGCCGACATGGTAAAAGATGGCGGGATTCTCGATCCAGGGAAGATTGACTTCGAACTGGAATCCAGACTGGCCCCCGATGAAGTGCGCGGGAAGATGGAGCGTGAGAAGGAATGTGAAGAGCGTTGTCGCGAGCGCGATCCAATTCGGCAATTTGGTGCGGTCCGGCGCGAGCGCGACAAGAACGGCTCCCGCGAGCGGAACCAGGAGGATGAGGGTGAGAATCATTGGGTCGATTGCGTGCATGCTCAATGCCTCACCGTCTGAATGATCCATTCCACGTGAGCGTGGTAAGGGGAGTTCCAGGGCCACGGGCCCAGCAGGAACACGAGCACTGCGGCCGCTCCCAGAGCCAGCCATGCAGCGTAGGAGCGCAGATTGCCCGATTGCCAGCGCTGAAGAATCGCCCCGCTAAGGCTGGCGATGCCAGCGAGAAGCCAGGCGGCGCCGCCCAGGATGGCGACATCAACCACCCAGCCCAAAATGTATTTCGAGATCAGGAAGAGCGGCTTGACGACGGCCGCGCCATAGAATTCGTCGACGTAGTACTTGTTGGCAAGAAGCTTATAGGCGCCGGGCAGGTCGGCCGCGAGTTGGGCAGACCGTTCGGGTTTGCGCCGGTACAGCAGATCGGCGATGAACCAACCAATAAGCGCGACTACGACTGCAACGATGCTCAGGATGGATTCGAGATGCGGTGCGACTGGGGTTGCCGGTGTAGGTAACTGCCCCACCGAGGAAGCCAGATACGTGCTGAAGCGCCCAATGCCGATCCAGCCGCCGCAGATGGAAAGCGCGGCAAGGATCACGAGCGCGAACAGCATGGACCTGGGGCTCTCATGCGGATGCGCATCGGGAGTGCGCGATTTGCCGAGGAAGGCGAGGTACCACAGGCGGAACATGTAGAGCGAAGTGAGCAGGGCAGTAACGAGGCCAATGAACCAAAGCGCCTGGCCTTCCGGGCCTCGAATGAAAGCCTGGTAGAGGATCGCGTCTTTCGAGAAGAAGCCGGCAAAGGGAAAGATTCCGGCGATCGCGAGGACCCCCGCTGTCATCGCGGAGAAAGTCACGGGCAGCTTGCGCCACAAGCCACCCATCTTGCGCAGATCCTGTTCGCCGCCGAGCGGGTGAATCACCGAGCCTGCGGCAAGAAAGAGAAGTGCCTTGAAGAATGCGTGCGTGACGAGATGGAAGATCGCGGCTGAGTAGGCTGCGACTCCGCAACCAAGAAACATGTAGCCGAGCTGCGAGATCGTGGAATAGGCGAGCACCCGCTTGATGTCGTTCTGCACCAGGCCGATGGTTGCGGCGAACAGAGCCGTAGCCGCGCCGACGACAGCCACTGTGCCGAGTGCGACAGGAGAATGGTCGAACAGCACATGAGTGCGAGCGATCATGTAGACGCCCGCAGTCACCATGGTCGCGGCATGGATGAGTGCGGAGACGGGCGTGGGGCCTTCCATTGCGTCAGGAAGCCAGATGTAGAGCGGGAGTTGCGCGCTCTTGCCGGCCGCGCCAAGCAGCAGGCAGAGACAGATGGCAGTGAGGGCTGCGGCGCTCGGCAGGGAACTCGTCCCGCGGTTCATGGATAACACGCCGTTGAGGAATTCAAGATTGACGGGGTTGGTTGCGGTGAGCTTTGCGGCGATCTCTGTAAAGGTGAGCGTGCCGAAGTTGGCAAGCAACAGGAAGATGCCGATCAAAAATCCAAAGTCGCCAATGCGGTTGACGATGAATGCTTTTTTGCCGGCAGCGGCCGCGGAGTTTTTATTGAAATAGAACCCAATGAGGAGATAGGAGGCGAGGCCGACGCCCTCCCATCCGACAAACATCAGCAGAATGTTGCCTGCCAGGACCAGGATGGTCATGAAAAAGAGGAAAAGATTGAGGAAGCTGAAATAGCGCGCATATCCCTCTTCATGCGCCATGTAGCCGACGGAATAAATGTGAATGAGCAAACCGACGCCGGTAATGACAAGAAGCATAACCAGCGAAAGCTGATCGAGGACAAAGCTGAAGTCGACGTGAAGTGCGCCGAGGCTGATCCAGGGATGAGAGAACGTTTCCACGTATGGAAAGTCGACAGAGTGTACAGCGGGACCGCAAGTCGGGCATGTCTGGGCCGCGACCAGCATTGTCGATGCGAGGGCGTTCAGAACCACAACAAAGGATGCAAGCGGAGCAAGAATGCCGATGGCGGTTACGAGCCATCTGGGCAGCCGGGAGCCAAGGATTCCGTTCAACAGAAATCCCACGAAGGGCATGAGCGGGACGAGCCAGAGATAGAGTGCGGCGTTCATAGTTTCATCAGGTCGATGCGATCGACAGACAGTGTGGCGCGCGCGCGAAAGACGGCGATGATGATGGCAAGGCCTACGGCGGCTTCGGCGGCGGCAACCACCATGACAAAGAAGACGAAGATCTGGCCCTTGACCGTGTGCCACATGTGCGAGAAGGCGACAAACGACAGATTGACCGCGTTGAGCATGAGCTCAATCGACATGAAGACGGTGATGAGGTTGCGCTTAATGAGAAAGCCGACGACGCCGAGCGAAAAGAGCAAGGCGCTCAAGAGCAGATACCACGATAGAGGAACGTCCTGATTGAACGAGCTCACTTGGTCGCCGTCCCTTCTCCATCGCCGGCGCGCGCCAGTGCGACCGCGCCGAGGATGGCAATGAGGATGAGCACCGAAGTGACTTCAAATGGCAAGAGCAGTTCGTGGAAAAGGACCTGGCTGAGAACGACGAGGTTCGAACTGTCCTGCGTGCTGGTGAGTCCCTGGCCGAGATGCGCGACGCCGAGGCCCTGGGCGCGGAGAATGAGCGTGGCAAGAACAGCGAGGATGGCGACAACAGCGGGGAATCCGACGGTGGCTGCCGCGCGGCTGCCCAAGGTGCGCTCTTCGCGTCCGGCATTGAGCAGCATCACCACAAAGGTAAAGAGGACCATGACCGCGCCGGCATAAACGATGATCTGCGCGGCGGCGAGAAACTCCGCGCCGAGCAGGAGGTAGAGCACGGCAAGCGAAGTCATGACCACAATCAGCGAGAGGGCGCTGTTAATGGGATGCGTCTGCAGCAGGAGATTCACAGCTCCGGCGAGACAGATTCCGGCAAAGAGGAAAAACAGGATCAGGTGCATCGTTCCCTGGCGTTCGCGTTATGGCCGGGTTGAAGCAGCCGGCCGTTACGGGTGAACTGAAGCAAAGCAGAGGCCGCAAAATTTCAGAAAATCCATCACGATTGTAAATGAGCGCGATGCGATCCAATTAATTGCACCACGTCAGCGAAGTTCGTTTCCCACTTCCCAAAGGCGAGGGACATACACCCCACAGACCAGAAACCGTCAGTGGGGACCCCGGGACATGGGGCACCCGCTTGTCAGCGATAAGCAAGCCAAAGGCTTGTTCCTACGATGTTGAGGATGGCCAGCGGCAGCAAATAGCACCATCCGAAGGTCATCAATTGGTCATAGCGGAAGCGGGGCAACGTTCCCCGCACCCAGACGTACAGACAAAGAAACGCGAAGACCTTTACGACAAACCAGAAGATCGGGCCAAGCGCATGAATCACGACGTTCTGCGGCGGCGGAATGAGGTCGCCGAATGGGCTGGTCCAGCCGCCGAGGAACATGAGCGTGGCGACACAGCCGACGTTGATCATGTTGCCGTATTCGGCCATAAAAAACATGGCGAACTTCATTGAGCTGTATTCGGTGTGATAGCCGCCGGTGAGTTCGCTTTCGGCTTCGGGCAAATCGAAAGGCGCGCGGTTGGTTTCAGCAAAGGCGGCCATCAAATAGATGAAGAAGGCGACAAACTGCAGGCCTCCAAAAACGTTCCAGGTGGCGATGCCGAGGGTGGCTTGCTGTTCAACAATGACGCGCAGGTTGAGCGAGCCGGCGCGAAGCACGACACCCACAAGCGAGAGGCCGAGGGCCAGTTCGTAGCTGATGAGCTGCGCCGAGGAGCGGAGCGAGCCGAGCAAGGAATATTTGTTGTTCGACGACCAACCGGCGAGTGCAATGCCGTACACGCCCATCGACGTGATTCCGAGAATGATGAGAAGGCCGATGTTGACGTTGGAGATTTCAAAGAGATCGAGGCCGTGGGGCCCGATGC
>CAZKJB010000222.1:0-7066 GCA_964552975.1 uncultured Occallatibacter sp. | reverse complement strand
TTGCCTGGGGAATGAAGCGCAGGTAAGGACGAGGCGCGTTCCAGCCGCCGGGGTACTTCTTGCGCGCTTCATCGTCAGAAACGCTGCCGCTGATGATGAGATCGTCGCCCTGCTTCCAATTCACCGGGGTAGAGACCTGATGCTGGGCTGTGAGCTGGATGGAATCGAGCACGCGCAGCACTTCGTCGAAGTTGCGGCCGGTGCTCATGGGATAGCTGAGCGTGAGCTTGACTTTTTTGTCCGGACCGACGACGAACACGGTGCGCACGGTGGAATTATTGGCAGCCGTGCGGCCATCAGAGCTGTCGCCGGCGTCGGCGGGCAACATGTCGTAGAGTTTGGCGATTTTGAGTTCGGGATCGCCGATCATGGGATACATCACCTTGTGCCCCTGGGTCTGCTCGATGTCAATCGCCCACCGGGCGTGGCTCGCGATAGGGTCGACGCTGAGTCCGAGGATCTTGCAGTTGCGCTTTTCGAACTCCGGTTGGAGCCCGGCCATGTAACCCAGCTCAGTGGTGCAGACCGGGGTAAAGTCCTTGGGATGCGAAAACAGAACGCCCCATGAGCTGCCGAGCCACTCATGGAAGGTGATGGGTCCGTGGGTTGTTTCTGCTGCAAAATCGGGCGCCGTGTCGCCAATTCTGATTGTCATGTTCGCCTCCGGGTTGGGGTTTTAGCCGTTTTGTGGCCACTGACGAATTGAGATATAGTGCTTTTTGTTCCCCCCCTCCATATTTGCGACATTTGATTTGTATGAGTATTCGATGAGCGACGCAGTGATCCTCCGCTTCGGATCGTTCGAGCTCCATTCCGAGCCCAGGGAGCTGCGCCACAATGGAGACCTGGTAAAACTGCCTCCTCAGCCCTTTAAAGTGCTTGAGATACTGGCACGGAAGGGGGGCCAAGTCGTCACCCGGACAGAGATCCGCGAGCAGGTCTGGTGCGGTGACACCTTCGTGGATTTCGAACAAGGGCTGAACTTCTGTATCCGGCAAATTCGCGAAGCGCTCGGAGACACTGCCGGCGCTCCCCGATTTATTGAAACTCTGCCCAAACGTGGCTACCGCCTTCTCATGCCGGTTGTGTCCGGGGCGCCCGCACAGCCAAAGCGGCTCACGCGGCTCATTGTCCTGCCCTTCCGCATGCTGAGGCCCGATTCGGAAACCGAATTTCTCGCTTTCAGCCTGCCAGACGCCCTGACGGCGTCCCTCTCTGCCCTAAAGAAACTGGTAGTGCGCTCCAGCATGGCCGCGGCAAAATTCGGAGCCGATGCCGACCTGAAAACCGTAACGGCAGGAACCGACGTGGACGTAATCGTGACCGGAACTTTGCTTCGCGCTGGTGACGCGGTGAGGGTGACAACGCAAATGACGGACGCTGCCGCCGGAACTCTGCTCGCGTCACATTCCGCGCAAACGCCACTGGGAAATCTTTTTCGCATGGAGGACGAGCTCACCGAACGAATCGTTGCTTCGCTCGCTTTGCCGCTCACCGCCGGTGAGCATCATGCACTCCATCGCGACGTACCTGCTAATGCCGTGGCTTATGAGTTCTATCTGCGCGGCAACCAGCTCAGCTATGACCCCAAGCAGTGGTCCATTGCGCGCGATCTCTATCTGCGCTCGGTGGAAGAGGATCCTGCCTTTGCGCCGGCGTGGGCACGCCTGGGGCGCATTCACCATGTGATGTCGAAATATCTTCCTGCCGGCACACCGGACGGTCTCGAAAGGGCGGAGGCAGCACTGCAGCGGGCGTTGGAGCTAAATCCTGAGCTGGCGCTGGCGCACAAGCTGCTGGCGCAACTGGACGCGGACCGGGGCCGCGCTCGTGACGCCATGACGCGGCTCATCGAACGCGCGCAAACACCGGATCCGGATCTGATGGTGGGGCTGGTGACCGCATGCCGCTATTGCGGATTGCTTGATGCGTCAGAAGCCGCTCACAAACGTGCCGTCGAACTCGACCCGAAGATAAAGACTAGTATTCCGCACACATGGTTCGTGCAGGCAGATTACGCTCACCTCGCCACATTGAGAGTGGAAGACCTCCCATACCTCGTGGCTCTGGCCCTTAAGGAACTGGGGCGAGGAGATGAATGCCCGCCCACACTGCTGCGGGAACTGGAAAATAAGAACAAAACCCGCATTCGCGATTTCATCGTCGCGGGCCGCGCGCTGCTCGAGGGCGATCGTGAGGAGAGCATCGCCGCAGTGAACCGGATCTTGGCCTCCAATTTCCAGGACCCGGAGGGACTCTTCTACCTTTCGCGGCATCTCGCTTACTTGAACGAGGTTGGGCCCGCGCTGGAACTATTTCGACGCGTTGTGAAGGGCGGCTACTATTGCTATCCGGCCATGGTAAAGGATCCATGGCTCGATTCATTGCGCAAGGAACCCGAGTTTGCAGAACTCTTGCATGAGTCCGAGATTGGGCATCGGGATGCAGCAGCGGCATTCAAGCAACTCAGCGGCGAAAAGGTGTTGCGCATCGCGGTGCAGTGAGCCCAGGGGAGTGAGGCCAGGATGCTAAGCAGACCGCATGACCCAAAAGTGATACTCAGTCGTTCGGGTATCTCATGTCTCCCTTCCGAGGCATGGGGCGGCAAGTTTCCAGATCTCGGGCGAATCACCGGCCACCCGGAAAATACTGCTTGGTTACTGCCGAGTAGACGACAATCCGACCGGAACTTGTAAAAATTCTGTACAGGCTGATCAATGAGCGCGTCGGGCTTTTTTAGTAACAATTCAAGAAACGGCGGTTTCCAGCGGCCTACTGGCCAGTCTCGAACCTCACTTCGGCCAGCGCGGTTTGATAGGCGTAGCGCGCGTCGGTTACAGTGATTTTGGCTTGGGTCTGGGCGAGTTGCGCCTGAGTGAGGTCTACGATGCCGCTTAGGCCGACCCTATAGCGCGCCTGCGCCAGGTTCAGAGCGGTGTTGGCCTGATCGAGCAACTGCTGAGAGACGCCGATACGCTGGAATTCGGCCTGAGCATTTAGCACTGCCGTACGCACGTCGCGTGCGACGCTGTCGCGCAGGTTGCGGACCTGTTCGGCTGCGGCTTGCGCGCGGAAGTCAGCTTCTTTACCACGAGCAATGTAATCGAACCCATTGAATACAGGAATGCTGATGTTGGCGCCCGCAGCGCCATACCACGAGGACTGAATCTGGTCGGCGCGAACGGGCGTGCCGCCCGCTGCCGCAATTGCGGAGACTGTCGGGCGCAGCAGGTCATGCTCAGCCGAGGCGAACTGCCTGGCAGCGGTGAAACGGTCATTGACTGCCGCGAGGTCGGGCCGCGCCTTTAAGGCCAGTTGCACGAGACCTTCAGTATCGGCGGGAGGGGCGGCGGGGGTCTCGGGTGTTTCGTCGGCGAGGTCGTATTGGGTGAAACTTTCAGAGCCGAGGATGGCATTCAGGTTTGCCATGGCTGTCTGAGAGGCGTTTTGCGCATCGAGCACTAGCAACTGCGCCTGGGAGACCTGGACATTCGCAAGACTAAGGTCGAGGGTCGAGCGCAAGTTGTTCTTTGTGAGGGCGTCAATCTGATCGCCGGTGGCCTGGCGGGTGGTGACGGTCTGCTGCGCTACAAGCAGGATCTTCTGGGCGGTCAGCGCCTGGTAAAAGGCCTGATCCACGGCCAAAGTAATATCTTCTACTGAGGCGCGTTCGAGTTCGAGCTGCGCCCGGGCATTGGACTGTGCGTTGCGGATGAGGTTGTGCGTGCGTCCAAAGTCTGTGATGAGCTGGCTAACGGTGAGGCCGCCAGCGGCGCGGTCGTAGACGATCGGGTTGTTCAGTGCGCCCGCCGTAATCCGGCTGTTGTCGTGCGCATCGACAGCCGTGAGGTCGGCGAATGCCGAAGGCAGATTGGCGGCGCGAGCCTCGCGTGTAACCTGCGCCTGCGCAAGCTCGAGCAAGCGGGCAATGCTGATATTAGGGTTATGCTGGAGAGCCATCTTTTCCGCATCGGCAAGGGTGAGAGTGGGGCCGGTGGGTGTGATTTGCAGCTGCGGTTGCTGAGGTGCGGATTGCTGCGCGCTTGTTGGAAGCAAAGGCGGCTCTTGCCCGGCCTGCGCGATGAGCCGCGCTGCCGGAGCATCGGGAAGCGAAGACTGCTGACGTCGCTGAGCCGGGCTACTACATGGCAGGAGCAATGGTACGCAGGCGAGTATGAAGGATTTCGATTTGCTGTAATTACTCATGCCTCTCCCTCCGGTGTTGCTAGAGATTTTCTTTCGCGGCGACCGTGAATGATCAGGTAAACCGCCGGTACCAGGAAGATGGTGACGGCGACGGAAGCGGCGAGTCCGCCGATGATGGCGCGGGCCAGCGGCGCATATTGTTGGCTGCCGGCCTCAAGCCCGAGCGCCATGGGAATCATGCCCAGCAGTGTGGCCAGAGAGGTCATGAGAATCGGCCGCAGGCGAATCTTGCATGAGTGAACTATCGCATCGAGCAGCGTCTGTCCCTGGCCATGCAGGATGCCCGCAAATTCGACGATGAGAATGCTGTTCGAGACCACGATGCCGGTCATCATGATCACGCCCATCAGCGACATGATGTTGAGCGTGCTGCCGGTAACGAGGAGAATCAGCAGCACGCCTGCCAGGCCCGGCGGAATTGCCATCAAAATGATGAACGGATCGACGAAAGAGCGGAACTGGGCCATCAGGATGAGATAGACCATTAGCACTGCGATCGCCAATCCGCCACCGAACTCCTTGAACGCCTGGTTCATGTTGACGACTGCGCCGCGTACGTTCAGCACCGTGTTGTGTTCGGTCTTCGTGCCTGCAACGAGCTGATCGATGTGCTTGCCGACCCGATTCAGCGCCTCGCTATTCGTCGCCACGTAAATATCAATCACGCGCCGGATTTGGTAGTGGTCCACTTCGGTGGGCGTATTGATCAATTGCATGTCGGCTACGGAGCTGAGTGGCGTGTAGCCCGCGTTATGACTGCCCGCGAGCATTGACTGCGGCATGGTAGAGGCCGCCTCTCCCGGATTGATCGGGCTGTAGCCTTGCGGATGCATGCCGTGCAACGGGATGTTTTCAAAGTCCTCCATCGACATGTGATTCAGCCAGCGGTCAGCGTATTGCACCGTCACCATGTAGTTGTTACCGCTTTTCGGATCAATCCAATAGGTTGGCGCAACCTGTCCGTCGGAGGTCATCGCGGTAATTACGTCATCCACAACCTCTCGCGCGCTCAGGCCGATCAGGCTGGCTTTTTCGCGATCGATGTTCAGCGCAATGCCCGGATAGCTAAGATCCTGCGGAATGTAGACGCCCGCCACGCCAGGCATGGCTTTGATCTTCCCGGCCAGCTGCTGCGCCAGGTTGTATGCGCCATTCATGTCATTCGAGCCGACTTGAATATCGATGGGGGCGGGAAGGCCCTGGTTGATGACACCATCCACAAGTCCGCCTGCCTGGTAATAGGCAGTAAGCTCGGGCAACTGCTTCGAGATTGCATCTTGCACGCGACGCATGTATTCATAGCTGCCGATGCTGTGATCTTCGTTGAGACTGGTCTGTACAAAGGCTGTGTCCATCGACGCGTTCGAAGTGTAGATAGCCGAGAGATCGGGGTAGACGCCAATGTTGGAGACGATCATGCCAAGGTCCTTCGGACTGACCACGCTGCGAATTACGTTCTCGACCTTGGCGATGTAATCGTTGCTCACTTCAAGCCGCGTGCCGCTGGGCATGCGCACATTGATGATGAACTGACCGGGATCGGTGCGCGGGAAATAGGCGCGGCCGAGAAAAGGGAACAGGCCCAGGAGAATAATGGCCAGGCCGGCGAGGATGCAACCGGCCGCGAATGCCGGGCGCTTCAAGACCCGGAACGCAAGGCCTTCATACCAGTTGAGAAAGTTATGGAATAAATGGTTAAAGCGATGCACGAATCGTCTGAAGAACGAGGGTTTGCGTCCGACAATCTCTTCGTCGTCAGTCTGCTCGTGCTCCACCCGGATGAAGTGCGCGCAGAAGAGCGGCACCACGGTCATGGCAAAAAAGTACGAGGCAAAGATCGAGATCACCACGCCTAGCCCGAGAGGCGTGAAAATGTATTTGCTTATGCCGGAGAAGAATGTGACGGGGAAGAAGACAATGGCGGTGGTGAAGGTGGCGGCCAGCACCGCCATCGCGACCTCAGATCCGCCTTTCTCCGCGGCCTCATGTGGAGGCATGCCCGTTTCCATGAAGCGAAAGATATTCTCGAGTACGATGACGCCGTTATCGATGAGGCGCGAGAAGACCAGAGCCAATCCACCGAGAATCATGGTGTTGATCGAGCCGCCCATGAAGTTGGAGATGAGCAGGCAGACCAGCATGGACAGCGGAACCGCCAGCAGTACGGCTACTGTGGCGCGCGGGCTTCCCAGGAAGATGAGAATCATGATTGCGGTGAGCACCAGGCCGATAAAGGCTTCACGCGAAACATTGGAAATGGCCAACTTCACAAAGATCGATTGGTCGAAGACCACAGCCGTCTTGAGTTGCGAAGGGACATCGACAAGGTGTTTGATGGCCGCCTTCATGCCGTCGACGATGGTAATGGTGTTGCTGTCGCCACCCTGCTTGAAGACAGGTACATAGACTGAGCGCTGACCGTCAATGCGCACGATGTTGTACTGCAATGCGCCCGCGTCCTCTGCGTGGCCGATGTCGGCCACCAGCACCGACGAATTGCCGACGGACTTGAGCGGCATCTCGTTCATCGAATTCGCATCCGGGAACTGGCTGTTGGCGTAAATGTTGTAATCCTTCGATCCGATGCGCACATCGCCCGCGGGCAGAATGAGGTTTGACTCGTTGACAGCCTTCACCACATCGTTCAGGCTCATGTTGCGCGCCTCAAGTTTGAGCGGATCGACGTAGATCTGGATCTGTCGGTACGTGCCGCCGTAGGGTTGTGGCACCGATGCGCCTTGTACGTTGGCAATCTGGTTACGCACCTGGAACTGCGCGAGGTCTTTAAGTTGCGTCTCATTCAAACCCTGGCCCTTGAGCGTTACCAGGCATACGGGCTGGCTTGATGCGTCCATGCCGA
>CAZKJB010000221.1:0-7090 GCA_964552975.1 uncultured Occallatibacter sp. | reverse complement strand
CACGTGAAGTACTGGATCAAGCCGGACATCGAAAACCGCATCAAAGACGGCGAGATTAAGGCCTACTTTCAAACAAATCTCGTGGAGATTACGCCTGACGCGATCGTCGTAGACACTCCTGCGGGCCGTGAAATCGTCGCCAACGATTTTGTCTTCGCCATGACCGGCTATCATCCCGATTTCACTTTTCTCGAGCGTTTAGGCGTGCGATTCGAGGGCCCCGATCGGCTGCCTGTCTGCGACCCCAGGACCCTCGAAAGCAACGTGCCCGGCATTTACCTGGCGGGCGTGATTGTCGCCGGTTCGCGCACCAGTGAGATCTTCATTGAGAACGGGCGTTTTCACGGCGGCCAGATTGCTTCCTCGCTCGTTGCAAAGATGAAACCGCACAACGCGCCCAATCAGGACGCGCCACGGAATGCTGTTGCCGCTGCCGAACGAAGATAGGCATCGATCGACAACAGTCTGCGACAAATCTTTGATGGTCCGCTTCAAGGTTTCGCGCAGCGCAGCTGTCAGGCTCGTCGCGGAAGACCGCGCTCACGCGGCCCGCTCTCGATAATCGGGCCAGAAGCATCCATCGTCGTCCTCAAGTTCGCAACAGACGATTAGCTCACGTACAATTTTTCCCGGGGGTGGTTCGTTGCGGATGCGGTGGTGGCCCCGATCAATTCGCTGGCAGATGCTAGCCGGCCTGGTCCTGTTGGAGATCCTCTCCATTGGCCTGTTTGCGCTCCTGTTGGTCCGCCAGGAGTTGCAGGAGGCCGACAGCCGAGCCCACTTGCGGCTGGCGTACGAGTCCCAATCCCTCGCCTTGCAGTCCAGTCAGGCGCTCGAGCAGGAGCGGCCCGGATGGGTGGGTCTCTCGGTAAAGATGATGGGCGATGCGCCAACTGTCGCCCTGGCCAAGGTGACCGATCCTCAAGGAAACATGCTCTTCATCAGCAAAGGAGAAGCCGACGAGACGGCGCTTGCTTCGGCCGAACGATCCGAGATCCCTCTCATCAAACGTGATGCCCAAAATTGCCTGACGCTCGCAGGCGATCAATGGGAGTGCGCGAGCCCGATCTACACGGCGGACACGCTGCGAGGCTTCGCGTGGGTTGAGTTCGACAAGCGTTGGCTGAATGACGTAGTCGACTCAATCCTCCGCAGCACAGCTATTTTCGGCATCATTTGGGTGGTGGCGTCGGCACTGCTGGTTCTGCTTATGGGACGGGCGATTACGCGGCCGTTGGCGGTGCTCCACCATGGTGCTTCGTCGTTGATGACTTCGCAGGAAGATGGCAGCCAGTTTCCGCTTCCCGTCGTCGTTCAAAACGAAATCGGCGACGTCATCGAAACGTTCAACCGCATGGTCGCTTCGCTTGCCGAACAGCGCGCCGGATTGAACGACACGCTTTCGCTTCTCGATTCGATGCTCGCCAATGCGCCAATTGGCCTCGCGTTCGTCGACCGTAAATTGCGCTTTGTGCGGGTCAACCAAATCTTTGCCGACCTCACCAGCATTGCCGTGAGCCGCCACCTGGGCCGGCCCTTGCAGGAACTTCTGCCCGGAGCAGTGGCGAAAGAAATGCAAGCCGCAGTTGAGCGCGTCTTCTCATCCGAGGAGCCCGTGCGCAATTTTGAGCTCAGTGGCGAGAGAGCCGGCGGGCGCCGTTCTTGGACCTGGTTAATCAGCGCCTACCCGGTGCGAACCACGCCCAATCAGGTGCGATGGGCGGGAATTATCGCGCTCGATGCAAGCGATCGCAAACGTAATGAAGAAGCGCTGCGCCGTAGCGAGAAACTCGCCGTTACGGGCCGGCTCGCTGCCTCAATTGCGCACGAGATCAACAACCCGCTCGAGGCCATTACGAACCTGCTTTTCCTGGTGCGCAATACCGGCGAACTTCCTCAAGAAGCAATTCAGTACGTGACCATGGCGGAGCACGAAGTGCATCGGATCGCCGAAATCACACAGCAGACGCTGCGCTTCTACCGGCAGCCAACACAGCCCGCCCGCGCCACTTTGGCAGAACTCCTTGACTCGGTTCTCGGCCTCTACCAGAGCCGGATCAACGCGCTCGACCTTCGCGTCGAACGGGACTACGACTCCGACTTGAGCCTGTTTTGCTTCGCTGGCGAGATTCGCCAGGTATTCGCGAACCTGGTCGGCAATTCGATTGATGCCAGCAGCACCGGCGGGCGGCTCGTTGTGCGGGCGCAACGTTCTCGCGACTGGAAAAATGCTGCACAGTCGGGCATCCGGTTTGCCATCGCCGATACCGGGGTGGGCATGGATCCTGAAGTTCGCGAACATATCTTTGAGGCTTTTTTTACCACCAAGGAACTAACGGGCACGGGACTGGGCCTTTGGGTCAGCCACGAGATTATCCTCAAGCATCACGGTTCGGTGCGGGTCCGCAGCCGCAGCGCAACCTCTGTAAATGGGGATGGCCAGAACGGATCCGGGACTGTTTTTGCGCTCTTCATTCCCGACAATCCCGGTCTCGCAGGCGCCGCAACGTCAAACGGAAGCTGATCTTGCACTCTTCAAATCATTCAGCCTGATCGGGTGCCATCTGCATCGCAGCGAAAAACTCTCTACACAAAGGGCCTCCGTCCCCCAAAAATATTTCTTTCGGGCCTATTGACAACCTTCCGATTTGTTGTGTTACAGTCAGTAACACTATGACGGGTAACACTGAACTCGATCACGATCCGGCCGACCTCGGCGAACTCGAACGCAGCGTTCTTCTCATCGTCTGGCGCATTGGCAGTGCGACAGCCGAACAAGTGAGGGAAGAACTGGCGCGGCCCTTGAAAGACTCCACCATTCGCACGGTTCTGCGGCGGCTTGAGGAGAAGGGCTATCTCACCCACACCACCGAAAATCGTACGTTTCTATACTGCCCCTCGGAATCGCGCCAACGCGTGGCCAGCCGCGCCGTCCAGCGCATCGTCGACTGGTTCTGCGAGGGATCGGTCGAGGCGCTACTCGTCGGCATGGTGGACTCAAAGATCCTTGGCCGCGATGAGTTGCAACGCCTCGCCGAGCGCGTCGCAACCGCGCGCAAAGCTGATCCAGCTGGCAAAAAGGAGGGAAAACAATGATTCCTGCTGCCCTTCCAATCCTGTTTGAAGCGGTCTTGCGCGCATTGCTCGCAGCCTGCGTTCTCGGCGGGATCCTGCGGTTGCTGCGCGTGAGGAATGTGCCGGCGCAGAAAGCCGCATGGGGCCTGGTGCTGGTAGCGGCAATGGCCATGCCGCTCTTGATGCGCTGGGAATGGCTTCCGTGTTGGGTCTCGGTCAAGCTGCCCACCGCATCTTTCGCAACAATTGTTCACTCCGCGCCGGTCGCTCGACCATCCTCTTCGCTGCCCGCATCTCCGCTGCGTCGGCCCGACCCAGCGACTCAGCCCGATCAAGGCGTGCAGTCGAATTTCGCGGTCCTGAATCGTTCCGTAGTCCCGGATCGTTCCGGAGCTGTGAATCGCTTCGATCTTCCTCCGATTTCTGATTATGATTTCCCTGCCCCGCAAAGCGCGGCCACTGATCCTGCCGTCGAAGTAACTCCCATTCCAGTGCCGGCTTCTGCTCCGCCCGTCGCCCAACCTCCTGCAACAAGTTTGCTTCCGAGAGTCTTCTCGTTCGGCCGGTTGCTCTACCTTTGCGTGGGCGCTGCGCTGTTGTTCAGGTTGTTTTTTGCGCTTATATCGTCGATTCGGGTTTGGCTCTCAGCCAAACCAATCGATGTGCTCACCGCACCCGGCATTCCGCCGAGCATCGATGTTCGTTCGAGCCGGCAGATTGCTTCGCCCGTCAATATTGGTTCCAGCATTCTGCTTCCCGTCGACTACATAACCTGGGATGACGAGAAACTCCGCGTGGTGCTGGCTCACGAGTACGCACACATCCGCCAGCGAGACTATTATCTGCAACTGCTGGCCGGGCTCTACGCCGCCATCACTTGGTTCAGTCCGCTAGGCTGGTGGCTCAAGCGCAAGCTCTCGGAACTGGCCGAGGCCATTAGCGACCACGCTGGCCTTCTGGCTGCTGCCAGCCCCGCTGCCTATGCCGAGCTTTTGCTTGAATTCGCGGCTCTGCCGCGCCCAACCCTCTCTGGAGTCGCTATGGCTAGATCGACAAATCTCTCCGAGCGTATTGAACGCCTCTTAAACGAGTCAAGCTTCCGTCAGACCTTTACCGGCGGTCGCCGCGTAGTTGTGTCCCTGATCATTCCGGCCGTGCTCATTGCGGCTGCATCGCTGGTCCGTGTGAAAGCGGCGTCCACACCCGACCAGACCACCGCACCTCAGGCTGCAAAGGCCTCGGCGAATCTGCCGACTCCACCGCGGGTCGCAACGGTTCAGCCCCATCCCCGCATCGTTCAAGTCGCCGTATCCGGCCTCGGCCCGTTGAAGCAGGATCCCACGCCGCAAGCGCCTTCGGCTCCCGCGTCGGCTCCCCAAGCGGCTCCAGAAGCACCCGCGCCTCCGATGCCCGCTGATTCCTCCCAGGAACCTGCTCCCGCACCGTCGCCTGTTCCGCACGTCCATGTCGATGTCCAGGTCCCGCCCATGCCTCCCATGCACGTCCAGGTTCAAATTCCGCCGATGCCCCACTTCGACGGCCGAATGGGCGAATTTCGATTCGATGAGGAGGCCTACGCCATCGTCGGAGATCCCGGAACCAAGACGCAATTCCATGGCGATTGGGATGGCGTAGATCGCGGTGCAGAAGTCCAGAAGGCACGCAAGATGGTGAGCGGCCATTTCCTCCTGTTCCGTCGCGACGGCAAGACCTACATCGTCGACGATCCGGCGACAGTGAGCCAGGTTGAAGTCATGGACAAGGCCCTCCAGGCCCAGAGCGATCAAATGCGCGCGCTTGGCAAGCAAATGCACGATGCGGTTGAGCCATTCCGCGATCAGATGCACGACCAGCAGCAACAGGAACGCGACGCCGAACGCAAGGCGCGCGAGACAGCCTCAGAAATTCCCACACCCGACATCTCTAAGGAGATGGCTGAACTCAACGCGGCCGTTGCTGCTCTTCAGGCCAAGCAGGGTGGGACGATTTCTCGCGAACAATTGGGCGAAATTCAGCGCAAGATCGGAGAGGTCCAGCGGCGCGTAATCGAAGCGGAAGTCAAGGTGAAAGTAAATGTTGACTTCGACATGAGCAAGTTCAACGAGGCGCGCAGCAAATTCAGTGAGCAGGAAAGTCAATTTGGCGCGCAGATGGGCCAGTTGGGCTCGCAGATTGGACAGACAACGCATGAGAACAACGAGAAAATCAAATCCATCGTGAACGACAGTTTGAACAATGGAAAGGCCCGGCGGGTCAATTGATCTCGACCGCTAGCTTCGCAAGATAATTCATCGCAGGTTCATTCGATCTCGTTAACCGCAGGGCTCGCTGTTTCGTTCTACGTGCAAGAGAGCCGCGAAGGCTTCTGCGAGCAATCAATTAAGTTTCGCGATTGCAAACCCGCCCGTTCGGCGGCGGGCTCGGTCGACCACGGTTCAGAGACCACAGCAAGAAAAATCAAATGCAGGCTGGAGGTATCGTGTGCTCAAAATCAGAACTCTCGCAAACGAAACGAACCAAAGTGCTTCAATGGAACGGCGCATAAAGAACATGGAAAAAAGGTTGCTGGCCCTCACCGTCCTCTGCGCCACGCTTGCCATCGCCCTCACGTTAGTGTCGACAAAGAACACGCCAAACCGCGTTCTCGCGGCTGAATCGGCAGCGGTCCTTCACCTTAGAGGCCTCGTGATTGAGGACGACGAGGGGCGCGCGCGCATTCTGCTTGGCTCTCCGTTTCCTGTTGTGTCCGATCGCTTGCGCCATGATGCAACCACGACCGCCATGGTCTTTCTCGACGAGCAAGGGCACGACCGCTTTTCCATTGGCGAGAAAATGACTCCTCAGATTGACGGCGAAGTTCCGCGGAACTACCAGAAACTCTCTACCGGTTTTGGATTGACCCTTTACGACCAGCTCGGAAACGACCGCGGCGGAATGGGGTTTCTCTCCAACGGCACGAACGTGAGCCGCGCGGTTTTCTCGCTGGATCGGCCAAAAGGCGATGCCATCGGCGCCATCGTCGACGACACCACAGGATATGCAGGCCTGGTGGCAATGTACCCGCCGCGCCAGGTCGGAGTCGAGGCGACTGGCATCCTGCTTGGAACACAGGGCGACAAAGCGTACCTCTCTCTGCAGGATTCGAGAAACATGCCGAGCGCTTCGCTCTTCGTAGGACCCGAGCCAAATCCATCTCTCCAGGTGTTTGATCGCAAGGGCAAGCCCGGGCCAAATCTTTTGCGGCCGCAGGCGAGCGATCGAGTAGTCAGTGCGACCCAATGACCGGATCTTCTTCCGCATCGTAGACAATGCGCTCTTCGCGGAACCGGACAAATTTTTCTTGTGCTCGCTGAAATGGTGCATCGCAAAATGCAGAATTTCGCGGATATCAATATGAGGGTCGAGGGTCAGCAAGCGCACGCGCGTAGTCGCCGTTAACCCAGGGAGTCTGTGTTTCGTCGTTTTGATCGTCAGCACAGATTCCCATCCCCAGTGCAGTCCAAACCAGAAGCGGTAAGTCCCTGTCGGCAAGCCCATGGCTGATTCGGCATCACCCGGGCTGCGCCCTGTTAAAGTTTGCTCCGCGAAAGCAGGTTCGGAGAAAGGAACAACACCGGCCCTCGAAATAGCCAAGCCTGAAGGAGGCAAAGATGAAGCGATTCCGAAAAGGACTTCTCCTGTTTGCATTCACCGGTATGTTTGCGTACACAGGGGCGATGGCTGTCGGCCAATCGAATGCAGCCGCCGCCCAGACGCAAAGCGCAGGTTTGCAGCAAAGCCCAGAGGGCGAGCAGTACAGCGCGGAATTACTGCGCCAAATTGCGCTTGAGGAGGCGGAGGCGCGAAGCAGCGAGAAGGCGCACGCGGATCGCAGTCATTTGACCGAGATCTATGCGTACCTCGGCAACCTCTATGCGAATGCCGCCATGTATCCCAAGGCGGAGGACGCGATGCGCCGGGCAATTGCCTTGATGAAGAACGGACCGCAAGACCAATTAGCGTTGGAGCTCGGGCA
>CAZKJB010000220.1:0-7110 GCA_964552975.1 uncultured Occallatibacter sp. | reverse complement strand
GTATCGCTCTCTCCAGGAAATGCTGGCCGATGCTTCTCTCGACTTGATTGTTGTGGCCAGCCCGAACGGCACACACTTCGCGCTCGCCAAAGAGGTCCTCAGCGCAGGCAAGAATGTGGTCGTCGATAAGCCGATGACGGTGACCTCAGCCGAGGCAGTCGAACTCATCCGCCTGGCCAAGACGCAGGGAAAGCTTCTTGCGCCGTTTTTTAACAGACGCTGGGACAGCGACTTCCTGACGGTTCAGAAACTATTGGATGAAGGTTTCCTGGGCCGGCTCGTCGCCGTCGAATCCCGATTCGACCGCTGGCGGCCAGCTCCGCTGACCGAGCGACTATGGAAAGAAAACGCGGACCTGGGCGGAGGCACGCTGCTTGATCTGGGCCCGCACCTCGGCGATCAGGCGCTAACGCTCTTTGGCAAACCGGAGGCAGTGAGTGCAGAAGTCATCCGGGAGAAAGATGGGCCCGGCGTTGATGACGCATTTACGATCCGCATACGCTATTCCGGATTCGTTGTCACGCTTGGCGCCAATAGTCTCTCGTTGCCTGCGACGCCGCGCTTCCGGCTGCGCGGAACGAAGGGTAGTTATTTGAAATCGGGCCTCGACTTGCAGGAGGCGGCACTGAATAAGGTGCTGCGCATCGACGATCCCTCCTGGGGCCAGGAGCCATCCGCTTCGTGGGGAGTGCTGCACGTGGGCATCGACGGCGGCTCGGTCAGCCGTCCTGTTCCGGCCGTCCCCGGAGACTATCGGCACTACTACGCCGGCATTCGCGATGCGCTGCTGGGCAAGGCACCCGCGCCGGTTACTGGCGTTGACGGCTGGCGCGTGGCGCGGTTGCTTGAATTTGCAGCCGAGAGTTCCGAAAAACGCTGCGAGATTCCCTGCGACTGGAGCCAGGAACCGAACTGACGGCTAGGTTGTATCGACATATAGGGGTGCGTGCGTTGCCGAGCGAAAATCGTCTCAGACGACACCGGGGTCCCCGCGGACCGCACTTGGTCCGTGGGGTGGAGATGAGGCGGAGGAGGAAGGCTTAGGCGATTCCTAGGCTAGGACGACAACGAAGTATGAGCCGATTTTCGCCGCAACCCTTCGGGCTGGGGCCAATTTTCCCGATCTCTTTGTCGCTCGTCTCTAGGAGACACCCGGTATCCATCGCTCCTCGCTCTTGACCTCGTAAAAATTGGCTCCCAGCGTCACGCGCCTCTATATGTTGATACAACCTTAGCTCCTCATGGCGACGCCGGACTATCGTCTGCTCGGCTCCTTTTCGATGAGCGGAACCCAAAAGCGAAACTTAGCGCCATTGCCGGGAATGCTTGAAGCTTCAATGCCGCCGCCATGCGCAAGCAAGATTGCGCGGCTGATTGCAAGGCCCATTCCCGACCCTTTGCGAGCGCCGGCTCCGCGCTTGCCACGGTAAAACTTTTCGAAGATGAGTGGCAAGTCGAGAGCATCAATGCCGGGGCCATTGTCCTCTACCGAGAATTCCAACCGTTCGTCGTCGCGGTCATAGCTCAGCGTGACGCGGCTGCCGGGCGGTGTGTACGTGGCCACATTTTCCAGCAGGTGACGCAGCACCCTGCCCAGCAGATGCGGATCGAACCACGCAGGTTGGTCCCCATCGGCCCCGTCTTTCGCATTCACCAGGATGCTGACCTTATGGGAGCGTAAGATCTTTCGCGATTCTTCCACGGCCTCATCGAGCAACGCGCGAGGATGCTGGTGCGACATTTTCACCTGGACTACGTTGGCATCGATCTCGGCCATCTCTACCGACTCCCCGACAAGCAGATCGAGCCGCGCTGCTTCTTCGTCGATAATGCGCACCATGTCCAGACGTCCGGCTTCGTCCAGCCCTTCGGTCTCAAGCAATGTGGTTGCAGCGGCGCGGATTGAAGTGAGCGGAGTTCGCAATTCGTGGGTGAGGGAATCGATAAGTGCAGTGCGCAGCTTTTCTCCCTCGCGGGCAGCCTCCATGCGCGCCGATGCCTCAATGGCGATGCAACGCGCGATCGCAATCGATACTTGTGCGCTGACAGCTGTAGCCACTTCGTGCGAAAGAGACTCGGGGCGCCACGCCAGCGCTCCGACAGGCCTCATCCCAAGCGTGAGCAATGCGACATGATAGCCGTCAATTGGCGACTCGGCGGGAGCCGACCCCTGGGTGATCGCAAGCATGTGCACCTGCACGCTGGCGTGGATTTCGCTTGTCGAGAGGTAATAGCGGTCCTGGTCGCAGACATAAAGAGCCACTCCATTGAGTCCGAAGATGCGGTCGATCAGCAACGGCATGTCATGGATCAGCCGGTCAGCGTCCTCAACGAGCATCATTTCCTGGCTCAAGGCGTAGAGCCGCTCAACGTCAGCCTGCCGCTGCTCAGCCTGCCGGGTCTGCTGCCGCGCTCGTTCCGAGAGCCGGCTTACGACTACGCAGCTGAGCCCGAATGAAATCATCGCCACCCATGCGGATGCGCCGCCGATGACAAATGTATGCACGGGAGGCAAAAAGTAGTAATCGAAAGAGAGCGCGCAGACGACCGCGATATAGATCGAGAGTGCGGCACCGGCCTGAGTAGCCCACCACACCACGAGGACCAGGTACACCATGCCGGCGATCGTGGAATTGGCGCCCAGCCAGGTCAGGAGGAACGTTGTTAGCGCGGCCACCGCGGTTGCCGCCAGCCAGCGAAGGGCCTGCCCGAGAATTGCGCGCAGGTTCATCTTTCTACCCAATGGAATCATACTGCCTTAGCGTTTGATGTAATCTCATGCTAGGGCCTGCTAACACTACTAGAATGGCGGCGACAGGAGCCAGTTTTTTCGAGTTCTCGGAGCGAGGAGAGACGCATACTTCGGGGCCCCCACGGACTGCGCCTGTCCGTGGGGTGAATATCGGGTGTCTGCTAGCGACGAGCGACAACGAAATCGGGAAAACTCGCCCCGTCCCGAAGGGTTGCGGCGAACCCCCGGGGTCCCCAGCGACAGAATTTTGTCACTGGGGTGGAACTCGGGCCATACTTTGTTCGCGCCCTCGACCTTGGAGCCACCAAAGCCTTCGGGCTCGGCCTCGTCTGACCTCGATTTTCGCTCGCAACGCCGTCCATCCCAGTAGTGTTAGCAGGCCCTAGAGAAGAACGACATGTCCGGAAGAATTCTGGTGATCGACGACGAATCGCAGATTACGCGAGTGCTGCGAGCCGCTCTATCTGCGCAGGGCTATGATGTGCGCACAGCCAACGATCCTGAAGAGGGATTACGGATCTTTCGCGACTGGCCGCCGAATCTCGTAATAACCGATTTGATGATGCCCGGCATGAGCGGGGTCGACGTCTGCCGGATCATCCGCTCTCGGGGCACGACGCCGGTGCTGGTGCTCTCGGTGCGTGAGCACGAGCGTTCAAAGGTTGAAGCTCTTGACGCGGGCGCCGACGACTATGTGACCAAGCCCTTTGGCATTCAGGAATTGCTTGCTCGCGTGCGGGCTCACCTGCGCCGCGCTCCGGATCGCGCCTCGTCGGCCCTTGAGGCGGGTGACTTTGTTGTGGATGCGCAGGCGCACAGCATTACCGTCCAGGGCAAACCCATCCACCTGACGCCCAAGGAATTCGACCTGCTGCTGCACCTTGCCCGCAACTCCGGCAAGGTGATGACTCATCGCGCGCTGCTCACTGCCGTCTGGGGAGCGCAGTCAGCGCATCAGCCGGAGTACCTGCGTGTCTTCGTCGGGCAGCTGCGCAAGAAGCTGGAAACCGAAACCGGCCGCCAATATATCCAAACGGAACCCTGGGTTGGCTACCGATTCATCCCCGAGGGATGGGTCGGCAACGAATCCTGACGTGGCTTTGTATCGCAATGCGAGCCGGATTGCGCCAGTCCTCCGTTGATTCCGCGGACTTTTCCTGCCCCGGAAACCAATCCTTACGGTTTATTTAGGAAATCTTTTCGATACTCAAACTTGTTGCGAGCCAGAATTGTTCTCGGTGAGGCAGTTTGGTTCCCATTGACATCGCCTTGCCAGAGCTTCTTGGCAAACTTCCGTTGATTGTTGCCAAGGAATCGATTGGGCCCTGAATGGAATTGGCCTCGATCCGTCGTAGATCGGAGCCGATTGTGCTGCGGCTGGGAGATCTTGAATGCAGGATGCGGTGATGTTGTTGTTCACAGTGGTTTTCTTCGGCCTGGCGTTTCTCTACGTCAAGGCCTGCCAGAAGCTGAGGTAGTGCGATGCACATGGATTGGGTCACAGCGACCGCTCTCGTTCTCTCCTTTCTCTTGTTGGTCTATCTGACCGCAACGTTGATTTTCCCGGAGAAATTCTGAAATGTCTGTGAATGGCTGGCTGCAATTCGCCATCTACTCTGTCGTCCTGCTCGCGACGGTTCGTCCGGTGGGCGCCTACATGGCGCGCGTGCTGGAAGGCGAGAGCACGTGGCTTAATCCCGTGCTGCGTCCATTTGAGCGGCTTATTTACAAGCTCTGTGGCGTGAACACAGAAGAAGAGATGAACTGGCGCGAATACGCTTTTGCCATGCTTGGCTTTTCGGCGGTGACGCTTGTGCTCACCTACGTTATCGAGCGCGTGCAGGCGCAATTGCCTCTCAATCCATTTCATGTGGCCAACGTTGGAACAGACCTGGCCTGGAACACCGCGGCCAGCTTTACGACCAACACGAACTGGCAGTTCTACACGCCAGAGTCGACCATGAGCTATTTCACCGAGATGGTCGGACTGGCGACCCACAACTTTTGGTCGGCTGCGGTCGGCATTGTGGTTGCTGTGGCTCTTATTCGCGGCATCAAGCGCACGACGTGCCCCACCATCGGCAACTTCTGGGTGGATATGACCCGGACGCTGCTTTACATACTCGCGCCGGCCTGCATCATCTATGCGCTTCTGCTGGTCTGGCAGGGAGTGCCGCAAAACCTGAACGCATACACTGTCGCTCAGCCACTTGAGCAGCCGTCGCAAACACAGACCATCGGCCAGGGACCGGTGGCCTCGCAGGAGGCGATCAAAATGCTGGGCACCAACGGTGGCGGATTCTACAACGCCAACAGCGCTCATCCTTTTGAGAATCCGACGCCACTCTCGAATTTCTTGCAGATCCTTTCGATCTTCATCATTCCCGCGGGCCTGACCTACACACTGGGCCGCATGACTGGCTCGCCGGGCCATGGCTGGGCCGTGCTGGCTGCAATGTTTGTGCTCTTCGCAGCGGGTTTCACTGTTTGCTACTGGGCCGAAGCGCATCCATATAACGCCATCCATGGTGCCGCGCAAACCCGTTCGGCGACTGCTCCTGGCGGCAACATGGAGGGCAAAGAAGTCCGCAACGGCATTGCTGAGAGCGCACTTTTTGCCACCATCACTACCGACGCGAGCTGCGGCGCGGTTAACGGGATGCACGACAGCTTTACGCCACTGGGCGGTATGGTGCCGCTTGCCAACATCATGCTCGGTGAAGTGGTGTTCGGCGGCGTTGGTTCCGGACTGTACGGAATGTTGATTTTTGTCGTGCTCGCGGTCTTTATCGCCGGGCTCATGGTCGGCCGCACCCCCGAATATCTGGGCAAGAAGATCGAATCCTACGACGTGAAGATGGCCATGCTTTATGCCCTGATCTTCACGTTCATCGTCCTTACTTTCGCGGCCATCTTTGTGCTGTTGCCGGTGGGACTGACTTCAATCTCTAACCCGGGCCCCCATGGTTTCAGTGAGATTCTCTACTCCTTCACCTCCGGCGCGGGAAACAACGGGTCCGCGTTCGCAGGCTTGGGCTCGAACTGGTGGTACAACATCGCGATGGGTTGGGACATGCTCATCGGGCGTTTTCTCATGATGATTCCCGTGCTGGCGTTGGCTGGCAATCTGGCGCAGAAGAAAAGCGTTCCGCCGTCGCCAGGTACCTTCCCGGTGAATACGTCGTTGTTTACAGTGCTGCTGGTTGGCGTGGTGTTAATCGTCGGCGCGCTCACATTTTTTCCGGCATTAAGTTTGGGACCAATTCTGGAACACTTGCTGCTGCAATCAGGAAAGCTGTTCTAACCCAAAAAGAATCCGCATCAGGACGAGGCAAAACGAACTGTCATGGTTGAGAAAAAAGGTCTCTGGAACTCGCAGATAGTCGCCCAGGCGCTGGTGGATAGCTTTCGCAAGCTCGATCCGCGTGGGATGGTGAAGAATCCCGTGATGTTTGTCGTGGAAGTGGGTAGCGTGCTTACCACTGCGCTGCTTATCAACGATGCGGTGCGGCACTACCTTATTGCTCATGCTGCAAACGGAGCCGCTCCGTCGTCGATTGCTTCGTTTCTGCCTGCTTTGGGCTTCAATCTTCAGATCACGCTCTGGTTGTGGTTCACTGTGCTTTTCGCCAACTTTGCTGAGGCCATGGCTGAGGGACGCGGAAAGGCCCAGGCCGATACTCTGCGCAAGGCAAAGGGCGAAACGATTGCCAAGCGCTACAAAGCTGACGGCAGCTTTGAGGAAGTAGTCAGTGGTTTGCTACGCGCCGGAGACGTGATTTATGTCGAAGCGGGGACCTACATCGCAGGCGACGGAGAAGTGATCGAAGGAGTGGCATCGGTTGACGAGTCGGCAATCACTGGCGAATCGGCTCCCGTGATTCGCGAAGCCGGAGGCGACCGTTCGGCAGTCACCGGTGGCACCAAGGTTCTGTCAGATTGGATCAAGGTGAGGATCACGTCAAACCCCGGCGAAACCTTTCTTGATCGCATGATTGCGCTGGTTGAGGGTGCGACACGGCAGAAGACACCGAACGAGATTGCCCTCAGCATCCTGCTCTCGGGCCTCACTATCATCTTCCTGCTGGCAGTGGTCACGTTGCAGCCTTTTGCGATGTACTCGAGTGCTCCGCAAACAGTCTTTGTGCTGGTCTCGCTTCTGGTCTGCCTGATCCCCACAACGATCGGCGGGTTGCTTTCCGCCATCGGTATCGCGGGTATGGATCGGTTGGTTCAGTACAACGTGCTGGCCATGAGTGGCCGCGCGGTAGAAGCGGCCGGCGACGTAAACACGCTGCTGCTCGACAAGACAGGAACCATCACGCTCGGTAACCGCCAGGCGACAGAATTTCTTCCCG
>CAZKJB010000219.1:0-7145 GCA_964552975.1 uncultured Occallatibacter sp. | reverse complement strand
GCGTACCGCGCTGGTTCACTGAAGGCCTGGCCGTGCACGAGGAGGGCATGCGCTCCGCCGAGTGGCGAAACCGAGTGACTCCTGAAGTGCTCGTTGCGATTCGAGATAAGAAGCTGCTACCCGTAGTCACACTCGATCGCGGATTTGTTTTTGAAGAATATCCCTCGCAGGTGATCGTCTCCTACTTCCAGGCGGGCACGATCTGCGACTTCATTGCCGAAAAGTGGGGCGAGGGCAAACTGCTCGACATGGTCCACTCATTCGCGCAACTGCGTACGACATCGCAGGCTATCACAGAAAATCTCGGGGGCACACCGGAACAATTCGATCAGCAGTACCTGGCATGGATCAATGGGAAATATGCCGCGGAAGCTGCGCATTTCGACGAATGGCGCGCAAAGTTGAAGGCCCTTGCCACTGCGGCTGAGCAAAAACAATACGACATTGTTCTGCAGCTGGGCCCGGCGGTTCTTGCCCTCTATCCCGAGTACGTGGACGACGCCAATGTATGTGAGTTACTTGCCGACGCATATCGCGCTCGCAACGACGCAGAAGATGAGACCGGGGTTCTTATCGCATACGAACATCAAGGCGGCCAATCACCTGAGCTGCTCAAGCGGTTGGCGACGCTCGAAGATTCGGCCGGCTTGAAAACTGCGGCCATCGGCACGCTGGAACGTCTCAATTACGTCTACCCGGTAAAAGACGAAGACCTCCACCGCCGTCTAGGTGATTTGCTGTACGCGCAAAAGCAGTTTGATGGCGCGATCCGCGAGTACAACGCCGTGGTTGCATCCAAGCCAATAGACAAAGCCGACGCGGAATTCAATCTAGCGCAAGCGTATTTTGCGGCCGGACAGAAAGATAAAGCGGAAGACAGCGTGCTGGCGGCACTCGAGGCAGCCCCAGGCTACCGGCCCGCACAAAAATTGTTGTTGGAGTTGCAGGAAACGCCCTCAAAATCGAACTGAAGAGGACAATCGCGATGGTTTCTTTTGCCGGATTGAATGAAGACGCGGCGCAACTCCAGGAGCGCATCGACCACTTTCACGCAGTGCGCGAGGGAATCCTTAAGCAGGTGCGCGAAGTGATCGTAGGCCAGGAAGACGTCCTGGATCAAATCTTGATTGCCATCTTTGTGGGTGGCCACTGCCTACTAACTGGCATGCCGGGTACGGCCAAGACCCTGATGGTGCGAACGATCGCCGACGCGCTCGGCCTTCAGTTCCGCCGCATTCAGTTTACGCCCGACCTTATGCCGTCTGACATCACCGGAACCGACATCATTGAAGAGGACGTCACGACCGGTCATCGCAAATGGACTTTCGTCGAGGGGCCGATCTTTGGCAACATCCTGCTCGCTGATGAAATCAATCGCACTCCACCTAAGACTCAATCCGCTCTGCTTGAAGCGATGCAAGAACACTCGTGCACGGTACGCGGGCACATCTACAAGCTGCCGGCGCCGTTTTTTGTTCTGGCTACGCAAAACCCCATCGAGCTCGAGGGCACCTATCCGCTTCCTGAAGCGCAGTTGGACCGCTTCCTGTTCAACTCGATCCTTGGCGACCTGAATGCCGAAGATGAATTAAAGGTGATTGACAGAACCACCGCAACCCGCGTCACCAACGTCGAGGCGATGACTACGGCAGAGGACCTGCTCGACTTCCAACAACTCGTGCGCATGGTGCCAATTGCGGAAACCCTTGCGCGCCACGTGGTCAACTTTGTTCGCGCCACGCGCCCCAAGAGTGGAAGCGCTCCCGATTTCGTGAAGAAATATGTGAACTACGGTGCCAGCGTGCGTGCAGCGCAATTCATCGTGCTTGCTGCAAAGGCCCGCGCCCTCTCACACAAGCGCTACCACGTGACTTACGACGACATCACTTCAATCGTGACTCCGGTGTTGCGCCATCGTATCCTGCTCAACTTTCATGCGGAATCCGACCGCATTGATACGGACGAGATCCTGAGCCGGCTCATCGAACAGGTCGAGCGGCCGAAGGAGAACTGATGCAGAGGTTTCTCGATCCCGAAGTGCTCGCGGGTATCTCCTCGCTGGACCTGCTGGCGAAGACTGTCGTGGACGGCTTTGTCGCGGGCCTCCATCGCTCGCCCGACTTCGGCTTCAGTCAGGAATTCGCAGAGTACCGCGCTTACTCTCCGGGAGATGATCTGCGCCACGTGGATTGGAACCTGTTCGCGCGCACCGAGCGATGCTATCTCAAGCGCTATCGCGGCGAGACCAATAGCCAACTGACAGTGTTGCTAGACGCCAGCAATTCCATGCAGTACACCTCGGGCCCGCCAACCAAGATGGATTATGCCCGCTATATTGCGGCATCGCTTTTCTATTTGGCCATCCGCAATCAGCGCGATGCGGCCGGGCTGATCGTCTTTGACGACGAGGTGCGTGAATACATCCGGCCCTCGACGCGGCCGGGACAGCTCGCGCGTCTCTTTGCCGGGTTGGAGCACGCCGAAGCTCGCGCGCGCACCGATTTTGCCAAGCCGATGCAGCACTTTCAAAACTTTCTTCACCGGCGCGGCATCGCGATTCTCATTTCGGATTTCTACGAGAACCCGGAGACCATCATCGACACCGTTGCGCCGCTGCGCTTTCATGGGAATGAAGTGGTGTTGTTTCATATCCTCGATCCGCAAGAGATCCGCCCCGCCATGAAGGGATCGATGGTCCTTGTCGATCTGGAAACGGATCAACGAATCGAAGTTGTCCCCGAATACACAAAGACCACGTATCGCGTAAAGGTCGATGCGCACATCGAGGAGCTCCGTTCGCGTGCCCTCGGCGCTGGAATGGATTACCAACTGCTCGTGACAAATCAACCACTCGACACGGCGTTGCGCGAATACCTGACGCTGCGGCAGGCAGGTAATTGATGGGATTTCTGGCTCCATGGTTCTTGGGCGGTCTGGCGGCTTTGGGCGTACCGATCTTCGTGCACCTGTTGCGGCGCCATGTTACTACCCCTCGGCCAGTGAGCTCACTGATGTTTTTCGAGCGCGGAATCCAGAGTTCAACCCGTCACCGCCGGTTGAGATACTTGCTCTTGTTTGCTCTGCGTTTCTCGCTGGTGTTGGTCATTGTTCTCGCGTTTGCCAATCCCTTTGTGCGCCGCGTGTCAGCGGACGCTAACGGCCGGCTCCTTCTCATTGTTCTGGACAATTCCTTCAGCATGCGCGCCGGGGCTCGCTTTCGAGATGCCAAGCAGCAGGCGCTCGAGCTCCTCACGAAGAAGCCGCATACACAAAAAGCGCAGATTATGGCTCTTGGCGGCCAGCTCGAAGTCCTCACGCAGCCGATTACGGACGAAGCTCAATTGCGCGCTGCTCTTGAAGGCATCGAGCCAGGAGATGGCCATGCCAGCTTTGGCGAACTCGGGCGCGAACTGCGCACCATGAGCGAATCGTCGCATTCCCCTGCCGACATGCACCTCTTTAGCGATATGCAGCACTCCGCGATGCCGGCCAACTTTGCTGACATGGTCATGCCGTCTAATATCAAACTTCTCCTACACCAAGTTGCGCAAGGCGATTCGCCGCCGAACTGGACAGTAGAGAGCGTCAATGCGCCTGCTGAGCTGTCCGACCCGAAAGATCCCAAGCGGTCACGCGTTACGGCGGTCATCGCCGGATTCAACACACCGGCAGCATCGAAAACGATCTCGCTGGTGATCAACGGAAAGGTCATAGCGTCGAAAAAGGTTGACGTTCCTGCAAATGGACGCACGACGGTCGAGTTCTCGCCTCTCGACGTTGGCTACGGATTTAGCCGTTGCGAGGTCCGAATCGAGGGCGGCGATGCGTTTTCGTCCGACGACTCAAGTCTCTTTGCAGTGAGGCGCTCCGATCCCGAGCGGGTGCTGTTTGTTCATGCCACAGGTGACACGCGCTCCGCAATCTACTTCGGCGCAGCACTCGACGCAGCGGCGCACGCTTCTTTCGCGCTGCAGTCAGTGGCCGCAGAACAGGCAACCGACCTCGACCCATCAAGATTTGCATTCGTGGTTCTGTCTGACGCGGTGGTTTTGCCATCGATCTTCGAGCATGCGCTCGCGGCGTACGTGGCCAAGGGTGGAAGCGTATTCATAGCACTCGGCACTTCAGCGGCGCACCATGAGCGCGTTCCACTGTGGGGTTCCGACGCGCGAGACCCGCGTGATTATGCGCGCAGCGGCGGGGCGGCATCCGTCGGCCAAGTCGACTTTAGCTACCCCGCCACGGAGCAGGCAGAGCCGGGCCGTGACAATGGCGGCTGGGCAACAGTAAAGGTCCTTTATGCCGTTCCCGTCGACCCTGCGCAGGCACGCGTAGCAGCGCGGCTCACAGACGGCACTCCCCTGCTGCTGGAAAAGCAGATGGGCGAAGGACGAATTCTTCTGTTCACTTCAGGTTTCGACAACCTGACTAATGACCTGCCGCTTCATCCAATTTTTGTCGCGTTTGTCGATCGCATGGCGCACTACCTCTCGGGCAGTGAACAGTTAAGCGGATCGCGCCTGGTTGATGCGTTTGTGCAACTGCGCGCCGCTGCCGCGCCCGTGGGCGTCTCAGGGAACGTCGAAGTCATCGATCCCGATGGGCGAAGGCCCCTTTCCTTGGGCGAAGCGCGAACCATTCAATCATTCCGGCTACAACGAGCAGGCTTCTATCAAATCCGCTTCGCGAACGGCCGCGATGCCGTGATCGGCGTCAACCCAGACAGGCGCGAGTCCGACCTGGCACCGATGTCTCAGGACTTGCTCGATCTATGGAGTGGCAGCTCCAGCAGTGCGCCCGAGAGGGCTCCCGCGTCGCCAAGCGAGCCGCAATCCCAGCCCTTAAGCCTGTGGTGGTACGTAATGCTGCTTGCATTGTTGGCCGCCATGGCGGAAACTGGGCTTGCAAGCAGGTACATGAGCACGTTGCGGGAGGACCCATGACCAACTCACGCCTGCTCGACGCTTACATCGCGCGGCTGCGGCAACGGCTGCGGCTCGGGGCATGGTTGCGCGGTGCGGCCATTTTTATGGGAACTGCGCTGGTCGTCACGCTCGCGCTGGTTCTTCTGCTTAATCACTTCGCCTTCCCATCGCACGCTCTCGCTCCAGCTCGGATTGCGCTTATCGTAGCTCTGTCGGCAGCAGCGATTCTCGGAATCGCTTTGCCTGTGGCGCGCCTGACGCGTCGGCAGGCCGTGCGCAGTGCTGAGGCTGCAACTCCCGCCTTGGAAGATCGGCTCACGACCTTTGAGGAGCGGGCCAGCAAGGACGGCGATCCATTTCTTGAGTTGCTTGCTGCCGATACCCTGGCCCGAACCGAGGATGCAGAGCCTTCGTCGCTGGTTCCTGAGCGCCGCTTGTACGCTTTCGGCGGCGCGGGCTTTGGTTGTCTCATTGTTCTCTTCTGGCTCATCGCAGCCGGGCCGGGATTCATAGGTTACGGTGCATCCCTGATTTGGACAGGACCAAAGAAAAATGCCCAACCGCTTTATTCCATCGCGGTGACCCCCGGCGACATCACCGTGCGGCGAAACAGCGATCAACTGATCACGGCGCGTGTGGCGGGAATGAAACCTGAAAAAGCGCAACTCTTCGCGCATTACCAAAGCGCAGCCGGATGGGAACCTGTAGCCATGCAGGGCGCTCCGGACGCGGCCGGTGGAGCTTCATTTCAATTTGTGCTTGCCGGTCTGCCAGAAAACGTTGAGTACTATGTTGCGGCCGGGCCGTTGATTTCACCTCATTACAAAGTGCGCGTTGTCGACTTGCCGTCAGTGAAGGACATTCGCGTTACATATCGTTACCCGCAGTGGACGGGGATGAAGCCGCTCACAAACGAACATTCGGGGGACCTGCGCGCGATCGAGGGAACGGATGCGGCGATCGAAGTTGAGATGGATCGTCCTTTGAAAGAGGGCCAGCTCGCGCTCGATGGCGGACCGGTACTTCATCTGACCGGCGGCGCGGGAAACAAGTATCAAGCCACTATCCACATGGATAAGGACGGCGCATATCACGTGGCTGCTACCGACGAAGGGCAGCCCGTGCGCTTATCGGAGGATTACTTTATCGCCACCGACAAAGCCATGCCGCCACAGGTGGCCATAGCCAGGCCCGCCGGAGACTATCGCGCCAGCCCGATTGAAGAGGTCACCGTTGGCGTAAAGGCGGCCGACGAGTTCGGGCTCAATGACGTTCATCTGCATTACTCCGTAAATGGCGGTGCTGACCGCGACGTAAGCCTTCTCAAGGCCTCGGGATCGAAGAACGCAGACGGCTCCTATACTCTCCCGCTCGAGGATTTCAAGCTTATGCCTGGCGACGTGGTCAGTATGTATGCCACTGCACACGATGGCCACAGCGAAGCGCGCACCGACATCTCGTTCATTCAGGTCGATCCATTCGAGCGCGAGTTCTCGCAGTCGCAGCAGAGCGGAGGCGGAGGGGGCGGCGGGGGCGGCAGCAACAATCAGACGGAAATCTCAAAGCGCGAAAAGGAACTGATCGCCGCAACCTGGAAACAGCAGAACGATAAGACGGCGACACCGAAGGATGCGGCGGCACAAGGCCAATTCCTCTCCGATGCACAGCAGAAACTGCGCGATCAGGTAAATGCGCTTTCGGTCCGGATGCAGAGCCGCGACATCTCTGGGGCAACCGAGGAGTTCACCGATTTCGACAAGGATATGCAAGCCGCTGCCGCGGCGATGGCGCCTTCAGCAGACAAGCTGAAGGCCACGCAGTGGAAGGATGCACTTCCGCTTGAGCAGAAGGCTCTGCAGGCATTGCTGCGCGCCGAGGCAACGTTCCGCAAGATTGAGGTGGCGTTTGGCCAGCGCGGAGGAGGGGGTGGCGGGGGCGGCGGCGATTCCGGGCGCGATCTGGCCAGCCTGTTCGATCTTGAATTGGACACGGAAAAGAACCAATACGAGACAGCGCAAAGTGCTTCTCCGGCCGAGCAACACGAGAAGGATGTAGCAGACGCACTCGCAAAGCTGGATGCCCTGGCGAAACGGCAAGAGGAGTTGGCCAATCAGCAGCACGACCCGCAGCAGAGTTTCCAGGAACGGTGGCAACAGGAGATGCTGCGGCGCGAAGCTGAGCAACTGCAGCGGCAGATGGAGCAGTTGGCGCGGAATGGTC
>CAZKJB010000218.1:0-7186 GCA_964552975.1 uncultured Occallatibacter sp. | reverse complement strand
GCGAAGCTCGTCGAAGACGGTGAGGCACTCCTCAAAGACGGTGCGGCCGGAAAGGCTCAAGCCCTCTTGCGGCAGATACCCAATGCTGATGCCCTTTGTCTGCTCAAGAGTGCCGTAGTCGAGCGACTCCATCCCGGCAAGGACTTTCATCAGCGTGGATTTTCCAGTTCCGTTGGCGCCGACAAGCGCGGTCTTTTCGTTGTTGCGGATGAGCCAGTTTGCCTCAAGGAAGAGGACCCGCGGGCCGAAGCGCTTGCCGGCATTTTGCAGCGAGAGCATGAAACTCTATTTTCGCAGAGGTCGAGCGGCGGCGCGGTGGGATGACGATTCGCAGGCACCGAACTAGTCCGCGTGGAAGACTTCTTCGAGTTCCTTCCACCAATCGCCCGGCTTGCGGTCGGTCATAGGGTCTTGCATCGGCTCCATCAGAGCCCACCACTCCTGGGTGGTTTTATCGGCGGCCATGCGTGCCATGTCGGCAGCGTAATCGGTTCCGTGGTACTCAAAATAACTGAAGAGGGTATGGTTGTGCAGATAGATGGAGTAGTTGCGAATATTGCAGGCGTGGATCATGGCAAGCACGCCGGGCCAGACCGCAGCGTGATGCTCCTTATACAGTTGCTCGGCCTCGGGCTTGAGGCCGATCACCATTCCATAGCGTTTCATGTGAACTCCAGTGGGAGGCTGGGCCAAGCCAGGTTTTGCACATTGAATTGAAGCCATTATCTTAGCTCTCCCAGGACCAGGCGCACCGATGGAATTCACCTTCGCCGCGAAAGGCCGTTATGATCATTGTGCGCAAAAGAGGGACTTTGGGATCGGGTCCAATTTGCGGAACGACGGGTCCTGCCATTGCGATGCGTCTTGTAGGGTGCTGCGCGCTGGGGGAAAAAGTAGCGATGCTGATGGAAAACGGAGGAAAGATGAAAACGAATTTTACCGAGCGGCGTGAATTCTTGAAGCGTGCGGGCTGGATGGGATCGGCCGCCATGATGGCTGGCTTGCCGGAGGGGGCAATGGCATTCGGCAGCGGAGCCCGAAGTATCGTAGAAGATGCAGTGAAGCCGGCGCCGGCGGAAGAGGCGCCAAAGTATCACATCAAATTTGCCGTTTGCGGCATGAGCCATGACCACATCTTTGGGATGATTGGGGCCGTGCAGCGCGGCGGCGGCGAACTGGTGGCGGCCTGGGGCGGCGAGGACGATAAGCTGGCAGGATTCCGGAAGAGATTTCCGGATGTGAAGATCGCAAAGACGCAGGATGAGATTCTCGACGATCCTGCGGTGCAGCTCGTTTTGACCTCGCAGATTGCCAGCGAACGCGCCGGGCTGGCCGTGCGCGCCATGAAGAACGGCAAGGATTTTCTCTCAGACAAGCCAGGAATGACTACGTTGGAGCAGCTGGCGGATGTGCGCAAGACGATCGCGGAAACGAAGCGAGTGTACGCCATTCTCTATAGCGAGCTGCTGGAGGTTAAGGCAGCAGTGTATGCGGGCGAACTGGTGCGTCAAGGCGCGATCGGCAAGGTGATCCAGACCATCAACATTGCGCCGCATCAGATCGTCCAGCGCAGCGGAGACGCAGGTGGAGGCACAGGGAGACCGGAATGGTTCTGGAACCCGGACCAATATGGTGGAATCCTTTGCGATATTGGTTCGCACCAGGTGGACCAATTCCTCTATTACACGGGATCGACGCAGGCGGAAGTGGTGGAGTCGCAAGTGGCGAATGTGCGCCACCCCGATCGGCCGAAATTTCAGGATTTTGGCGACATAGTGCTGCGCGGCGATCGTGGCTTCGGCTATGTGCGCCTGGACTGGTTCACTCCCGACGGCCTGGGAACCTGGGGTGACGGCCGGCTGTTCATTCTAGGCACCAACGGATACATCGAGATTCGCAAGTACGCCAACATCGGCGTGAGCCACCAGGGCAACAATCTCTTCATAGTCGACGGCAAGCAGGCGCGATATATCGACTGCAATGCCATGCCGTTGCCGTTTGGGCCGCAGTTTGTTGCCGACATTGCGAATCGAACTCACCTGGCGCAGAACCAAGACGAAGCTCTGCTGGCCGCGGAGCTGGTGCTCAAGGCGCAGAAGAATGCCAAGTGGGCGACGATAAAAGACTGAGGGCGCAACTTCGTTCTGTCATGCACCCATCGCTGCGGGCCGATCCGACAATTGTTCGGCCTGCCTTCGGCGGAGTGTGCTTCGCTTGATACGAAGAAAGAACGTCGGAAGCAGAACGAGGACATGAACGCTCGTCCTGTCGCGATGAGTCTCATTCAAAGGTCGATCGGAACCGGCCATTACGTGCCTTCGCAACATACTCGATATTGGTCGATGATCCCATTCGCTCTGGGCTCGCCCATTGTGAACTCCTTGCGCCCAAAAGGCACCAATCTGGAGAAAAGCGGTTACTGCACAATTGCACCGGTTGAAGGGCAATGAAAAGAGAAGAGTGTGCAATAGTGACCAGATTGCTCACCCAGGAACAGGTATTAAAGCAATACTTGGCCTACTTTCTCGGGGCCAGTTCCGTTTTTCCTGCCAAAGCCGGAGGCCTCATGTCCTTAACAGTCGTCCTCGCCGTTGGCTTGGATTCGTCGCTTCTGACAAATCAAAGCTCAGTATGGAAATCTGCCGGATATTACGTCACATTCACGGGGTCGATCAGGGATGCCATCGCCCACTTCAGGAATGGTGATTTCGATCTGGTCCTCCTCGGCCGCTCCATCCCGACCGACAGCAGGGAGAGACTGACGTTCTTGATTCGAGCATCTGGTTCACGGATTCCAGTGGTTTGCGTCACCGACTCTTCCAGTGACTCCGACTCCTTTGCGGACGCGACAATCACGAGTGAGCCCGTCAAACTACTTGAAGACATTGGAGAAATAATGGCCAGACGGCCGAGACCGCCCGCGGCAAGTCGAGCTATGTCGCGCATTGCATCCTGAAAGGCCGCCGCGGCGTGTCTTGAAGGCCGCTGAGACGTCGCCGTTCACCGATTCAGTGGCATCCAGCCGGCGAGATGAAATTGACAAGTAGGAGAGAGATTGATGCGAGGCCCGCAGCTGATCTGTCAACCGACCAAGAGGCGATTGTCGGTTGGCCGCTACCGGGAAGATTTCACTGAAGCATCAGCCCGCAATGGTGAAAGGCGCATTGTGGACGAGTTCCCGATGTCAGGCCCCTCGGGACTGAAGCACGGTGACGTCCGCTGGTCTTATGGAACGGGGGGATTCTTCAGAGATTTGCCACCCAGGGCGCGAAGCGACTTTGAATTACTCGCGACGCATTTCCGTTGTCCTGGCATGACAGTCCTGATCCGCGAGGCGCAGGAACCGTCCAGGATTCTGTTCCTGCTTGAAGGGGAAGTGAATATCTCCATGAATTCCTCTGATGGCAAGCGACTGTCTCTGGGAGTCGCAGGCGCGGGAGATACTTTAGGCCTCAATTCTGCCGTTTCCGGTGTCTCCTCTGAGATTCAGGCGGAGGCGGTATACCCCTGCAGGATTGCATCGCTGCAGAGACAGTATTTCCTCGAGTTTCTCTCGCGCCATCCAATCGCCAGTCAAAACGTGGCAAGGGAGTTAAGCCTGTACTACAGTCGAGCCTGCGACAGATTGCGAATACTCGGGCTGACATCGACGGCAACAGCGAAACTCGCGCGTTTATTGCTCGGGTGGTGCAGAGGGGGCCAAGAGACAGAGAGCGGTGTCCAGATCCGGTGTGCATTGACTCACCAGGAAATCGGCGAGTATATAGGCGCATCGCGTGAAACGGTTACCCGCATCCTGGCTGACTTCAAATCCCACGATCTGGTGAGACTGCGTGGCTCAACTCTAGTCGTCAGGAGCCGCCACGCCCTAGCACTCCATGCAGGCATCAACTCCATTTCGGATCCGGAAAAATCGACGGCATGATCGGTCTGCGAAACCTGCCGCGAGAGGCTTCAGTTTCCTGACAGGCAGGGCGCCGGCCGTTCAGGTAAGAAATGCTAAGGCAATCGGTTAGAGCGCGTGATTCCTATTGCTCAGACACATGCGAGACCTGCGGCTAGATTCGAGTATGTAAGGGTAATTGGATGATCGCCCCGATTAAGTAACGGGAATTCATGAACGGACTGAGCCCCTTATGTAGGCTGCTGTAGCCGTGTTGATGTTAGCGGCGTCAAAGCATCCCACCCTGAGCAAGGGAACCGCAGACACCTCAAGGGGGTCTCACATGCGTCGAATCAAGATTCTATTTGGTACGACGGCGCTGCTCGCCGGCTTGGCGCTAGCGCCAAAGGCTCAAGCGCAGATCTATGTCAACGTTGGCGTTCAACCCGTTTGTTCGTACGGCTACTATGGCTATGCGCCGTACGCCTGCGCGCCCTATGGGTATTATGGGCCCGGTTACTTCTACAACGGCATCTTTCTGGGGATGGGCCCCTGGGGCGGATGGGGCTACAGCCACGGTTGGGGCAGTCGTCGCTTTGTGAGCGAAGGCGGAGGCAGCTACCATGGCGGACCTGGGCCCATGTCTTATCGCTCCGGCGGCGGCCAAGGCGGCGGGGCGCGTCCCAGCGCAGGTCGTGCGGTAGTAGAGCCTAAGAGTGCTGCTCCTCGCTCGTCGCAAGCTACAGCTCCCCGAGCCACGGCCTCGCACGCATCAGCTTCGCATGCAGCTCCAAGTGGCGGCGGACATGAAAGCAGCGGTGGTGGGCATCAAGGTGGCGGCGGTAGTGGACATGAAGGTGACGGGCGGCACTAACCCATATCTGCTGCGTTAGAACAGCAGTCAGCACAACGGGCGGCGGAGCATACCAGCTTCGCCGCTTTGTTTTTGCTGAGGCGCTTCCGAACATATCCGCGCTCAGTCGGGCGCGTCCCGCTTCGCAGCAGATACCAAATGAGCGAGCGTTAAGGGGTCTATCTGTCAGTTTCACGGAGCGGGGTTTCGCCAGATTCGGCCCTCTGTCTGGCTGAATCGATCGCCCTCGACAGCTTTTGTGTCATCACCTGGAAGTGATAGCCCATGACCGCCAGGGTCATGGCCGTGCCGAAGCAGCTACGATACCGAGTCGCCGCCGCAGCCAGAAACTTCCAATAACTCCACTGGTGCCGGCCGAAGATTCCCTGGCGAACGATCGACGTAACGAAGGCGCGCATGTTGCTCCTGGTCAGCCACCGCTGCCGGGTATTTCCTTCTCCGCGCCGCGCATGCGTGCGGCTCAGGTAGAGCTTCACGCGTTCATAGTAGGCCTCGCAGGAATATATCCTCCTGAGCACCCCGCGATATCCCTCCACCAGCCGTGTCGCATCCATGTGGGGTATAAAGTTGAGCTTCGCATCTGTGTTGTCGCCGTCGCCCGCGTCCAGAATCCTACCCTCGTCCTTCAATCTTCTAAAGAGTTGCGTGCCAGGCATGGCTTGCAGCAGTCCAACCATGGCAACAGGTATTCCGCTCTTCTGGATGAACTCAAACATGCGGTCGAAGATGTCTTCGCGATCGGTGTCAAATCCCAGGATGAAGCCGCCCATAACCTGCATCCCGTAACTCTGGATCTTGGCTACGCTCTGCAGCAGGCTGCGGCGCGTGTTCTGCAGCTTATTGCTGGAGATCAGACCCGATTCATCGGGGGTTTCGATGCCCAGGAACACCGATACGAAACCAGCATCTCTCATCAGCCGCATCAACTCTGGATCGTCAGCGAGGTTGAGTGAAGCTTCAGTATTGAAGTCGAAGCTCGTCTTGTACTGGCTGCGCCATTCGGCCAGTGCCACGCATAGTTCCTTGGCCCGCGCTTTGTTACCGATGAAGTTGTCATCGACAATAAACACCGCTTCGCGCCAGCCGGCGGCGCGCAGTTGATCTAACTCGGCAAGCACCTGAGCCACAGCCTTGGTACGGGGCCGGCGGCCATAGATCTCGATGATGTCGCAGAACTCGCAGTTGAAAGGGCAACCGCGCGAATATTGCACGGCCATCGTCGAGTAGCGCTTCATTTTAATGAGGCTGAGGTCGGGTTGTGGGCTGGTGGCCATCTCTGGCCGCTCATTAGCCTGATAGGCGGGCCTGGCCGTTCCTTCTTCCAGATCCCGAGCCAAGCCGGCAATCAAGCTTTCGGCCTCGCCGATGACCACGTGGTCCGCCTTCAATTCGGCCGCCGGAACGCTGCTGGTAATGGGGCCGCCGACAACGGTGCGCAGGCCTCGGGCGCGGCAGCGCTCAACGATGGCCAACAACGCGTCGCTCTGGATGTGCATGCCGCTCACCAGCGCTACATCGGCCCAGTCCATGTCTCGATCACGAAGCCGCTCCACATTGGTGTCCACGAGCCGCTTCTTCCAGGTGCCCGGAAGCAGTGCCGCCACCGTCATAAGACCGAGAGGGGGCTGCGCGGCACGTTTACCCACGAATTTGAGCGCGTGCTTGAAGCTCCAATATGTCTCTGGGAATTCGGGATAGATCAATAGAGCGTTCATCGGTCGCTTCTTCTGAAAGGAGGGCGCCGTGCACGCGAATCAGCAGAAGGGGTTCTGCAGTTGGTTCCAGCGCGCCGCGACCAGCGCGGCGGCGCTCCGGCGCACTCCTTCAAGGAAAGGTTCCTCCAGGGAGCAGTCAGAAAACTGTGCAAAATGGATCACTTTTTGAGGAATTGTTTTCAGGCTCGGGACGCTCCTGGGCGACTTGAGCTATCCGAAACTCCCCGATGCTCGAGCCACTTCACAAAACGCTGCGGCGTCCGGAGACCAAATTGATTACCAGGATGATCAGCGCAACCACCAGCAGGATATGGATCAGGCCGCCGGCAATGTGGAGGCTGAATCCCAGAAGCCACAAAACCAGAAGGATTACGAATATTGTCCAAAGCATAGAGAACACCTTCCTTGCATTGCGAACGCCTGAGGCGGCAACTCCGGCTCAGGCGCACCCAACGCACTCACAAACTTCTGTTACTTCGAGGCAATCGCTTCCGCTTTTGCGTGCCTGACCGCATTGATGAACGGGTCGGCCGATGCAGGCGTCGCCACTTCGCCGCGCAGAACGCGGTGTGAAGAGACGTCAGGCCCGTAGAACGCATCCATGGAGCTATCGTCGCGGCGCACATCTGCGCCGGTCAGAGTGAGGCCGGCGAACAGGCCTTTAGCGCGCGAGTAAGTCAGGATTTCAGTATTCAGTTTCCAGTCGGTATCGGC
>CAZKJB010000217.1:0-7219 GCA_964552975.1 uncultured Occallatibacter sp. | reverse complement strand
CCACCACGAGCGTGCCGATCCGAAACTGGCGAACCAGGCCGCTGCAATACCAGCACGGCGCAAGTGTGGTCACCATCACCAGGTTGCGGTAGCTGCGTTGCCGTCCCGCGCGGCGAAAGGCGTCCGTTTCGCCGTGGACGCTGGGATCGCCTTGCTGAACTCGCCGATTGCGCCCGCGGCTCAACATTGTGCCTTCGCGCGTAAACAGCGCCGCGCCGATTGGAATACCTCCCTCAGCAAGTCCCAGCCGAGCTTCCTCGATTGCAACGGCCAGCATTTTTTCGTACCTATCCACAAGATCAATCTAAACCAGTGGGGTGGCGGGATTGCGAACCGGCAGGTTCCCCGCCGGCCGCTCGATTGCTCGCCGCGCCTTTATTCTTTGCTGCCTGGGTGGAATTCAAATTCCGCTAACTCGCTGACTTGCAAGTTGCTGACCTGCTGATAACGGTCAACTCACGGTCAACACCAGCTTGCCAAAGTGGCTGGCTTCTTCCATGCGCCTGAATACCTCGCGCGTGTGGCTCCAGTCGAACTCTTCGCCGACGGGACGCAATTCAGCCAGCGAAATGGCGCGATTCATCTCCACAAAATCCTCTCGCGAACCTACATAGATTCCTTGGATGCGTGCAAGTTTATGGAGGATCAAAGGTACGGGGAATGGAGCATCGCTCGTGGTGAGGACTCCGATCTGGGCCACAGTGCCGCCGCGGCGAACAGACCTGAGCGAGCGGACCAGGGTGCCCGCACCACCCACTTCTACCACCAGATCGACGCCCTCGCCGTCTGTTTGCTCCAGCACCCATTGATCCCAGTCGGGATTCTCACGGTAATTGAGGCCCGCATCCAGGCCAAATTCAGCGGCCCTTTCGAGTTTTTCATCGCTACTGGAGATGCCGATGACGCGCGCGCCCTTCAATTTCGCGAACTGCAACGCAAAGATCGAGACTCCACCTGTGCCCTGGATGAGAACCGTAGATCCCGGCTTCAGTTGTCCGGCGGCAAGCGCATTCCATGCCGTCACAGCCGCGCAGGGCAAAGTTGCCGCTTCCTGAAAGCTGAGGTGATCCGGCAACGGAACCAGGCCGTCCTCTTGCAGCACAACAAACTCGCTCAACATGCCGTCGATATCGCCGCCCAACGCGCCGCGCATCTTGGCCGCAGTCGGAGGCCCATCGAGCCAATTCTGCATGAAGATTCCGGCAACCCGGTCGCCGGGTTTCCATCGGTTGACCCCCGAACCGATGGCTACCACTTCGCCCGCTCCGTCGGAGCACGGAATGCGTGGCAGGTTCATTCTGGGGTTGTAAAGCCCCTTCACAACCATCAGGTCGCGATAGTTGAAGGAAACAGCGCGCACTCCGACCAGGACTTCGCCAGTGTCGGGCGGCGGTAATTCCCGCTCCACAAACTCCAAAGAATCAATGCCAAACGCTGAAAGCTGCCAAGCGCGCATGAGGGTTCAATGTCCTTTCCTGGTGCGACCTCATCACTCTGCGGGACTCAAACTCTCAAAAGCCTCGTAGAATGAAGATATGGCCCGTGGATGGGAAAGTAAATCGGTGGAGGAACAGATGGCAAATGCCTTGCAGGACTCCCGCGCCGGCCGCGATAGCGGCTACGTGAGTGAAGAGGACCGGCGCGCGGCGGAACTGAAGCGTGCCACGCGCGAAAGACAAAAACAATCGCTCAATCTGCAGCGCGAAAGCATTCTTTCGCAGCGGACCTCGAATCCGGGTCGCCGCGCAGCTCTTGAGGCCGCATTGGCCCAGGTGGAGAAGCAGATTCAGTCAATCGGATAAAGCAGCCAGAGAATTTCTCCGAGCGGAAGATTTCCGCAGGGGCGCCTCCCTGGCGCCCGAGGAGATTTGGGTGGTAGATAGCAGGCCGGAAAGACCGCGCCGCCTACTCCTCACGGTGAATCAGTAATGTGTTGGCCTGATTCACTGAAGTCAGCGAGACGCGCGCGATGTTCACGTGGTCAGGCCGCGTCACAGTCCACAGAATCACGTCGGCAACGTCTTCAGCCGTAAGCGGTGCGATGCCTTTGTACACCTTGGCCGCCCGGCCCGCGTCGCCATGGAAGCGAACCAGCGAAAAATCGGTTTCAACCAAGCCGGGATCGACGCTGGTGACGCGAACCGGCGTTCCCAGCAGATCTTCGCGCAGGCCGTCGTTGATCATGCGTGCCGCCGCCTTACTGCCGCAATAAACCGCACCGTTGGGATAGACCAGTTCGCCAGCCATCGACCCCAGGGTCACCACATGGCCCCGGCCGCGCACCACCATGCCGGGAACAACGGCGCGCGCCACATACAACAGGCCCTTGATGTTGGTGTCGATCATTTCTTCCCAGTCTTCGATCTTGCCGGTATAGAGCTTCTCCATGCCTCGGCTGAGACCTGCGTTGTTGACGAGCACATCGATCTCGGCCCACTCCGTCGGCAACTCGTCGACGGCGCGCTGGACCGCAGGGCGGTTCCGGACATCCAGATCAATGGAGTGCACTGCGGCTGCTCCGCGCTCAAGCGCACGCGACGCAACTTCGGCCAGTTTGCCGGCACGGCGGGCGGCTAGCAACAAACGAGCGCCTTCGGCCGCAAAGGCCAACGCGGTAGCAGCGCCGATACCGGCGCTGGCGCCAGTAATAAAAACGATCTTCTCTTTGAGCTTCATCTGAGATTTATCTTATAAGCGCGCTACGTTGCCCTGTTGTGACATGCGGTACTGGCCAATCGCCCAATCTTCCTTGGCAAGCCCTGCCGCCCGGGCGCGCGCAAAGACTCCAGCGAGCACATCCGGCAAGCTCAAATGCGTGTCGCGTTCGGCCGCGGCTTCGCGCAGCAGGCGCAAATCCTTTTCTCCCAATTCGATTGTGGCGCCGGGTTTCTCAGGAGGATGCAGCATTACCTTGCCGTACATTGCGTAGAACGGCGACTGGAACAGTGCGCTGTTGATGGTTTCGAGAAACAACTCCGGATTGATTCCCTGCCCCTCGGCATACACAAATGCCTCGCTCAGCGAATAAATCATTGCACTGATGAGGAAGTTGCCGCCGAGCTTGACCGCATGCGCATGCGGCGGCTCGATTCCGACAACTGAAATTCCCCGCGACATTGGCTCGAGCAGCGGGCGCGCCCTGGCTACGGCGTCGTCAGCCCCGGCGGCCACAATCCACAGCCGTCCCTGCTCCGCGACCTCAGGCCGCCCAAAAACCGGCGCAGCCACGAAATCAATTCCGCGGCGCGCATGCTCCGCTGTCAGACGCTCGCTCAGCGCTACGCTGATGGTGCTGCACGAAATATGCAGCGCGCCTGGGCTCAGCGCATCCATCAATCCGTTTGCGCCAAACAGTACCTCTTCGTGGGCCGCATCGTCAAAGAGCATCGTGACCACGGCGTCGGCACCCAGTTCGGCCTCTGCCGGAGTGGCTGCGGCAATCGCACCTTCGCGCAGCAACGGTTCCGTCTTCCCTTCCGTGCGATTCCACACCGAAAGCTCGTGGCCGGCGGCGATCAGATGCCGTGCCATCGGCGCGCCCATCTTACCAATTCCCAAAAATCCAATCTTCATGGGGAAATTGTAGTGGAATGCGGACCGGAGATTTGCGACGAACTAGTTTGGCGTGCCCGTGGCCTCGGCCCGCGCGAAAGTGCACTCCTGGCATTGACACACGCGGCGCAGATACTCCCAAGAATAGATTCCACCGGAGTGGCCGTCCTGCCAATTGAATTGGATGGCGTAGCGGCCCACTGCATGCGCACTGGCCGGCTTCGGCGGCGGCGTGTACATGGGAAGCAGACCCGCGGCCTTCGGTTTGGGCTGGCCGGGCTTGCGTCCCTGCTGCGTGCGCTCATCGACGCACGTCGCGCAAGGGCAGGCCTCGCGCAGCCACGCGAATCCCCACGCGCTCTTGTGACCGTCTGCCCAGTCGATCTCCAGGCCTTTGCCTTCAGTCAACAGCACGCGCACCTTCTCAGGTGTGTAGGCGATTCGGGCAAGCGGGCGGTTTTCCTGGCTCTCGCGGGCCTGATCGTCTTTCGAGGCGAAACGGATGCCTTCGTGGCTCATAAGTACAGTTTACAGGGATCAGGGATCGGAGGTCGGGAGTCGGCGGCCGCAAACCGCCGATTTACTATCTCGTCGCCGAGGTTTCGATCCCCGGTCTCCTCGACCCTGCCGTCGTGCTAGCGGTCCTTCCAGAAGAACCACGCCGCCATGGAAAGCCCGATCAGAACCACCAGCCCGCGCAGAACCGGCTGCGGCACCCGCCGGCCCAGGCTTGCCGAAACGTAGCCGCCAATCGCGGCCGCGATCATTGCCGCGAGGCAAAGGCGCCACACGACCTGCCCATCGACGATAAAGATGACGAAGGCGATGCCGTTGGCCAGAAGATTGCCAACGACCTTGAGAGCATTGATCGCATTCATGTCCTCATAGCCGAAGAGCGCCAGCAGCGTCATGAAGAGGAATCCCGCGCCTGCGCCAAAGTATCCGACATAAAAGCTGACGGCGACGGCGGCAAAAAACAGCGGCACCCGGCGCGGAGCATGCGCCTCACCAGCCACGGCACGCTCGGCTCGTGACTTATTCAATCGCGCCAGCGCGCGCGACACCGGCCCGCTGACAGCGAATGTGGTTGCGGCGCCCAGCAGCAGCCAAGGCACAAGATGCAGAAACGTCTTCTGCGGTGTGTTCAGCAGAACGACTGCTCCGGCGGTGCCGCCCAGCAAACCGGCAAGACCCATCAACCAGGCCGAGCTTAGATTTCTGCGCACGTCCTGGCGATACGCGGCAACGGAGGTCAATTGGCCGGGCCAGATGGCCACAGTATTTGTTGCGTTGGCCTGCACTGGGGGAATATTCATTCCCAGCAGCGCCGGAAACGACAGAAACGATCCGCCGCCGGCCACGGCATTCAGCACCCCAGCGAGGAATGCCGCCACGACGAGCCAGACAAGGTGCCAATCGATCGCGGCAGCAAATCCGGAAAAATGATTCATGCGACTTTCATTGTAGAAGGCCGGGGACGCGTTCCTGTCGAGCCTCGCGGCCCACCCTCTGCCTCAATCCGCGATAGAAATTTGTTTTTGCAATCCGTTGCGCCACGATATGCTCTTGCCATGCTTGCCAGCCGCTTACCGATCGTCGCGGCACTGCTGTTCGCGGCTCTTCTCGCCATCCCGTCCGCACTCACCGCGCAATCCGGCCTCGCCATTTCACCGAGCCAGTGTGCTTGGCGGCAGGGCGACAATCCCGGATGGGCTGCTCCGGATCTCGACGAATCGGAGTGGCAGCCGGTGGCTACCTGGGTGCCCATCGCCACTCCGACCCCTTATTTCTGGCTGCGCTGCCGCTTCGATCCCAGCCAGCTCGCGCCTACCGTGCAACCTGCTTTGCAGGTCTCGGGCGATCTCGCATGGCAGGTATTCGCAGGTGGAAGGCTCGTTGGCGAATCGGGCAACATTGCCAACGGCTCGCATACCGTGGGTTTGGTCGAGGAGTATTCCGCGCCGGAGCTCGCGCGGCGGCATGGCCCGGTCGTCGTGGCGGTCCGCATGACCTTCGCACCCGAGCTCAACTGCCGGCAGCAGTTGCCCAGCCTCTCGCTTGGAGATGCGGAGTTCCAAGGCAATTCCTACTGGAGCCAGGTGTACGAGCGCACTCTATCGCAGTGGGTAACCTGGGTCTGCTACGCGCTCATTGCCTCCGCCGGACTGTTTTTCATGGCGCTTTTTTGGTTCGACCGTACGCAGCGCTACATTCTCTGGATCAGCCTCACCTGGCTCGGCCTCGCCGACCTTCGCATCAACGAATTCCTCGCCGCGGCGTCGGTCCACTACTCCTCGCATCTGGAATTCTTCTTGTACTCGCTGGGGCAAGGCCTCCCGGTCTTCGCCATCCTGTTCTACTTTTCGGTCAATCGCAAGCCTGTGCCCTTCCTTTTTCGCATTGCCATCTATGCAAATATCCTTCTCCAGCTAGGACTCTTCGCGGCCGCGCTTCTGCCGCTGCGCTTGAGCGTTGCTCTGCGCTGGTTCATCGAAGTCCAGCCCACGATGGACACGATCGAAGTCGTCGCGACGCTTGCGGCCGCCTTTGCCGTTCCGTTCGCGTTCTTGCCGCTACGATCCGTGCGGCGAGGCCAGACTGCGCTCGCCGTCGTCTGCTTCGGCGAGGCGACGATGGACTTTGTCTATATGGTTGTACAGTTTCCCTTCCTGAATCTCGATATCGAATCCTTGTTTCTCAGGATTCAGCCATACCGCTCCATGGCCATCGCTGGCGTCGTGGTTGCGATGACCATCCTGCTGGTACAGCAGTTGCGCACCACCAACCAGGAACGCGCGGAGCTGCACGGTGAAATGGCATCGGTGCGCGAAATTCAGCAGTACCTGATCCCCGATCGGCTTCCGCCCACACCTGGGCTGGCCATTCAGAGCGTCTACCAGCCGTCGCGCGAAGTGGGCGGAGATTTCTTCCAGGTTCTTCCCGACCCTCGCGATGGAAGCACCTTGATCGTGGTCGGCGACGTGGCGGGAAAGGGATTGAAGGCCGGCATGCTGGCGGCGCTCATCGTCGGCGCCATCCGCACCGCTTTCAAATTCACCTCCGATCCTGGCAGCATTCTCGCTCTGCTGAACGAACGGCTGCAGGGCCGCGGCCTGGTAACATGCCTGGCCATGCGCATCGATCGCAACGGAAGTGTCGAGTTGGCCAACGCCGGGCACCTGCCGCCCTACATCAATGGCAAAGAACTGGCTCTGGAGGGCGCTTTCCCCCTCGGCGCGCTCCCCGCAGTCTCTTTTCCGACCCAGCGCTTTCAGCTCAGCGACGGCCAATCCATGCTGCTTGTTTCCGACGGTGTTGTCGAAGCCCGCAATTCTGCCGGGGAACTCTTCGGCTTCGAGCGCACGCGCGCCATCTCCACTGAATCCGCCCAGAGCATTGCCCACGCGGCCCAATCGTTTGGTCAGGAAGACGACATCACCGTTCTCACGCTCACCTTCGCCGCGGTCGGAGCCGTACATGCATAAACTTCTTTCCATTGCGTTTCTTTGTGCCTTTCTCTCGCCCGCTATCGCCCAGTCGCTCGTCACTGTTTCTCCAAGCCAATGCGTCTGGCACACCGGCGACAACCCCGCCTGGGCCGCGCCCGATCTCGATGAAACCGGCTGGCAGTCATTTGCGCGGCTCAAGCTGATGGACCAGCTACACT
>CAZKJB010000216.1:0-7236 GCA_964552975.1 uncultured Occallatibacter sp. | reverse complement strand
GCCGCTGTAGCCAACGACGATCCAGACTCGCCCTTTGTGTGCGTCATCAAAGACCGGCTTGATGTGATTTCGATGTTTGGTCACCTCGGACCGAGTATTCAGCAGCACGAAACCGTCCCGCTGACCGTGTAAGTGGAAAATCGCCTTTTCACTGACCTGGTCCGGATTAAAGATTCGGGAAGCAGCGAAATCGTAGACGGCCGGGAAAGAGTTAACGAGGGCTCACGCCCGCGAAATTAGTGGATCGAAATTGGTAGTCAAGACACGATCTACATAACCTCCATCTATCAACTGTGCGAGCGCGATATGTGCCCAATTTATTTTGGCCGCATCAACATAAGTTCCGATTAGGTCTCGTCTGACACCGCGATCGAGTGCTGCCATACATTCTGAATAATCATGGGATGCCGCGCGCGCATACGCGGCCGGGAATTTTACCTTAATTTGGCGAACTATGCCTGATGCCAATGGAATACCTGCGCTGATTGAACAACCAGCTCCGAGAAGTACGCTACAGCGCCGGGGCGTTGCACCGTGTGGCCCCAACGTCTCAGCGATGTCCTCAATCGTGCGCTCGATCATGAGCTCATCCTCTGTTGCGCCGCCTGTTTGACAGTTCGTGAAGCGCTCGGTCGACGGTTAGTCGAAGCCGTCTTGCGCCAAATGGTCAATCTGATCTGTTTCAAGCTATCAGAAGATCGATAGCTGGCGCCTACGTCGGCACTTCTTCGATCAATGACAGCCAACCCAAATAGTGGATGACAAAGGACGTTATCATTTATCAAATGACTCAGCTCGACGGCGAGCTTTCGCGCGTTCCAGCAAGATATGAATTAGAGCAATTTCTGGGCGCGCAACCGTATTGGCATGATCGTCGAAAGTTAAGAAGCATCCGATGTCGATGCAACGAACGAATCACTTGGGATATGTCCGGTACGCAATCACTTCCGCATCGAAAAACGTCCCCATCAGCCGCGCTGTCCTACGCTGGGACGACCGAGTCGAGGAAACGGGCTCAATCCGTCGCCGGATGGAAATTGGAGAAAAACAAGCCTGTCAATCAGTGCTACCAGAAGTAGGTGGCGACGACTTGCGGAGGGCCGGGAACTGCGTCAGTCACTTTGGTCTGCACGACTATCTGCACATTCTTCCTACTCCATTCCTTCGGCGCGTTCCTTAGAGCCTCATCCAGGTACTCTGGATCTGAAATCAACTCGCCTGCGGCTTGTGTGCCGGCTGTCCGAAGCCCGCCAATCGAGATCAATAGCTTGCCCGTATCGGAATCTACCAGTCTCGTGACAATCCCGTAATCAACGGAATATTGAAAATGTGGTCCAACTTCAGAAATCCAGGCCCGCCCTGAAGGAATGTTCTCCTTAATTCTAGGAGAGGACTGGGTTCCAGGATCCCACTGGAAGGCAAAGTGCAGGTTCGATGCCATTTGCATCGTCCATCGGTCGTTAAAGGCACCAATGACTACAGAAGGAGAGTCGCGCAGGTCCTCAAACGAGCAATTGCTGCCGATCCGGAGCGCGCTAGCTTTTCCCTTCTGGGCGAGCAGGGACGCGATCGAGAATCCCGCGGAGACGTCGCCGGTTGCGAGACCGAATTCGGGAGAGACTTGCATGTCTTTCCACGCCAATTTGTCGCTAGGATCGAGCGGAAGCTCTTCGTCCAGTTGTTGGAATATGGTCTGGAAAGTGCCTGGGTGGCTTTGCGAATACTTCTTATACAGATCATCGGTTGGGCGGTAGACGACAGGCTTCGCAAGGCATATCAGCACGGGGCGGGAGGTGTTGAAGACCGGAGACCAGAACAAGTCTAGTGCGGTCTCCGCCTGTTTCCGATTGCGAAGACCTGTCACGATGAAAATCGCCAATAAAACCAGAGCTGAGCCGGATGCCGCGGCAAGCCAAATCCAACGGCGGGACTTTCGTAGTTGGACAAGTGGAGGATTGTCAAGGGCGGCGTCGACATGTTCATCGGTGATCTGTGTGTCGGGCGCGCGAGGACGCTCTTCTTCCGCGGTGGCCTCTGAAGTCCAGCGGAACTCCGGAACGTAGGAGCCGATGGGAATTTCGATGCGAACAGGGGTGTCAATTGGGGCAGCGTAATAGTACTGTTCAAGCCGTCTTCGCACCTCCCCGGCGTTGACTCGAACTACCGGGTCATCTCCAGTCGCATACTCCTGGTCGCGCTGAAACACATCAACTCCGATGGTTCGCTCTTTCAGATTTTCAAAGTGCCCGTTGAGGCTATTGCGAACGACATAGGAGAGGAATTGCTTGCTTCGACCGCTGGTGCGGAATGGTTGGCTCTTTAGGATTCTTTCCAATTCGAGAAGAATGACCTCTTTAGCCTTGTCATCAAGCGATGATGAATGGGGGTGAGCAAGGTCAACCTCGTTTTTTACGGTTGAATTGTCCATGTAGCCACCCCGATATTCGCTTCATCACTATAACAAAATCCCAGTTTTCTTGATCGTGAATGCACTCCAAGGCTTCCTCGCGGATGCTGAACAACTCATTGATACAAAAAAAGATGGCATCATCACTGTCGACACAAAAGCACGTAAGGTACCGTAAGGAACCGTACCTTACTTGCAAGACCCGCATCCGGTGGCTAAATGTTCTCCTCGGTCTGAGAGCAGCAGTTTTTGAAATATTGTCCAGTCTGAAATCTCCGAAAACTGGACTTACCGCAACTGCAAAAAGCCAGAACTATCAGGAGGCAGAATTGAATGAAAAGCTTAGCCAGGTGTATGACGCACGCATTTCGCAACTGGAATCTGACAGATCTCGCCGTCAACTTCGCGCTCGGCCTGGCGTTTTGCTCGACGATCGCTCTCGCCCAGAGCGGTGCCGGTTCGATTCAGGGTACGGTGAGTGATTCTACCGGCGCGGTGATCTCGGGAGCGTCCATCCATGTAATTCAGGAGGGGACCAATGCAGTCTCCGATACAAAATCCAACGATGTAGGTTTTTATCAGGTGCCAAACCTCTTTACTGGCACCTACGTCGTAACTATCACCGCGCCGGGGATGAAGAGCTACAAGACGACGGTCGAGTTGCAGGTGGCGCAGGCAGCGACCATTAACCCAACCATGACAGCCGGGGCAGTCACGCAACAAGTCGAGGTCGCCGCAAATGTCGTGCAACTTACGACTACCGACAACGGTACGATTGCTGCGACCCTTGAAAGCGACCGAATCAACCAGCTTCCGATGAATGGACGCTTGCTGCTGACGCTAAATGGCGAAGCAACACCTGGCTTGGAAAGCACTGGTGGCCGCGCCAACGGTCTGATGCCGGAGGCGTTGGAGTATGTGGCCGATGGCGTGCCCTTGACCAACCGCAACTTCGGCGGCGAGGGAAATTCAACCCAGGCCCAACTCCCCGACCCCGATGCGGTGCAGGAAGTGCGCGTCGAAACCACCAACACCAGCGCCATGTACTCGGCCCCGGCCACCGGCCTCATCACCACCAAGTCGGGGACAAACGGCCTGCACGGCTCGTTGTTCGAGACGGCCCGCAATAACGCGATAGGCATTGCCAAGGCTCGCCAGAACGCCGCGAACTACGTCGCGCCTCCGCTGGTGCGCAATGAATTCGGGGCCTCCGCGGGTGGACCGATCATTTTGCCCCATGTTTACCACGGAAAAGACAGGAGCTTCTGGTTCTTCGCCTATGAGCGCTACTCGCTCGCGCAAATAGCCCCAGAACTAGTGAGCGTGCCCACAACAGCGATGCGGGGCGGCGACTTCAGTCAGTTGAAAAATAGCTCGAATGTTTTGCAGGCGCTCTATGACCCCTCGACGACAGCTCCTTCTGCCAATTGCAACGGGACGGGTACCGCGAATCCAGCTTGCCGCTCACAATTCGATTACAACGGCACTCCGAATGCGATTAACCCAGCGCTCCTGGCTCCTGCGACAAAGACCTTGTACGATATTACCCCTGTACCCAACATCTCCGGCGTAACAGATCCGCTGCAAGGCTCCAATCTCAGTTTTCCCAACCATACCTATGTGGTAATCCCAACGATTACCTTCCGGTTGGATCACAGCTTCAATGAGAATAACAAAGCCTATCTGCGGTATACATCGAATACCCAACTTAATCAGGCGCTGCGCAACTATCCATCGAACTCGGCGGACACGGTCGCAGCAGACGGCTTTCCCAATGCAGCCAGCGGCTACCAAGATATAAACGTCGGAAATTTTGGCGGAGCATTGGGCTATACGCATGTCTTTTCGCCCACATTTTTTGCCGAAACCATTCTGAGTCAGGATTGGTTGATGCAGTACGTCGGGGGCGGCGGCAATCCAAAACTCGATTATGAGAGCATGCTGGGACTGCCTAATAATTTTGGCGAGACCGGCTTCCCGACCATCGGATCGAACCTGATCATGCCCTATGGTGGCACGCAATATCAGTACCAGGAGAATCAGATCATCTCGAATATCGACGAGAACCTGACCAAGACTGTGGGCAGGCACCAGATGCAGTTCGGCGGCCGCTACCGTCATGAGCGTTTCGGTTACCTTCCCGACAGGTCCTCCGACTCTGCAACCTTCTCTGCCGGCGAAACAACCGGCCTCCTCGACCCGACAACTGTCGCATCGAATACCGACTCTGCCCTCTCGAATACCGGCTACCAGGACGGCGACTTCTTTCTCGGCGGCGCCTCCAGTTACTCGGTCACACAAGAGCCGCCCTATATCCACTTTCACGACATGGAAATCGACGGCTACTTCCAGGACAACTGGCACGTGAGCCGCAATCTCACGGCCAACCTCGGCCTCCGCTATGAGGCCCATCCGGCTCCCTGGATGAAGTACGGCTTGATGGAAAGCTTCGATCTCAAAAACGATGCCGTGGTGCTCCCGAACCCGATCTCTTACTACATAAGCAACGGTTACACCACCCAGACGATCGTCAACAACCTTGAGAACCTCGGCGTCGTGTTTGAGAGCCCATCCCAGGCCGGGTTTCCGTCAGCAGGCATTAAGAATGCAGATTTCACGGTGGGTCCGCGCGTGGGACTTGCGTACCAGCCATTCGGCGGAAAATATGGCACTGTGATTCGGGGAGGATACGGAAGATACATCTATCCTGTGCCCGTGCGCAACTTCGAAAGAGATGTAGTGATAAACCAGCCATTTGTCGCCGGCTATTCGCAAAGCTACACGGCAGCCAACCAGTCGCCGGACGGTTTACCCAATTATCTGCTCCGGAAGCCGCAATCGGTTGTCATGGGAAAGAACAGCAACGGTGTTGTGAACAGTTCGACGATCAATGCTATTCTTCCGGGATTCAGCCTGCTTAACATCGATCCCAACGATGACCCAGATTTCGTGACGCAGACAAACTTCACCGTCGAGCAGTCTATCAAGGGCGGCTCGGCGCTGCGCCTGACATGGCTTTGGAGCCACGGGACTAACCTCGACCACTATTACAACTACAACAACCATCCTTCGCAGTATGTTTGGGAGGTCAATACCGGCACGGCACTGCCTACCGGGGGAGCCTCGGTTATCGGGACATCGCAGCAGAATACCTATGCCGCAACCGCGACCGGTCCTTATAACCAGACCACATACGGGGGTAACACATGGATTACGAAAGACGGCTGGTCGAATGACAACGCGCTACAAGCCAATTACCAGAGGCTCTTTCATCACGGGGTCGCCTACCAGATCACGTATGTATGGTCGAAGCCATTCCGAGTGGGCGGAAATACCTTCCGCGACGGTCAAATCGACCCTGCTGCCAACTATGCCACCGGTTCACTCGGAACAGTAAGCTCGCCTTATGGAACATTCGTACCCGGGGCTCTTCCTCCACCTCGGCCGACAGGCGTTGCACCTTATGCCGAGTGGCATGCACTCGAGGTCTTCGAACAGTACCAGGTGGACAGTGCAATACCGAAACAGCACATCCAATTCAATGGAATCGTCGATATGCCCTTCGGGCGTGGAAAACGGTTCCTGGGCAAATCCAACCGCTTCATGGATGAGTTGGTGGGTGGTTGGCAAGTAGCCGGAGATGGGAGCATCGTCTCCCAGGACTTCAGCATTACGTCTTCGAACTTTGGACCGACCAATCCTCTCAAGACCTATAAACACGGCGCTCCGATTACCGATTGCCGCAGCGGCGTGTGTCATCCGTCGTTTTTGTGGTTCAACGGATACATTGCCCCGACGGCCAACGCCAACACCGGCTGCACAAGTAAATGCGTAAGTGGCCTTCCATCTGATTACGCCCCCTATGAGATACCGATCGATAACACACCGGGCACAACATACTATGGTCAGAACGAGGTCAACGTTACCTTGGCCAACGGGCAGGTTGTGCCTACGCCGTATTCTCCGGGACCAAATGGAGCCAATCCGTTCTCGCACACGTTTCTCAATGGACCGATCAACTATACGATCGATGCATCTCTCTTCAAGGTCCTTCCGATCACGGAGAGAGTTAATTTGAGGTTCAACTTCGACGTATTCAATGCTCTCAACATGCAGGGTTACGCCAACCCGAACGGCACCGACGGCACCGAAGCGGTCGCCGACCAAGTCGCAAGCTCGTACAACACACCTCGTCAAGTGCAGCTAACGCTGCGGCTGACCTTCTAGCCGCCAGCAGTGGACTTGCGGGCGGCTTCAACACCGTCTGAAGTCCACGTCTTTTTCAAATCTGCCAGCAGGAATCGCATGCATAGATTCGGAATCCGCGCCGGAAACCTCTGGAAGCTGGTGACGTCACGCCACAGAAGATCGGAGATCCCACTCAGCTATGAATCACCAACACACGAGCGGGCCCGGCGAATTGAGGAGATTTGTGCCCGGCCCGCTCAGTCCGAACCATCAGATCGGTAATTCGACGAAGAAACGACGTTCGCCGTGGCTTGCGGTGCTGTGCATGGCAATCGTGCTGGTGGGGAGCGGCGGGCTCGTGTCCGCACGAGCGCAGAGACCGCCGTTGAATCCCGATCTGATGGCGGCGAAGTGGCCAGCGAGCTGGATTGCGAGCCCGTTGGCGCCGGGGAGGGCTCCGGGGGTTTTCTACTTTCGCAAAGAGATTGTGCTCTCGACTGTGCCGCAGCACTACTGGGTGCACGTGAGCGCGGACAACCGGTTTGTGCTTCACGTAAACGGGCAGTACGCGGCGGAGGGGCCAGCACGCGGCGATCTGTTTCACTGGCGGTTTGAGACGGTGGACTTGGCTCCGCTGCTGC
>CAZKJB010000215.1:0-7263 GCA_964552975.1 uncultured Occallatibacter sp. | reverse complement strand
GGACCATCGAGCACGGCACGCAGATTTTCGGCACCGATGCGCAGAGAAAGATGCCGACCACATACTACGCTGAAGATTCCGGAATTGGACTCGCCTTGCGCTTCTGCTGCCAGAGCCCAAACGGATCTGCCCGCTCGCGCAATATTGGCGTTATCGGACTGGGCGCAGGCACGCTCGCTGCTTACGGACAGCCGGGCGACCACATTCGCTTCTACGAGATCAATCCGGCGGTCGTACCCATCGCGCAAAATGTGTTCACCTACATTCGCGAATCAGGCGCGCAAGTTGAAATATCAGTCGGGGATGCTCGCACCACGCTCGCCCGCGAGAGTCCACAGCGCTTCGAAGTGCTCGCTGTCGACGCATTCTCAGGCGATGCAATCCCGCTGCACTTGCTGACTGCGCAGGCACTCGATCTCTATCGACGCCACCTTGCGCCGGGAGGCATTCTCGCCTTCCACATCTCTAACCAGCACGTTGATCTGGAGCCCGCTGTGGCCCTGCTGGCGCAGAACGCTGGCATGCACGCCGTCCGCATCAGCACTATGGCCAACGACGACCGTGGCGAATTCAGTGCCGACTGGGTGCTTGTCGCCGACAATCCTGCGTTTTTCGCCCGTCCGGAAGTGGCGTCGGCCTCAAAGCCGATGTTCTTCAGGCCCGGCCTGCGCCTGTGGACCGACGAATACTCCAGCCTCTTGCCAATCCTGCGGTGGTAGCTGCCATGAAACCGGCTCTGCTAGCTCAGCACTCCGGTCTTCTTCCAGTGCGCAATCCGTGACATGTGGTACTGCAGGTAATAGATCCCGAAGAAGAACGTCAGCACGCCGCTCATTTGAAGCTGGATCGGCTCAACCGAGTTGTAGTAGGTCTCCATCGATTTTCGAATGCTGAACACTCCCCAGAAATAGCAAATGATCCCCCCAACTCCAAGGTACCCTGCCAGTGGCGGGGCGGCCGCTCCTCCGCCTGCCATCACAGCCTGGATGTTCATCGCAAAGTCGGCGCCCGAAAGCCCCGTCCAGAGGATGAATGCCCAAAGAGCGCTGCTGCTCGCGTCAATCTTGCGAGCGTACCCCGCTTGAACGAACGTCCAAATGAACGCAAAGACCCACGTAATGCTGAGGATCAGAAGCAGGGCCCAATGCAAATTCGGCGGGACGATCTGAGCGCCACCCGCCTGGGCATATGGAACACCCGGATAGTAAGGCGCGGCTTGCCCATACTGCGGAACCATTTGAGGTTGCGCCATCACCGGCGGCGTTGCCTGCGGAATCTGGAACTGCTGCGCGATGGTCGTCCACGTCTGGCTCGATTCCGCGCGAATGTTATCCGTCGCGAGCAGCGAGCCGGCCGCCACATAGCTCCTTACGGTCTCCTCCGTGTAGGGCCCATATTGCTGTCCACTGCGAGCGACGTAGTAGTTCACGGGCTTCCCCCTTACTTTAGTTAAGGTGCCGGCGCGTACCGTGCACCTGGTCCATGATTCAGATGGAAATCGGGGGTCTCCATCCAGGTCAAAACCAATGGACAGACAGCCGACACCAGGCCACGCTGTCCACAAAGCGTCCAACGCCCAGCGATGAGGGTACTAACTTCTCAGCGAATGATTATGAATGTATTGGAGCGGAACAAATCCACAATAAGTGTCGATCCATTCGGAGTCAAGGCGGAATTTGGTTAATTGACCTGCCGCGCGCGGCCAGGCTGCCTCGGCGGCAGGTCTCCTTCGCATTTCGCGTCCGCGCTGGATGGAGTTGCCGCGTTCGCCGCACCCCTTGCCCTCTGCATGCCGATACCGATAAAGTGACAGCCGGAGCTTTTCTCGCGCCAGAGCCTTCTTTGCGTGCGCCGCGGACCCTGATCCACTACTTCTTTCGAGGACCCCTTCATGTCTTCCTTGCCTGTCTCTGTCGCCAACCGGGATATCGACTCCACCCTCCGCGAAAACCGCGTCTTTCCGCCGCCCCCGGAGTTCAGCGCCAAGGCCCACATCAAAAGCCTCGAAGAGTACGAAACCCTCTATAAGAAGTCCATTGAAGACCCTGAAAAGTTTTGGGGCAAAGTCGCCAGTGAGCTTCATTGGTTCAAGCCCTGGGACAAGGTCCTCGAGTGGAACCTTCCTTGGGCCAAATGGTTCGTCGGCGGCAAGCTCAACCTTAGCTTTAACTGTGTCGATCGCCACGCCCTTGGCGAGCGCGCCGGGAAGACTGCCATCCTCTGGGAGGGCGAGCCTGGCGAAGTTCGCCGCCTTACCTACGCGGAATTACACGTCGAGGTCCAGAAGTTCGCCAACGCTCTCAAGTCTCTCGGCATCCAAAAGGGCGATCGCGTAGCCATCTACATGGGTATGACTCCTGAGCTGGCCATCGCCCTGCTTGCCTGCGCCCGCATCGGCGCCATTCATTCCGTCATCTTCGGGGGATTCGCCGCCAACGCCATCGCCGACCGCGTTGCCGACTCCGGTTGCGTCGCCATCCTCACGCAGGATTCAAGCTACCGCCGCGGCAACGAAATCAAGCTCAAGCAGACGGTCGACGAAGCCATGCCCGCCTGCCCCACTGTGAAGCACGTTGTCGTCTACCGCCGCACCGGGGCAGCCGTCAACATGGTTGAAGGCCGCGATCATTGGTGGCATACGCTCGTGGCCCACGCCGCCGCTAAGTGCCCAGCCGAGCACATGGACGCCGAGGATCCTCTTTACATCCTCTACACCTCGGGCTCGACGGGCAAGCCAAAGGGCCTGTTGCACACCACCGGCGGCTATGCCGTCCAAACCTACCTCACCACCAAGTACGTCTTCGATCTGCGCGACGACGACATCTACTGGTGCACGGCCGATATCGGCTGGGTCACCGGCCATTCCTATGTTGTTTATGGACCCTTGCAGAACGGCGCCACCGTCCTGATGTACGAAGGCGCGCCTAATTTTCCTGACTTCTCGCGCTTCTGGAAAATCGTCGACGATCACAAGGTCACCGTCTTCTACACCGCGCCCACCGCCATCCGCGCCTTCATCAAGTGGGGCGCCGAGTTCGTCGACAAGCACGATCTCAGCTCACTCCGCCTCCTCGGCACTGTGGGCGAGCCCATCAACCCTGAAGCATGGATGTGGTACCGCGAGAAGATCGGCCACAATCGCTGCCCCATCGTCGATACCTGGTGGCAAACTGAAACGGGCGCCATCCTCATTGCTCCCATTCCCGGAGCGGTCCCCACCAAGCCCGGCTCGGCTACGCGTCCCTTCTTCGGCATCCAGCCAGAAGTTGTCACCCGCGAAGGCAATCCCGTTCCCGCCGGTTCTGGCGGACTTCTCGTCGTCCGCAAACCCTGGCCTTCAATGGCTCGCAACATCTACGGCGACCCCGAACGGTACCAGAAAACCTACTGGTCCGACGTGCCCGGCTCTTACTTCACCGGCGACGGCGCGCGCCAGGACGCCGATGGGTACTTCTGGCTCATGGGCCGCGTCGACGACGTGATAAATGTCAGCGGCCATCGTCTCGGCACCATGGAAGTTGAATCGGCTCTCGTCGCGCATCCCAAAGTCGCTGAGGCTGCAGTCGTCGGCCGTCCCGACGATCTCAAAGGCCAGGCGATTGCCGCCTTCGTCACCCTCGAGTCCGGCAACGAGCCCTCTGAAGCCCTCAAGGACGAGCTGCGCAAATGGGTCTCGAAGGAGATCGGATCGCTGGCCCGGCCTGATGACATTCGCTTCACTGAGGCTCTGCCCAAAACCCGCAGCGGCAAAATCATGCGCCGTCTCCTGCGCGATCTCGCCACACACGGCGAAATCAAAGGCGACACGACGACGCTCGAAGACTTCACCGTCATCGCCAAGCTGCGCGAAGCCGAAGAGGGCTGAGCGCAGACTTCACGTACGCAGCTCACTCCCCCTGGGCCCGGTTTACCCATCGCTCGTTTTAAGTCAATAAAACTTCCCCAGGAGGTCACATGACAACTCTGCCTGTTTCGACACTGTCGGGCGTGTCCGCAAAACTCCGCCCGCTTAGCGGTTTCGAACACCTGTTCTGGGCGGTCGACAAAATCAACGGATTTAACTTCGCAATCGCCTTTTCTTTCAGCGGCAACGTCGCGCATGCGCGATGGAAGGCTGCATTCGAGCAGGTGCAACAGAGACACCCCTTCCTCAATGCCGGCATCAACGAGGAGGACCCGCTGGCCCCCTTCTTTACGCGCGGCGCGGGGCTTCCCATCCCGCTCGTCTTTCAGCGTCGAGCTTCATCCGCTGACTGGCGGCCCGTCATGGAGTCGGAGGTCGCCAAGCCGTTCGATCTCTCGAAGGGTCCCCTGCTGCGCGCCGCCATACTTGAAGACGATAAAGGTTGCGATCTTGTCATCACCGCCCACCACGCGATCATCGATGGCATGGGGTCGTCGCGCTGGTCCGCGATCTGCTTACGATCCTCTCCGGCCACGCGCTGTCCGATCTGCCCATGCCGCCCTCTTCTGAAGAGCGCGCAGTCGAGGTGCGTTCATCGAACTCATTGCCTGTCCCGCTCCAACCGGCAGGCGACGAGCCTCAGCCTCGCAATCGAAGCTACGTCTCGCGAAATCGCAAGGGAAAGGCTGCTGTCGCCGCGCTTCGTATTTCGCCGGAGCAATCGGAGCGGCTGCTGCGCCTCGCCCGGCGCGAGCAAACTACGATTGGAGCTTTGCTGTTGGCGGCAACTGCTTCTGCTGTGCGTGACCTATCTCCGCAACTGAAAGAAGCCGACCTGCGACTCACCACGGCCGTTGATACACGTCCCTATGTCGGCAACGAAGAAGATTTCACTCTGTCGGTCATCTCGCCGCGTGCCATCGTGCCTTATCCCGATCAGGATCTCGCCGCGAGTGCTCGGGCTATCAAATCCCAGATTGCTCCCTTCCAATCCTTCCTCGCCATCGAGGCAACGTTTTTGCGTGTTGCCGCCGTCATCGCTCAGAAATTCGATGCCGCAACTCTCGTCGGTTTGCTGGCTCAGGGTTTTGGTCACGACGTGGGCGTTAGCAATCTCAAGACCGTGGAGTTTCCCGTTCAGCCCGATGGCCTCATGGTCGAATCGGTGTGGGGGCCGTCGGTACTGGCGGGCTATGAGGGAGAGCACTTTATCGGCTCCGCAACATTCGCCGGCGCCCTGCACCTCGTGTACTCCAGCTTCACGCCCATTTCCGGCTTGCTTGAATCGGTCCACAAGAAGCTCTCAACGGCCAGTGCAGACGCATAGCAGGCAGCCAGAGACCGCTCTTTGTAATCTCGAACGCCCCTACGCCGTCCATTCCCTGTGAGTCCTACCGTCGAAGCGCGCTATCGCTGTCCCTGCTGTGGATATAAGACTCTCGATGCGCCCGGCGCCCTGATGCTCTGTCCCATCTGCTGGTGGGAAGATGACGGCCAGGAGGACAATGACGCCTCCGATGTTCGCTTCACGGTCAACGGTCAACTGAGCCTGAGTGAAGCCCGCCGCCACTATGCTGCTTACGGCGCTTCCCATCCGCGCTTCCTGCCTTACGTTCGTAAGCCCGAACCGAGCGAAAAGTAACGTGCCTTCAGCGATGCGTACCCTCTTTTCAACCTCCCCGCGGGTTTGACCCGCCCCCGAAACCCACTTACCATAGGAATAGGTAATTCCCAGGCCATCCGCGCTCGATTGTCCCCATCGGAAGCCCTTGGCAACAAATCAATCGGCGCGTGCGCCCGGAAGGCAAAACGTTGACTCCCAGCACCACCCTCGAAGGTAATCCAGAAGCGGCAGACGCACCGCACGATCACGATCACGCTGAAGAAGGCCACGAACACCAGCACGGCCCGGTTTTGAACCCGGAATGCACGCGTGATCTCGTGCTCGACGTCCCTGCTGAAGAAGTCTCCAAGACCTGGCGCACCGTCGCTGCCAACTACCGCAAGTACGCCAGGATTCCTGGCTTCCGCGCCGGCAAAGTGCCTGACAGCATCATCCGCCGCCGCTTCGCCTCCGAGATCCGCAAAGAAGTCATCGACAGCCTTCTACCCGAGCGCTTCAACAAGGCCATAAATGAGCTGGGCGTTCGTCCCGTTGGCCAGCCGCAGGTGGCTGAGCTCTCCGTCGAAGAGGGCACCCCGCTTCACGTAAAAGCCGTCTTTGAATACCTGCCGTCCTTCTCCATCGATGGCTACAAAGACGTCACAGTCGATAAGCCGACGGTCGAAATCACTGAAGAAGAATTCCAGAACGAAATTCAGCATCTGCGCGATTCGCGCGCCACCATTGAGCCCGTCGAAGAAGATCGCGCGCTTCAGGATGGCGACTGGGCCGAGATCACCTACAAGGGCGTGTTTCAAGGCGAAGCCGACGCCGAGCCCGTGAGTGGAGAAAACACACTGGTTGAAGTTGGCGGCAAAGACACCGTCGAGGCCTTCACAACCGCACTTCGCGGCGTCAAGCCGGGCCAGGAGCTAAAGGTCGAGGTTATCTATCCCGCCGATTACGCCGAAGCCAAGCTGGCCGGCAAAACTGTCGCCTACGAAGTTGAAGTCAAGGCTATCAAAAAGCGCATCCTCCCCGAACTGACAGACGATTTCGCCAAGGAGATGGGTGCTTACGAAAGTTACTCCGATCTCGAAACCCGCATCCGCGAACACCTGGCCAACCGCAAACGGCGCAGCGTCGAGGGTGAAACCAAGGAGCGCCTATTTACCGCGCTCGCCGAGCGCTTCACATTCCCGGTTCCGGAATCGCTCGTTCAGGAGCAGATTGACACTCGGCTGGAGCGCGGCCTCCGCGCTTTGGCGGCCCAGGGAATGCAGCCGGACCAGATGCGCAAGCTCGACTTCGGACGTCTCCGCGCCGCGCAGCGCGACAGCGCCATCGCGGAGGTTAAAACCAACATCCTCCTCGACCGCATCGCCGGTGAAGAAAATATTACGATCAGCGACGAAGAAATGGACCGTGAATTGCAAATAGCCGCAATCCAGTCCCGTGAGCCCCTCGATACCCTTAAGGGGCGATTGACACAGGATGGCGGGCTGGCTAGGCTCAGGGAACAATTAAGACGCGAGAAGACTGCGACCGCGCTCTATGAGCGCCTGCCCGGCAAGTAGATGGAACCTCACCTCAGGATGCCGAAACGATCCGGTATTCAGGATTAGGCAAAGAAAAGCAAGCGATGCACCAACAAGCTAGAAGCCGGTGGCTCATAGCTAGGAGCTAAAAGAAAAAAGATGGCATTGGTTCCCATGGTGGTTGAGCAGACGAGTCGGGGCGAGCGCGCCTACGACAT
>CAZKJB010000214.1:0-7273 GCA_964552975.1 uncultured Occallatibacter sp. | reverse complement strand
CCTTTGACAAATATTCCGTGCTGCTGGAAAACAACAGCCAGGAACAGTTGATTTTTAAACACGCTATTTCAACCGTGGTCAGCAACCGCAGCGTCATGCACAGCGAGCACCGCCCGGCTGCTGTCACATCGGGTATCGGTCCGGCTCCCGTTCCCCTGCCGTCCGTGTCCCCGGCAACTGCTGAACAAAGATAAGCGTTGGAGCGTCCTCAAGTGACGCGCGGGGCGTCCAGGTCTGGCAACACCTCTCCGGCCGATTCAGGTCGCTCAGGTGGTCAGGCAGAACGCGCCATCCTTGTCGGTGTGGACTTCGGCGTTCGCACAACCGGTATCCGCGCGGGCGTCATCGGCAATCGTGCGCCGGTCTTGCGTCCCGATGACGCGATTCCCGCCCAGCCAGGCGCCGACTTCTCCCCATCCACCAATCCAGCCCGCTCGCAGGTCGCGTCCAATAGTGCGCGCGATCTCCCCGGCCTCGACGCCGACGAATCTCTCGCCGAATTTCGCGAACTGCTCTTGAGCGCCGGCGGCCAGGTCGTCGCCCAGGTTTTGCAGCGCCGCCCAAAGCCTGATCCGGCGACGCTGATTGGCTCCGGAAAAGTCGAAGAGATCGCCGGCGTCGCTGCCTCCACCGAAGCCGATCTCGTTCTCTTCGATCACGATCTGTCGCCAACGCAACTTCGCAACCTCGAGGCCGCATTGCCCTGCCGCGTACTCGACCGCACGCAGCTCATCCTCGACATCTTCGCCCGCCACGCCCGTACGCGCGAGGGCCAGCTTCAGGTCGAGCTGGCGCAGCTCGAGTACATGCTGCCGCGCCTTACCGGCCGCGGCAAGGCCATGTCGCAGTTAGGCGGCGGCATCGGCACTCGCGGGCCCGGCGAAACGAAGCTCGAAACCGATCGCCGTCGCATCCAGCGCCGCATCGATCAGCTCAAACTCGATCTCGATGCAGTGCGCCGCGTACGCAAGCAGCAGCGTCAGCGCCGTGAAGCCGTCCCCGTCCCCACCGTGGCCCTCGTGGGCTACACCAACGCCGGCAAAAGCACGCTCTTCAACGCGGTCACGGATGCGCATGTGCTGTCGTCGTCGCGCATGTTCGCTACACTCGATCCCAAATTGCGCGCCGTTGAGTTGCCCAGCCGCCGCCGCGTTCTGCTCTCTGACACAGTCGGATTCATTCGCAACCTGCCACACACTCTCGTTACCAGTTTTCGCGCCACGCTTGAAGAGGTCGCGCAGGCTGAGGTGCTGCTCCACATCCGCGACGCCGCTTCCACCTATGGCGAAGAGCAAAAGGCCCAGGTCGAAAAAGTTCTCGGCGAACTCGATTGTCTCAGCAAACCGCGCATTGAAGTCCTTAACAAGATCGACCTGCTCCCCGAAGACGAGCGCTCGGCTCTTCTATCTCGCGCAACAGACGGTCCCAAAGGTGAAAGCGCGGTCGTGCCGCTTTCAGCGTTTACTGGCCAAGGCATCCCAGCCCTGCTCCAGGCCATCGACAACGCGCTCCACTCCGATCCCATTGTCGATGCCGATCTCCGCGTCCCGCAGCATGAGGGAGCAGTTCTCGCCGCCATCGAAGCGGGCATGGTCGTCCATACGCGCGAATATGAGGGCAACCTCGTCCATCTCACCGTCAGCGGCCCAGCTTCGCTCATTGGCCGCATGCGCCGCTTCCGCGAGCAAAAATTCGCGTAGCTCTCCAGCTTCCTAACGATTTGTCATCCTGAGCGACCGCAGCTCGCGAAAGGGAACGGAGGGAGTCGAAGGACCTGCGGTTGCTTCTTGCCTTCTCGCAACTCGGAATGGCGCCAGACCATTGCTGCGTCTTTGTTTTTCTGCTTGCACGGGAAAGAACTCCTCCGACTGCGCTGTTCTCCATGTTCCAATGGTTCAATGCTTCGCCGCCCTTGCCGCGCCTTCGCCCTCGCTTGCCTCGCGTCTTCAATGTTCTGCTCGGCGCAAACAGGCGCCCTGCAAACCCGCGTCGTCATCGTTGCTTATTTTGAAGTTGGCGCCGACACCGGCGACCAGCCTGGTGAGTTGCAGTTCTGGGTTGAGCGCGATCATCTCGATCGCACCATCCAGGTGCCCGGCATGTCGCGCCCCGTCCGCGCCAACTCCGACGGCACCGAGATTGCTGTCACCATTGGTCCCGGCAATATAACTCCAGCGGTTAATCTCATGGCGCTCGGCGCCGATCCCCGCTTCGACCTGCGTCAGAGCCACTGGCTCATCACCGGCATCGCCGGCATTTCGCCGAGCGATGGAACAATAGGCTCCGCGGTCTTTGCCGACTACGTCATCGACGGCGATCTCGCCAAGGAAATCGACCCCAGAGAAAAACCATCCGCGTGGCCCGACGGATTCCTCTCCCTCGACGGAGTCGCGCCCGCTGATCCCGTGAGCCCCACTTGGGAAGACGACGTGCGCCAATGGAGCGATACCGACGCGCGCGCCAATCGTCGGGGCAACGTCATCCGCCTCAACGCCGATCTCCTCCAGTGGGCTTATGGAATGACCAAAGACATCTCACTCCCGGAAAGCGAGCCCGAGCGTGCGTTGCGCCTTCGCTATGCCGGATTTCGAGGAACGGCGAGCGGTCCGCGCGTCATGATCGGCGCCAACCTCGCCACTGAGACCTTCTGGCATGGCGCGCTCATGGATGCATGGGCGCATCGCTGGGTGCAATTTGAAACGGACGGCGTTGCGCACCTGGGCACAACCGCAATGAACGATACCGGCGCTCTACTCGCGCTCCACGCGCTCACGCTTGAGGGCAAAGCCGACTGGAATCGCGCGCTGCTCTTGCGCACTGCCAGCAACTTTGACATGCCGCCTGCTGGCATCACCGCGGCCGACAATCTCGCCGTCGAGCGCCATGGCGGCTACACCGCTTACCTGCCTGCGCTCGAAGCCGCCTACACCGTCGGCCACCGCATCGTCGCCGCGTGGTTGCATTAGCTCACAACCCGCTCGGCCAGGATCCTAGATTGTCAGGTTGTAAGTCAACCCGAACGGATCTTTCACGTAGCATCGCGGAAAATCAGGCTCATCCTTGACCACCACGCACCCATTCGCCACGAGCCGCCGCTTCGTTTCCTCGACGTCGCCCACCGTTACTTCAAGAACCGGCCCAAGCGCAGGTCCCTTCTCGATGAACAAATTGATGTGGTTGCCGTGGAGGTCGATCCACCTGTCGTGTTCGCCTGTAATCGTAAAACCAAGCTGCTTTACATAGAACTCCGCAGCGCTCTTCGAGTCCGGCGCCTGAATCAGAATGTCTGTGCCGAATGCATTCGCCATAGGAATTCCTCCTTCGCTTCAGACCCGCCAATCGCCCGCATGGCCATGTGATTCCAGGTCGATTTTCGGCAGTGCTGCCGAATCAACTTTCAACCGCGCTTTCCGCCGCTCGGCCGCCCACCGGGCCGATAGGAGCCCCCGCGATTTCCTCCGCCCGGCTTGCCACGATAAGGGCCGCCCTTGCCGCCTGGCTTCGAAAATCCACCCGGTTTTGAAAATCCTCCAGGCTTCCTGAATCCGCCTCGCTGCTCAAACCGCGCTCCCGGCGCGCTCCCGCTCGCGCCACCTTCTGCTGCCGGCGCTGTGCGCGGTCCTCCGGTCCACGGCTTTCCCCCGCGAGAGCCGCCGCTTGGCGCCCGCTCAAACCGCCCCTTCGATTCACCGAACTTCTTGAAAGGCGGCCGCCCGCCCGGCGCGACAAATGGCCTGCGCGGCCTTTCTCCGGATCCTGACTCGGTTCGTTCGCGCGGTGGCCCGCCCGTAAACCCAGGCCGATCAAACCGTGGCTTGGCGCCGGTGAAATTTCTCCCCCCACCCGGCCGGTCGAATCGCGGTTTCGCGTCGGAGAAATTCCGCCCGCCACCGGGTCTTTCGAACCTCGGCTTTGCTCCACCGAAACTCCTCGCACCATCCGGCCGCTCCGTTCGCGGTCCGCCAAATCCCGGAGCGCCATCGCGCGAGGGTCCTCCTGCTGGCCTCGCCCGGTCGAATCGCGGTTTTGCGTCGGAGAAGCTCCGCCCGCTTCCCGGCCTTTCGAATCTCGGCTTTGCTCCGCCGAAACTCCTCGCGCCAACCGGCCGCTCAGTTCGCGGTCCGCCGAATCCTGGCCGCCCGCCCGGTCGTCCCTCGCCCGGCTTTCCAAAACTCGGCCTGCCGCCGTGCTGAAATTCCCGTCCGCCACTGGGTCTGTCGCCTCGCGAAAACTCCGGCCGCTTCTCGCCGCCAGACTCACGCGGCTGCCAACGCGCCTTCGCTGGCCGATCATCTCGCTGCTTGAACGATCTGTCGCCCCCTCCCGCGCCTCGTCCTGCCGCTGCTCCCGATCGAAACGGCGGTCGTCCTTCTCCGCTCGCCGGCCTTCCACCGCGCGTCCGCGCCTCCGCCGCCCGTCCCGCATCCTTCGGCAGCATCGACGGCGTTTTCACACGCCGCGGCTTCATCTTGCCTTCCGCAGTCAGCCGCAGCTTAGCTACTTCCTCCGCTGTCAGCTCGCGCAGTTTTCCCGGCTCCACGTCCAGCACCAGCGGACCGTAGCCCACCCGGCGAATCTTCTCCACAAAATGCCCCACCGCCGAAAACATCTTGCGCAGTTCGCGATTCCGTCCCTCGATCAGCACCACTTCATACCAGGGATTGTCGCCCTCGCGCACCTGCCGCACTCGTGCTGGCGAAGTCCGTACCCGCGCCGACCCTTCTTCGCCGCGCTCAATCTCCACGCCGCCGCGCAGCCGCTCCAGCTCCCCTTCGCTTGGCTGCCCAGCCACCTTCACCAGGTACGTCTTCTCGACGCCCGATCCGGCCTTCGTCAGCAGGTTCGCCAACTCGCCGTCGTTGGTCATCAGCAACAGACCCTCGCTCAAGTAGTCCAACCGCCCCACTGGGTAAAGCCGCTCGCCCATCTTCGTAAAAAACTCCATCACCGTCGGCCTGCCCTCGGGATCGCTCACCGTGGTCACATAACCCTTCGGTTTGTTCAGCACAAAATAGCGATGGCGTTCCACGCCCTTCAGCAGTTTGCCGTCCACGCGGATGTGGTCGCGCGTGATGTCGGCCTTGCTCCCCAGCGTCGTTACTACCTGACCGTTCACCATCACGCGGCCGCCGGTAATCATCTCCTCGGCATGACGCCTGCTGGCAATCCCCGCCTGCGAAAGAATCTTCTGCAACCGTTCCAGCTTCCCAGCTGGCCGTTCCCCGCGGTCGCCCGCGTTCTCATTGCCCCTGCCCGATTCCCGGTCAACCGCTTCCTCGGCTTCCTTTCTCTCGTGCTCTTCAGTCGCAACTTTCGCCGCCGCAGCTCCCGGGCCGCCCTCGAAGATTCCATCCTGTGCCTCAAGTTCCGTCTCCGCTTTGAACGCCTCCATCTCGGCTTCTGCCAACGACGTCACATCGCCCGTGTACTTCCTGCCCTCTCCGTCGGTCGTGTCCCCAATCGGATCCAGAATCGGCTCGCCCGCTGGGTAGACAGGTTCAATCTTCAGCTTCGTCTTTGCAGCCCGCTTCGTCGTGCCACCAGCCCCTGCCGCTTTGGCTTCCGCAGCCTCGATCTTCGCTTTGGTCTTCGCCGTCGTTGGCATGCGCTTCGCCACGGCCGTTCGAGCCGGATCGGCCTTCGTCTTCAGCGGCTTTGCTTCCTTGGCCTTCACCTTTACCGTCGTTTTCTTCGCTTTTGCGTCCGCAGCTTTGCTGGTTGGTTTTTTTGACACGTGTTTCGCCGCCGGCCGCGCCGGTCCGGATTTTAGTTTCTTTGTCATTCAGGAAAGCCTCGGTCCGTGCTCATTCCGCGCCGTTCGGCGCATTCTCTTGGGGGGTTGATTCTGGTTTCGCCTGCTCGGCGTTTGCCGCTCCGTCCTCTTCCAGGCTCAGGTCCGCGTTGAATTCCGCCGTGCCGTTCGGCGCCTCTTCCTGCGTCATCTCCGGCTCGTCCAGCTCGCTCGCCGCCATCTTTTCGAACTCCTCCATCGATGGCAGCTCCGAAACATCCTTCAGCCCAAAGCGCAGCAGGAACTCGCGCGTTGTCTTGTAAAGAATCGGCCTGCCAACCACGGGCTTGCGTCCCGCCGTCACAATCAGCTTGCGCGCCAGCAGCGATCCAAATACGCCCGACGAATCCACGCCGCGAATCTCATTCACCTCAGGCGCCGTTACCGGCTGCTTGTACGCGATCACTGCAAGGGTCTCGAGAGCTGGCAACGACAGCTTCATGGCCGGCTTCAGGCTCTTCACAAAGGAGCGTACGGCGTCATGGAACTCCGGCTTTGTCGCCATCCGAAAGCCGCCGGCAATCTCGCGAATCTCAATGCCGCGCCCGTCCGCGGCGTACTCCGCGATCAACTCGTTCAGCAGTTGGCTAATCGCCGAGCGCACCTCGCGATCGCGCAGTTTCGCTTGCTGCTTGGCCTCGGCTTCAGCCGTGGCTCCATCCTCGGCGCTTGGCTCTCCCGCGGTCTCCGCGCTGCCGCCGTCTCCCGCCTCGTCGGCATTCGCGCCCGCAGCCACAATCTGCTCTGCTTTGTTCGCTTCAGCTACGCCCGGCTCTGCCCCAGCCGATTCTTGTCCGGCGCTGCTCTCACTCGTCTCAGCCGGTTCAAGCTCCAGATACGGAAACGCCTCATTCAGCTGCGGTAGAGCTCCATCCTGCCCCTCATTCGAGCCGGCAGATTCCGCGGCGTGCACTGCCGCTGCGGCTTGCTGCTCCGCCTTCCACTCCAGTGCCTCATCGGCAAACAACACGGCCAGCTGAGCCAGCGTTACAGGCTCCTCGGCTGCATAAATCACTGCTTCCAGCTTTGCTTTAAGACTCATTCTCTTTCAGGCACCATCCTGTATGTTAACGGATGTGGCGCTTCTCGTGCCCGCCGCCCGCGGCTGGATGACTTAGCAGCAAATAAAAAGGCGCCCGGCCTCGCCGGACGCCTTCGTAAGTGCAGCCCTTTGCCAGCGATCTAGTGCATCAACTGCCGGAAGGTCCAGAACAGGCAACCCGAAAGCAGCGCAGCGGCTGGCAAGGTAAACACCCATGCCGCAGCGATATTGCGAATTGTCGACATCTGCAAGCCGCTCTTGTTCGCCATCATCGTACCTGCAACACCCGAGCTCAGCACATGCGTTGTCGATACAGGCAGCCCAAAGTTGTCTGCGGCAAAGATCGTGCCCATTGCCACGAGCTCGGCGCACGCGCCCTGTGCGTAGGTCAGGTGCTCCTTGCCGATCTTCTCGCCTACCGTCACCACAATGCGCTTCCA
>CAZKJB010000213.1:0-7362 GCA_964552975.1 uncultured Occallatibacter sp. | reverse complement strand
AAGCGGTAATCTCTTCGGCCCGCATCTCATCCACGTTGTCGGCATCGGCCTTCAATGCGGGGTTGCTGGACTCAAATCTTGCTTTTACCTGATCCCACGTCAGGCCCTGCTGAGCCGATAAATTGCCCCCAGCCAGCGCAAGGATTAAGGCCATCGCTCCTCGATGCAGGGAAGGGAAGTTTCTTTTCATACAATGCCTTTGCGCCGCGGGCTGCACGGCGAACAAGGAAAAGCTGCAAATCAACTGGAAGGAAACGCAGAGGAAAAATCAGGCGGACGGAGGCGGGCGATTCTGTACCGTAGTGAGGGCAGGATGGTCAACGATCGGGGCCGAAAGACGGCTGGGCGCCGCCATGCCCACAACCGCAATTGGCGGCGCCTCAAACGTCGGCTGCGGAAGCGCTGCCGACGAGGAGGCGATCGAATGCGGTAAAGTGCCGTCAACATCTCGGCGCATACTGCTTACCACTTCAGCCGGATTCTGCGCCGCAATCAGGTCGTCCGTCATGGAGATTGCCGGCAACAGAATCAGGATGGCAACCGCTAGAGTCACAGCCTGCGCACGGCGATGATTGGTCCCGCGCGAAGCGGTTCGCAACCATGTGCAGACCATCCAGATCGCAACCAGCACCCAACCGATATTGAGGGTCAGTTCCATTCTACCCGCTAATTCTACATCAGTACTAAGCGTAAATGCTTGGTTCCTGTTAACTTTGGATTCTACGGAGAACCAACATTCGATACCTGAAATTCTCAGCTAAATGCATGAATTTCGAATGATTGCCCGAGAAAAATCCGCAAAATTCGGGATTCGCGCCACATCTTCGTCACGCGGGCGCATCTCCGCGACGGAGCTCTTTCAAACCTGAGGGAGCAAACTTTTCCGGCACCGGCGCACGTTGACCTCGTCCGGGAATGAACCGTAAGATGAAGATGTTGGCTTTTCGAGCCCGCCAAGGGTCGTAACGCCAGCTGGCTGCAAGTCACGCCGGTGTGCCGCTTGTTGCCCCCTCGTTCAATGGCAGGACAGCTGACTCTGGATCAGCATATCGGGGTTCAAATCCCTGGGGGGCAGCCAATCTGGAATCAGGTACTTACTCCAAAATATAAGCGCGCACGGAAGCACTCGACGTTAAATCCTCTAAGGGGATCGCTCAGGCTCGTATACTGCGGATCCGGCTTTCGAAAAGAACGGAATTCAACTTCATCGCGTCCGATGAATTGTTGACATCGCATCGCGCTCTTCGCTCAGGAGCAAACTGGCCGAACATTTTCAACTTGAAGTCGACAAATTTTGCGTCTATGCGACATGTCCAATTGTCGAGGCTCGCGCGATGAGCTCCGGTTCCACGAGGAATTAGTCCCCTTCTTCAACTAGACGGGCCGCCGGCGAGGGGCCGCTATAGATCACCCTGGGCGAGGAGAGTTGCGGTACTTCGACTCGTCTGTAATGAAAAGGGCTGTGGGATTGCGCCTGATGACAACATCTGCGCCGCCTTCGATGCCGACGCAGACTTCCCACGTGCCGACGGCTTTGCCGTTGAACTTTACCGGGATCATCTCCTCAGCATTGCAGCCCATCCAGTCAGAGAGCAGCTCGTTGGTGCCCCCGAAGGTGATCCATTTCACGCCACTTGGAGTACGCATGTGCGGCCAAGGCACGACCGGCTGGTTCGAGGTGCGATTGGGGACGTCAGGATAGTAGTAAAAGCCCGGCATATCGGCCGGCCATTTCGACGGGCGCTGCCCGCCGGAAAAACGTGGGCCGCCCTGATAGCCGAGAATGTAGCCGTTCGGGCGCTGAAAGTGGTTGTAGGGGTTGATGCGCGAGTCGTCGGGTGTGATATCGCCGCCGAGGCGCTTGGCAACGGCTTCCAGATCGGCCCGCGAATCGACGCCGAGCATCAGGCCTGTCCATAAATCGCCGTTATTTTCTGTGTTCGCCAGTAGAGCGTCGTAGCGGCGGTTTGGCGCGGTTTCTTTCAGATGGGCGTGAGCGTCAACCGAACATTGGATCTCAATGAAGGCGTCTTTGCCATGGGGGCCATTACCCAGCGGCACCATGTGGCAGGAGGTGTCGCGGACCCACTCACCGGTCCAGAAGCTGAGGCCGGTCTCATTGCGCAGCCGTGCAGCCGTCTCGAAGGCGTTGCGTGCGCCCATGGAAAAGTGATTGATATGGATATTGATCGTGCCCATCGTAATTCTCCTCTCGTCACAATCGGTTCAGTGCTCGCACGAATACGTTGACTGCCGCAGCAGGCTACTGTGTGCTCTTGTATATGGATGGATCTTTAATGGAGGCCACAGTGGGTGGCCGGCGAATGACAATGTCATCTCCGTCCTCGACGCCCACGCAGACGGCCCAGGTGCCAAAAGCTTTTCCGTTAAATCTGAATGGCAGAATATCGGAGGCCTTGGGCACATCAAGCCACGCAGACATCTCCTCTTCCGTACCACCGTATTCGATCCACTTCACGCCCGTCGGTATCTTCAGGTGGGGCGCCGACCATACCGGCTGATTGGCAGGGCGCCCCGGAATGTCCGGATAGTAGTAGAAGTTTGGCATGCGGCGAGGCCGCGATTTTCCGCTGCCTGGCTCATAGTAGGGCGCCGACTGGAAGCGTCGGACATAACCGTCCGGCCTCTGGAAGTGCCGGTAAGGATCGGGCCAGTTTGGTGTAACGCCGCCGCCCAGGCGCTTGCCGATCTCCTCCAACTCCTCCAGCGTATCCACGCCAAGCATCATTCCGGTGAAGTGATCGCCGTTGTATTCGTTGTCGGTATCCAGCGCGTCGTAGGTGTAGTTCGGCTTAGGCATCTTGAGAAAGTCGTGCGCACTCATGAAGGTGCCTTCGATCTCAATGAAAACGTCACCGCCGAGAGGTACCATATGGCACGCCGTGTTGCCGACCCAATCGCCGGTCTGGTGACCGAGCCCAGTCTCTTTCAGCAGGCGGGCCGATGCCTCATAAATGTTGCGTGCTCCGAGTGCGAAATGGTTGAGACGGATTTGCATCAAGACCCTCCGGTTCCAGATTCATCAAAGTTACCTTCAGCATTCGTGCGCAGAAGACTAACTTTCGAACTTCGATGCCGGGACCGCATCGGTGCATGCTGGCCGGCGGATAACGATGTCATCCGAGTCATAGGCGCCCACGCAGACGGCCCAAACACCCATGCTTTTGCCGTTGAATTTGAGCTTAAGCATTTCGCCGGAGCCCGTTACGCCGAGCCAGTCGTCCATGTCCTTTTCGGTGCCGCCGTACTCGACCCACTTGATGCCCGTCGGCTCCACCATGTTCAAACACGGATGCACCGGCTGGCCGCTGGAGTGGTGCGTACGGTCCGGGTAGTAGTAGACGTTCGGCAGACCCCTCATCCAGGGACTGCGTTGGCCGGACGGCGTTGAGGCCATCGGCAGAATGTAGCCGTCGGCGCGCTGGAAGTGCCTTGCAGGATCGGGATTATCGGGCTTGTTGACTGTGCTGTTGAAGTGCTTGGCGAACGCTTCCAACTCCTCCATCGAGTCCACACCAAGGCAGAGTCCATTGAAGTGGTCCCCGGTCTCGGTGATGTCGAGTATCCACTGCTTGTGCTCGTTCATCGTCCTGAGTGTGAAGATATCGATGAAGCCGGAGATCTCAATGAAGTTGCCAGGAGGGCCTAGCGGCACGATGTTGACCGAGGTGTCGCCGATCCACTCGCCAGTCCAGTAGCCGAGGCCGGTCTCTTTCAGGAGGGTGTCCGCAGAGCGGAAGATGTGCGGCGAGGCGAGGCTGATGTGATCGATATGTAAGCCCATGCTGATCTCCTGTCGTTGTCTTGACTGAACTTTGCTCTTGCGTGCGCGGCTCGAAGTTTTCGAAAACGCTAACCGTCCAGCGTGTCCTGATTGGCGGATGGGCGCCGCAGTTCGATGACGCCTTCATCGGTCCTGATGCCGATTGCGTACAGTCCGGGCTTCTTTCCGTTGAAACGCATGCCGAGCGTCTTCGGGTCCTGGCCGAGCCACTTGCCCATGGTGCCTTCGTCCCCGCCCATCTCGATCCACTCAGTCCCGTTCGGTTTGCGCAGGCCCTGCATCGGAACTGTTGGCATGCCGGAAGGATGACGATACATGCGGTCTTCCCAGCAGTACCACTGGGGAAGCCCAAGCTCGAAGTTGGGCTTGCCGCCGGGAATCTGTGGGCACGAAATGCTCTTGTTCAAAGGACCATCAGGGCGAATGCGCATCGACGGATGAGGGTTGACCTTGCCGCCAACGCGCTTCGCGATATCCTCCATCTCGGCCATGGTGTCCACGCGCAGGCAGACGCCGGTCCAGACCTCTGTGCCGAACAGCTCAGCCTTCTTTTGAAAGGCCGGCTCCTGGCCGGCGGGCACAGCGAAGGGATCGATCACGGCCTCGACCTCAATGTAGACGCCCGCATTCAGCGGGAAAGCCTTGTGGCCGATGACAACGTTGCTCATAAAGCCGCCATCGTAGTGGCCGAGCCTCAGCTCCTTCTGCAGCTTGTCGATCGACGTATAGATGTTCGCCGAACCCATGTGAAAGTGATCCACAACTGCCGCCATATTCATCGCCTCTCTTCTTCTGGAATTAGGTCCCGCCGCATGGAGCCTTGACTTCGCGAAACACTTGCACGCGGCGGATTGATGTGCTGCCGACTGTTGGCCCAGCGCTAAACGCTCTCCCAACTTTCGAACGTGGCCGCGTTATACGCCTGCACGATGTTTACGTGAGGATCATGCTCCGATGTGGCCTGCTGGGACGCAGCCACAGGTTTCGATTCTGCCGCTGCTGCACCTAGTGCCGAAACAGCCAAGGTACCGGCGGCTACATTCGCTGTGTTCTTCAAGAGCCAACGGCGGCTTACGGCCGCACCCTTGATAGCGCGATCCAGGCGGTCTTCTGCGGGTCCATTCGTTTTGCTGTCCATCATCGTCTCCTCCGTATTTCTAAAACTGGTTGAGTCGAACCGGTGCGCAATAGTGCCGGGTTCAGTCCCCGCCACTTAAAGCTCCGTGGCGGACGGCCTTCGAATGACGACAGAGCCCGCTTCACGGTGGGAATTAAGTGTCTTTACGCCAATGGCGTAAACTCCGGGCGGCTTTCCGTTATAGCGGAAGGGGAAGTTCTTCTGGTCGACGCCAAGCCATTCGGTCATGGCCTCCGGTGTGCCACCAACCTCCAGAAAAGTGATTCCATCTGCCAGAGTGCAGTTGGGCCAATTGAACGTTGGTTGCCCCGAAGGATGATTAGGAAAATCGAGATGGTAGTACCAGTTCGGCAAACCCACGGTCCACGTTGTTGCTGGGCTCGGCGCAGTGAATGCGCGCACCATGGTGCCGTTGGGACGGTTGCGTGTCACTGGGTCCTTTGCTATGGTGAAGTTCTTCTTTGCCGCGATCTCTTGCAACTCCTCCATCGTGTCGACCCGCATGCAAAGGCCGTTGAAGCATTCGCCCAGTACCTGCACCTTTTTGTACCACCACGGCTGCTTGGCTGGGTCTCTCACCTTGGCTGATTCCACAATGCCGCCGATCTCCAGGTACGCCTGGCCACCCAGCGGGAAAATCTTGTTGGCGTGGCCGCCGGCAAACCAGCCGCCGTCATAGAAGCTTAGTCCGGACTCGAGACGCAGCCGGTGCGCTCCGTAGTAAAGATTCGGAGTGCAAATAGAGATGTGATCGATATGCATCGCCATGGATGTGCTCCTTCATGCTGGGTATTGGCAATCGCGTTCCTAACGGTGGCGGTGAAACGTGTATGGCTGCAACGGCGGCCGGACGAGATCGGCGAAATCCGTCCAGGAATCAGAGATTGAGGGACACAAAAATGGGTGTTTGAAACAGTTGTTCTAACTGCCGAGTGTTTGATGAATATCAGAGGACTTATCAGAGGTCAAGAGGAATACGACAACCAATTTTCCTTGAAGCGGGATCTGATTTCGCAAATTGCACTAATTCGGAAGCAAAATGATGCAGCGGCAATTGGAAATCCCCGGGCAATTGTTAGCCGGAGGAGACTGCGGCTGAGAAGTGCATGACGGCAGCGCAACGTGGATTTCACAACATCGCTGATGCGATTTTCCGGATAACGACTTCTCCTTGATCCGTGATCGGCATATCGGGGTTCAAGTCCCTGGGGGGGCAGCTAATTTGGAATAAATCTCTTACTTTCGAATCTGGGTCGCATCGATGCAATCCTCGCACTAGCGTTTATCCTTTGTTGGGTTCAATTACCAATAATTTGCCGTTTGCACGCGATTTGACCACTGGCAGGCGAGAGTTGATCTCGACCGCTCCTTTGCCTTGTATGAGCTGTACAGTGCTGGCCGGCTCCAGGCTCACGCGATGCGGCGTCTACGAACTATAATCGGAAGACTTCCAAAGAACCGAGCTATCGATGTCATCCAGACGAACTCGTCCGGTCATCGCCATGGCGCCCTCCAGTTCAGACCTCAGGATTCCTACGACATCGCGGATTCCGTCTGGGCCGGCGACGGCCAACCCATAAATATACGGGCGACCGATGAGCACGGCCGAGGCGCCATAAGCCAATCCTTTCAAAATATCGGTACCGCGGCGGATTCCGCCATCGAAGAGGATGGGCACCCGGCCGGCTACCCGATCTACCACGGCGGGAAGTACTTCGATGGTGGCGGGCTCGGTGTCGAGAACCCGGCCGCCGTGATTTGAGACCACAATCGCGGCAACACCCCGTTTGGCGGCTTGATCGGCGTCATCGGGGTTAAGAATTCCCTTGAGAATAATCGGTGTCTTGGCAAAGGATTGGATCCATCCAAGGTCGCTCCAGCTGAAGTGCCTGCGCGAGAGGCCGCGGCCGCCCGGTCCGGACTCTATTCCAAGGTTCGGGAAAGGCAGAATCGGCGCCTGCGCATTGACGCGTTCCTCGCGGTTCCGGGCATAGGCCAGAGGATTGTCCACCGTGATGCACAACGCTTTGCAGCCAGCGCCCTCGGCCCGCTCGATAAGCGCTTGAACGTGCTTGTGGTCGTCGTCTACGTACAGCTGAAACCAGACCGGCCCCGAGGCAGCCTTGCAGATGTCTTCGATGCTGCGGTTCGAAGTCGTGCTCGCGATCAGGATGGTCTTTGCGGCTGCGGCTCCGCGAGCAGTGGCAACCTCGGCGTCGGGGTGAGCCAATAGATGTGAAGAAGTGGGAGCCAGCAGTATGGGATGCTCCACGAATTGTCCGAGCACCATTCGGCTCGTATCGATGTGCGTCACATCTACCAGTACCCGCGGCTTGAGTTGGAGTGCGTCGAGTGCGGTCCGATTCCTCCGCAGCGTGATCTCGTCGCCTGAACCTCCGTTGAAGTACTCCCAGGCGGG
>CAZKJB010000212.1:0-7403 GCA_964552975.1 uncultured Occallatibacter sp. | reverse complement strand
ATCCCATATATGTCGGTTCCCGATCGGGATCGTTCAAGGCCTGCTGCGTGGCAACGGCGGTGGTCAGGTTGCCCGACATGATGAATCGCGTGCGATCTTCCCAATAGCTCATCATCTCAGTGAAAGTGCTCAAAGCGGGCACGCTGATAGCTGGAAGGCTGACGATGGGAGCCGCGATTTTCGCGCCCTGGATCATGATATTCAGAGCTTTCATGAACATCGATTCGGCCGCGGCCCTGGATACGTTGACAGCCAACTTTCCCGTTCCGCGAGTGAGCAAGATCTTGCTTGTGCCTTGCATCGCCTGTGGCGACTTGAAGCCGAGCGCGTCGAGCGAAACCTGGCCCATCTTGTTGGGATTAATTGACGCGATGGCCGACCAAGCTAGCGGAGTAATGATATCCACGAAGGGGTGAACTTGCGTGGTGTCAACGCGCAGTTGCGAGGCCTTAAGGTTGGCTTCTGCTGCGCCGGGCCGGAACTGAGCAAGCGCGATGCTGACGCCGACGTCGCCATCGTGGTCGAGCAACTCCTCGCGCTGGATGTCAGAGGCGTAGCGGAGCTTTTTCTTGTCGGAGTCATAGTGGAGGTATTGCGTTTGGGAGCTGGGATCGGCAAGCTGATCTGCCGGCCCGCGCGACGCGGCCTTGTTGCCGTAGGTCTTGCTGTAGGGATTCACCGAGTCAAAGAATCCGTTCCAGAAGTCGTATGAGTCATGCGGCAGGTCTTCGGTCGGCGGCGTTGCCTGCACGGATGACGCTTGCGCCGCCGCGAGCTCGGGAAGAAGCGCAGTGATCATACCAAGCGCGGAAGCATCGGCAAGGAAGTTACGTCGTGAAAGTGGCATCTTACGATCTCCAATGTTGCCGGTTTCTTTCAATGAGCCTCCGGCCGCTCAAGCTGATTCATGAATCCAACGATTGGTGCGCGAAACCTTACTGTGGCCCATCTTTCGGAATACTGTGAACAGTCATGAGGCCGATACCCCAATTTGTGGGTACCTCGCCGGAAAAGCCGCGGGTTCCCCCGCTGGTTTGGTTGAGCAGCTTCTCAAGGGGTGATGCTACGCCACGCGTACCGCGCGAGGCCACTCCCTCAAAGTTGAGCGCGTACGGGTCAGGTAGCGGCTGCGCGGTGCTGAGCAAGATCATGGTGTCAACGCCGTAGGGCGGTCCGATGCGCAGAGTGGGCGCGCCGGGCAGAATAAACTGGCGGCCGTTGTCGGAATTGTTGGGGAACTGGTTCTCAGCGTAGTTGCGCGGATAGAGAATCTGTCCCGAACCGTGGCAGTCAATGTCGAGCACATACACCCAGCGGCGCTCGATGACGCGGTTGGTGGATTGCAATGCCATTTTGAGCTGATCACCACCGTGCGCGGGCTGATCGACCGGCAGCGGCGCAGTGCCGGTTGAGGGAATCAGGGCGAGAGAGAAGAAGTCAGCCGTCGACGCGTCGGCAGGGCTGTTTGCCAGTTCGAGCCACCCATGAACCTTGGCGAGAAGCGAGGAGTAGTTATTCAGCTTGGCGCTGCCGGGATCGATTGCGTCTGCGCTCGCGATCGGTACCCAGTCAGTGCGCACGGGATACTGCGAGGTAGCCGAGCAGCCTGGACTGTGTGCGGGCGCGGTGGGCGAGGGCGGACCGGCCGCGAGTTCGCTCTTGTGATACCAGGCATAGGCGGGGCCATTCGCGGTGAGCGCACCGGTAAGCGCGTATTGCGCGTTGGCGAGCGAGTCTGCCGTCCGGACGGCGCTGTCGGCGTCTGCGAGCGCAAGTTTTTGAGACAACTCGTGCGATGGCGGAAGATTGACCCAAAGTTTGGCGCCGGCGGGAAGGTGCTGCTTGATGGCATCGGCGGTGAGCGGCGCACCGATGCTGACGGGGGACGCGGCGCCAGCCTGCTGCAACGTCCAATGCGAGCCGTCCCAGTTAAGAACGTGGGTCCACTGTTCTTCAGCGGGATCGGAGACGAGAGCGGCTCCAGAGGCGCGCGCCTGGGCCGCAGCGGCGAGAATGTCGTCCTCGGAAAGGTTCGAGGGCCAGAGCCACATGTGCAAAGCCGGCGTATCGGCGGGAATCCACTTTGATAGCTCGAATACCTCGCCGGGACCGACCTTGGCGCCCGTTGGGCTTATCACTTGTGCGGAGGAGCGCGCGATGCCGTCGAGGCTGGTGATTCGAAGCTGAACTTTCTGGCCGGCGCTATTGGGAATCATGGCGGTGAATTCTGTGCCCACTCCGACGCCCGAAACGCGCCCGATGTCGAGAGAGACGCTGCCGTCATCGCCGGTTCCGAGAGCGGCGGTGCGAATCTTGCTGGTGCTTGCTGCGGCTCCTCCGAAGAGCGGCTGCTGACGTCGCGCGGCAGAGGCGTCGAGATCGGGTTCCTGATCGGGCACGCTGCCGCCCTCAAGCACCGCTTTCACGCGTTCATATACGAGGGATGTGGGCGTGTCTGCAGGCAATGCCTGCAATGCCTCAAGCAATGCGGCTGTGAAGGCTCCATGCGGCTCTGTTGTTGTGCCGTCGACCGGCATTTCCTTGGCTGTCTGATCCTGCTGCGCGGCGGAGAAGACGAGCGCAGGATTGTCGGTGCGCTCGGAAGGAGCGGGGCGCGGCTCGCCGTTTGCAAGTGCGTCAGGAGGTTCGTTGATATCACGGGGATCGAATGCCAGAGCACGCTCGTGATACTTGGGGCCAATGCCGCGGCTGATGCCGCCGGAATGACAACTGTCGAAGATGACGGTGAGATGGACGCCCTTGTCGAGAGCCGCATTGAAGATTCGCGTCATCTCGCGATCGCGGACGTCGTAGCCGCCCTTGTAAGCATCGGAGGGAACCAGAGTGCTGTCGGCGTGAACATACTGGCCATTCACGAGCACGGTGAGCTTGTTGCCTTTGCTGTTGACGCGCAGCGAGCCGTGACTGGCGTCGTAAAAAACGACGGTGTCGCCGCGCTGCGGCACATCGACAAGATACTTTTGCATGGCGGCAAGAATGCCGTCGTGGGTGGTTTGGCTGGCAGGAAGGATTGTGATTCCAGGGCGCGGCTGCGGCGCAGCCGGATTGGTAAGCAAAGCAACGTTGCCGGCCGGAAATCCAAACTTGGGACTTGTGAGAAGGTCGGCCATGGCCTTCGCGTCGTTCACCGAGCCATCAAGATTCTCAAACGATCCAAGTTCGCAGCGGCCGTAGATGCAGCCAGCCGGATGTTGCGCCGATGTTCCGGCAGGCTGATAAGTATTGATACCGATCAGCAGCGCGCGCTGAGTTTCAGCCGAGGCCAGCGACGCTGCGAGCGTGCAAGCCAAGGCAGACAATCCGAAGACGTACGCTTTCATAAAGTACTCCAGGTGAAAAATGCTTCTTGGGGATTCTCCAATTGTCCCGCGCAGATTTGCAGCCCCCAAAACCGCTGCGCGATGCATGCAGCGGGAAAGTCCACGTTGCGATTGGCTGCCCGAGCACGCCGCTTGGAGAATTTCCATCCTTCATGCCGGTTGAAACACCGGCCCTCGCTCGAAGTTGCTCAACCTAGTGTTGCCGGTCAGTATCGCCGCGCAATATCTGCGCTGAAGCTGAACCGCTTGAACTGACCGTCGTCCGACTGGCAAGGCTTCTGCCCTTGAGACGAAGACATACAAAAAAAGGCCGCAGAGTTTTGTCACGTCACACGGCGCCGGCACGGAATTGGTAACTGCTAAGAGATCCGCCGAGTAACTTGGTTACCTGCGAGAGGCACGCATGAGCTCAGCCGCACAGAATGACAAATTTTTCATTTATGCCGTTCTTCAAATCGCTATAACTTGAGAGTGTCGCAAAGAAGGAAAATGCTCGAACACAAGCCGCGAAGGCACTCAAGGGAATGCACCGATTATAGCCCCAGTGATGCGGAAAGCAATCGAAAATCGGCAACGGCCGCGGCGGCTCGCGGGCCCCGTTTATTGTTGGTGTGAATGGACTTAGTAACCTGATCTGATGAGAAATCCGGAGTGGGCCTTGGAGCATTTGCGCTCGCAAGCGCGGAGTTGAACGGCGCAAAGAGCGAGGATTTGCTCCGCTTGACAGTGGCAGGGCAGGAACTCTACCTTTCCTGACTGCAAATTGTTTCAATCCTCATTTGCGATGACTGCAAACGCTTACTGGAGGCCGTGCGATGCGCGTTAAGAATGCTGCGATGCTTTTTTTGTTGGTTTGTACCGTTACTGTTTTGCAAGCGCAGGAACAGGCGCCCGCAACGCCCACTGCGCCTCCGACGCCGACTGTGCCGGCAACGCCAACCGCGCCCGCGACACCAATGGCGCCAGCTACAGCGCAGGCTCCGCCGTCGGTCGTGGCCGGAATTCCGGTGAATTATGACGAGTCGAAGGTTGGCGACTACACGTTAGCCGATCCGCTGCGGATGAACGACGGCAAGATCGTGAAAGATGCGAAGACGTGGTTCGCGAAACGCCGTCCGGAGATTGTAGAGCTGTTCGAGACGCAGCAATACGGGCGCGCACCGGGACGGCCGATGGACGAGAGCTTTGATGTGACCGACAAAGGGACACCGGCGCTCGACGGGAAAGCGATCCGCAAACAGGTGACCATCAGTTTCTCGAAAGATCCCGCATGGCCGCAGATCCATCTGCTGATTTACTTGCCGGCAGCAGCAAAGAAGCCGGTCCCGATGTTTTTCAGCATCAACTTTGGCGCGGTGCAGAACGCGGTGGACGATCCTGGGATCACGCCGGAGATGATTTGGGATCCGCGGACAAATACGAAGGTGATGCCGCCGAAGGGACGCGGCTTCGGCAGGATCGACGTAGAACCGCTGCTCGATGCAGGATTCGGAGTGGCTACCTATTACTACGGCGAGCTCGATCCGGATTCTCTGACGGGATTCCGAAACGGGATACGCGCGCGTTACCTGAAGCCAGGTGAGACGGATCGTGGACCGGACGATTGGGGATCGATTGCGGCGTGGGCCTGGGGCATGAGCCGCGTGGAGGATTACTTCGAGACCGATGCGGCGATCGATGCCAAGCGCGTGGCGATTCACGGCGTTTCGCGGCTGGGCAAGACAGTGATGTGGGCGGGCGCGCACGACGAGCGATTTGCCGCGGTGATTGCGAGCTGTTCGGGCGAGGGAGGCGCGGCGCTCAGCCATCGTAATTATGGAGAGACGATTGCCCACTTGACTGCGCCGACGCGCTATCCCTATCAGTTTGCGGCGAACTATGGGAAGTATGGCGGTTTTCCCGACAACGCGCCCATGGATGCGAATCTGCTGGTTGCGCTTGTAGCTCCGCGCCCGTTGCTGCTGCAAACCGGAAGCACCGATTCCTGGTCCGACCCCAAAGGCGAATTTCTGGCGGCGGTTGCAGCGGGACCGGTGTACAAACTGCTCGGCAAAGATCCTCTCGACACCGACGTGTGGCCCGCGGCAAAGGTGCCGATCCTGCACGATCTCGCCTACTACATGCACGATGGGCCCCACGGAATGGTCCCAACCGATTGGGACATTTACATCCAGTTCCTGAAGATGCATTTGCATCCGGAACAATAGCCCGGAAGCCGGATCGCGCGAGAAGCTCGATCGAGGATCCTGCCGCGCTACTACAGCGAAGAGTGGGAGGTGAGCGATGCGTTTTGTGAAAGGGATACGTGTGACGCTTGCGATCGCGCTGGTGTTCGGCGCTGCGGCAGTGACGTTTGCGCAATCCTCACCGGACGCGCTGGAGCGGGGATTCCGTAATCCGCCGGACGGCGCCAAGCCGCGGACGTGGTGGCACTGGACAAACGGAAATGTGAGCGAGGATGGCATCACGAAAGACCTCGAATGGATGAAGCGCGTTGGCATCGGTGGCTTTCAACTGGCTGACGTGGCGGCGGGCAGTGGTCAGGTTGTGGACAAGAAGATCAACTTTGGCACACCGGAGTGGTACCACGCAGTGCGCCACGCGGCCGAAGAGGCGAAGCGGTTGAATCTGGAGATGTCGATCTTCAGCTCGCCAGGCTGGAGCGAAGCAGGCGGTCCGTGGGTGAAGCCCGAGCAGGCGATGAAGAAACTGGTTTGGAGCGAGACTCGCGCGGACGGGCCCGCGAAGTTTAATGCGAAACTTGCAGAACCGCCTTCAAATGAGGGACCAGTACGTGACTTAGACGCAGGCGCTCGACCCGATGCGCCGAAGTTTTACCGCGACAGTGCAGTGATTGCCTATCGAACGCCGGCGGACGCGAAGCCGATGGCAGCACTGCATCCGAAGGCGACGACAAATGAGGGTCCGGTGGACGACGCAGCGTTGCTGGACGACAGCCTGAACACATCGCTTACCCTTGCGGCGCCGAAAGACGGCGGTCCCGCTTGGCTGCAGTACGAATTCGCAGAGCCATTCACAGCGCGTGCGCTTTCGCTGGGTTCGCGAAGCAGGATCCCCGTAGGGCGCATTCTGGCGAGCGACGACGGAACGCACTTTCGCACGATCGCTGTAATGCCCGGGCCGCAGGGTTACCACGGAGCTGCAATCAGGACCTTCGCGTTTCCCGCGGTGACGGCAAGATTTTTCCGCATCGAGTTGGATGGAGGCGGGCTTTCGCCGGCAGCGGTGATTCACGGGGGCGCGGTTGTTGCAGCGGCGCAGTACACATTGAGTGAGGCGATCTTCTACTCCGATGCGCGCGTGAATCGCTGGGAGGACAAGGGGGCTTTCGGGAGCCTGATGGATCGCTACGATGGGGTTCCGACGCCGTCAGCGCCCACGTCCGCGGAGATTGCGCGCGGCGATGTGGTGGATTTGACGGGCAAGCTGGATGCGGACGGCAGGCTGCACTGGGACGTTCCGGAAGGGAACTGGACGATTTTGCGCATGGGCTATTCGCTGACGGGAGCAATGAATCGGCCATCGGTTCCGGCGGGGAGCGGCTACGAGGTCGACAAACTGAGTGCGAAGTATGTGGGTCAGTACTTCCATGGATACACGGATCCAATCCGCGAGAGTCTCGGCGACCTGACAGGTCCAACGTGGCGTTACATCACGATGGACAGCTGGGAAGCGGGAATGCAGAACTGGACCGACGACATGATCGCGGAGTTCCAGCGGAAGCGGGGTTATGATCCCATGCCGTATCTGCCGGTGCTGGCGGGCCGAGTGGTGGAGAGCGCGGAAGTGAGCGATCGATTCCTGTGGGATTTTCGGCGCACGCTTGCTGATCTGTATGCCGGGGAATTCTACGGAACGATGGAGAGCGAACTTCAGAAGCTCGGGATGGAAAGCTACTCCGAAGCCTCTGGCGTGGCGCTTGAGATTCCCGAAGACACGCTGCTGAACAAAAGCTATATCGATGTTCCCATGGGCGAGTTCTGGGTGCATGCGCTGCATCCGGAGTCGATGTATCTGGTGGATGTGCGCGGGGCGGCGTCG
>CAZKJB010000211.1:0-7434 GCA_964552975.1 uncultured Occallatibacter sp. | reverse complement strand
GACCTTCTGGCAGACCTTCTGCTGGTTCGGAGGCTACTTCCCTTCCATCGCAATCTTGGTAAGCGGTTGGTAAAGTCACCCAAAGTCTATGTACGGGATAGTGGCCTCGTACATGCATTGCTCGGGATCAAGTCGTATAACGATCTTTCGGGCCATCCAGTTGCAGGCCCTTCTTGGGAAGGTTTTGTCTTGGAAAACCTGCTTCAGGCTGCACCAGAGCGTACAGTTGCCAGCTTCTATCGCACCGCGGCCGGCGCAGAGATTGATCTGCTGCTGGAGATTCCAGGGCACGGCCTTTGGGCCATCGAGATCAAACGCAGTCTCGTGGGACGACCAGAGAAGGGTTTCTACATAGCCTGTCAGGATTTGATGCCGGAACGACGTTTTGTAGTGAATTCGGGAAGCGGACACTACCCGATCGACGCGGAGGTAACGGCCATCGGACTCCATGAGCTCGCGGCGATGCTGGCCGCACTTGCACTCTGACCATCGCCCTTGAACCCCAAGAGTACGGGCGGCCCAACGCGCGCTGCTTCGGGCCGTAGGTTTGGCGTGACTCGCACCAGCTGCAACAGAACGACGATCAGATGCTGATCGTGATCGACTGCGGGACGCGCAGGATCCACAATGCTCGCAACGGCCTCTTCAAGCTTAGGGGCTTTCCGAAGAAAGAGTTCATGCTGCGCGACCACCTTTGGCCAGAAGTCCGGTCGGCCAAAGACGATCTGTACTTCTTTGAGATCCACGATTAGACCGCGGCTTTCGTGCGGCTCCGACGCTTCTTAGCTACTGTCGCCGGGGCCAGCGCCAGCGCCTCAAGCTCGAAGTTTGCGTCCGGGAACACAACTCGCAGCTCGAGCTTCCCCCCGAGTGCACCGACATATTCCCGCAGCGTGCTCAGCAGAAAGTCTGACTGCTTTTCAATGCGAGATACAGCCCCTTGGCCGATGTTGAGCCTCTCGGCCACCGCAACCTGTGTCTGTTGGCGTGCCTGGCGTAGCTTGTGAAAGCCAATCCGCTCGAGCTCGGCGTGGGCTTCCCGCTGCAGGTCCGTACGCATTTCCGAGGATGCCTTATGCTTCAGATCTTTCCAGTTGGTAGCCATGGCGTTGTGCTCCGTTGCATTGCTGGCCCCGGGGGTCACCGGGGGCGTTTCTTGATCGTCTTCAAGTGTTCTGCATAGATTGTGTCTGCCCTTGGAATCATCTCTTCATACCAGCGGTCATTGCCCGCCTTGTCTCCCCCCACCAGGAGGAATCCCGTTCGGACTGGATCAAAAGCATAGAGAACGCGGTACGGTCTGCCTTCGTGCTGGATCCTCAGTTCCCGCATGTGGGTGAACTTCGATTACTCCACACCGCTGCTCTGGGGGAAGCCAAGCGACGGTCCGGCCTCCATCAGCATCAGCACCACGCGCTCAACACTGAGCTGTTCAGACTCGGAGAGGTCTTCGTACCAGGCCTTGAATTCGTCCAAGACCTCTACCTCGTATGTCATAGATGCAATATAGCACTAATGCCATATTGCCGGGCGTGCGCTGCGCCATATCACACATCGTCCTTCTCCTCGTCTTGGGTCAGGGTGGGGAATCGATCCAATTGAAAGATCGAAATCAATGCTGCGCCTATGAGCGTGTGCGAAGACGCTTAAACTACTTGCATGGCTCTGCCTCCTGGACCACCTCTGGAGAAAGCCTTCTCACGTGAGAGTCTCCTTCGCGTGCTCACTGCCTCGGCAGAGGCGACAATTCCTTGTTCCTCCAGGCTTCTAGACCAGACCCATCTGCGGGCTTTTCGGCACCACCGGCTAAAACGGCCTTCGGCCCAGACGCAGTTCGAATCTACGCTACTCCAGCCCGCCGCCATTTTCATCCCCCCTTGTGACAGGCACGGTCATGAATGGCTCATCTTGCGTTGGACGAGAGTAGCAGTTGCGCAACAATCCATTTGTGAATATCTTCCAAATGGACGGGATACTGCGCGCTCCATTGCGGACTTCTGCTTGGGGGCGCAATCAGGAAGACCGAGTTGCGCGATTCCGAAACGCAGAGGCAGCAGGTCTGTTCCTGCTCCGGATACCTCGATGCCGCCAGCCAGACGTAACGCGCAAGGATAAGCGCGTCGACAGCGCTGCCTTCGTGGTCGTCTTCGTCGGGAAGGGTGCTGATTCTCTGCTGGTTCTCGAAAATTGCGATGCTGGTGAACGGCTTGGGTTTGCTGCGCAAACCGAATCGCGCCACGATAACTCTCGGGCGGGCCCGGCGCATCGCTTCGGATGCGGCCCATTCCACAAAGGCACTGGAAAAGTTGAGCGCCCCGTTCCCGCTGAGGAAAAGATCGATAACGAATTTGCGCAGCCGCTCCTGGCCAGTAAGCTGGGCAGGCCACCAGCGATCCCAGTCCTCATGGCGCACCGCGGCCAGAAGCTGATCGCTGGCTTGGATGTTCTTCGGAGCCGTATTGATTTCGGCAAGAAACTTATCGCGGAAAGACTTCAGGGTCGCATAACTCAGAGCGCATGGGGCAGTTGCCGGGGCGGCTGAAGTCAGGCCGCCTAACTTGTCTTCCGCGTCGATCAACCACAGGTCCGAATCCAAGGCGCAGCCCTGTCCTGCCAGCAATGCGCTTATCCCGGGCAGGCCCGCTTGGCCCCGAGTGACGAGCTCGCATAACTTTCGCGAATCGCCTGCAATCTTGAACTCCCTGCCGCGTGGATCCCATTGTTTCCATGGGTCCGGAGAATCGATGGGCAAACTCTCCGGGAAGACGAGCAGGATGAACCGACCATGCACGTCCTGAGAACGCGCAGCACCTTGTCCGGCGGCATGGATGGCCTCGAATACCTTCTGCACCTCGCGCCGCCACTCGCCATAGAATTCCGAGCGCGCAAGCAATGAGGCATTCTCCATCGTGTCGTTGGTTAGGGAGAAGTTCCAGCGCTCGACGCCCATCCTGGATTCAAGCGCTGTCAGCGGCGCTATGAGCGCCTGGAACGCGACAGGCTGGAACGTCTGAACGCCCTGCATGAATTGCGCCAGCCGGTTCCGCTCGAAGGGAAACAGCGTATTCCACGCGGCCAGTTGCTGGTTCAGAGAGGGGCGCATCGTGAGTGGCAACCGCTCCGTCAGTTGGCGATACGCAGTCAACCTCGATTCGTCTGTCTGCTTGCTCTTGCGCTGTTCATCCATCGTCGATCCCATCATATCCATAGCCCCGGCAGCGGCTTGCCTGGCAAATTCATTCTCTTCAAATCGAAGAGACGCGCGATGGTGGGACAGATGTCGATTTGCTCGACGGGACTCTCGAGGATCTGAGCCTTACGCACGGCATCTCCCAGGCACATCATCCATGTCAGGCGAGTGGAGTCATTATTCTGCCGATGGTTGAAGAAGCCGTTGGTGGTGGATCCGTCCATGTCGCGGCCAAACTCGGGCAGGACAAGCAGCGTCGTCTTGTCTTTGTATGTGGGCAGCTCCTGAACCTGGTTCCATAGCTCGTAAACCAGGCGATCCACGGTGCGGATGCCGCCCAGGTGGAGCGAGTACGAACCGAAGTGCGCAACTTCCATGTCAGAGAAGGAAACGGCCAGGAACGAAGGCGCAAAGCGCCGCATGACTTCCGCGGTGACAAGAAACGTGAATTCGTCTCCAGTCACCGGCGCAGTAGTGCTCACCAGATCCTCGATGGCGTGCTGCAGAGTGCCCAGCGTAAGCGCGTCGAGCGATGAGGTTTCTCCCGAAACCGACCAGCCCAGCCCGTCGTAGTTATCGCTGTTGAGCATGGCTTCGATCTCGGGCAGCACCGTTGATCGGTCGGCGCTGTGCACCGCGCGACCCTGGCCCGCGGCATGAACCACCGCGTTGATGAGCAATTGTTTTGGGAAGATCACGTTGGCCCCGTAATCCGGGCCGAAGTCGCGTATGGAGCTGGCGCCAATCTGGCTGGTCAGGGCCTTGTTGCTCGAGATCAGCCACGTCTGATCCTGTGCGAGTCCCATACCCTTGCGCAGATACTCGAACAGAGTCGGACTGGCCGGACGCGACTTACCCCAGTCGTCCAATCGCTGCCAGTTTCCGGTGAGGATACTGGAGATGGTGTTATAGTGCGAAGTTACCCCTGCGTTCCGCACGAAGGGATAAAACGCACTGTGCGGCAATAACTCGCGATAGAGATGGGGAATATTCTGAAAGCCGGTCTCGGAAAAACTGTCCTCGCGCCGAATGCCGCCGCAAGCAACAACAATGACTTTCCGTCCGGCGTTCTCATTGGGGGCGCTTGCGAGGGCCGTCCGATGCAGCCCCGCCCACTGATCCACGATCAGAATTGCAGCGGCCTTCAACAAATTGCGCCGGACGACGTCCATGGTTCGCTCTCCATCTATTGGTGCGCGCCTGCTTGAAGAGCAGCGCGCAGGAATTGTGCTACCTGCTGGCCCTGAATCACGGCTCCCGCAGTGTTAAAGTGCACGTTGTCTTCGTACTGATCCGCGTGGTGGGTCATCAGTTCGTGCTCATCGTCCACCGGGATTTTGGTTTTGGCGATGAGTGTAAGGGCGATGCTGTTTCGGGCGTCGATGCGCTGGTTTGTTGGGCCCGGCAACGTTTCAGTTTTTACCGGGGTGATGGTCGCCCAGATGAATGAGGCGGTAGAAGAGATGTTGTGCAGTTCCTTGATCAAAGATGGGAAGGCGTTCTTGTATTCGTCCTCGGAGTACGTCCAGCCATGCATGCCGTTGTTGAAGTGAACGACCTTGAAAGGAACGTTCTCCATGGCTGCGAACTCATCCAATTGGCGTATGAGGCGTGGGTCTCCAACGGACGCCGAGGTTGCAAACAAGTACACGTTTGCGACTCCGGCAAGTTGGCGCTGCACTTCGGGGTAGTAATTCCTGGTGATGGAGTCGCCGACCAGCAGAACGTTGGGGAGCTTCGCGTCGACTTGCGATGGGCGAACCTCCCAGGTCCATTCAATCTCTTCTGGACGTGAAGCCGGACTCTGCGGGTTGGCTGGCGCTTGTGCGGGCACCTTCGGCAGAACGATTGCGAGGGCTGCCAGGAGCAATAACTTTTCGTAACGGATTTTCATTCTGTTCCCTTTAAGATTTCTGAAGGCACTCACGCCAATTGAAATTCGCGGCTGGAGACGGTTACGGAACGGCCAGCGGGCAACGTGACTTGAGTGACCTTGGTCCCGTAACGAACCTTGTGTGTTCCGCCTCGTTTGCTCTTGAGCGACGCGGCGACAAGTGTGCCTGCCTCCCAGGACAGTGAAACATCCACACCCCCACGAGCGCACAGACCGGAAATTCTTCCCTTGGGCCAAGCCGATGGAAGCGCGGGCAGCAAATGAATTTCGCCTTGGTGCGATTGCAGAAGCATCTCCGCCACGCCAGCAGCGCCTGCGGTGTTTCCGTCGAGCGAGAAGATGTTGCTCTCGGCTCCTGCAACCCCGCCACGCGAGTACGCAAGCAGCGAGTCCTCTGCGGCGTTCGCGAGCAGACCCAGGAAGTGCTTGTGTGCATTCTCCCCGTCCAGAAGACGCGCATAGAAGTTGGTTATATTGGCGCGGCCCCACTCGGAGTCTTCCCAGTTGGGCTGACTGATGCGGCGCTCGATGGTTACGCGCGCCGCTTTCGCAAGAGCTGGTGTCGCTGAAGGAGAAATCTGATTCTCCGGGTAGAGAGACATCAGATGCGACATGTGCCGATGCCCCGGATCTGCTTCGTCAAAGTCCTCCAGCCATTCCTGCACCTGACCGTGCTTTCCAATCTGGAGCGGCGGCAAACGACCGAGGGCGGCCTGAGCGCGGGCACGGAAATCGGCATCGATGCCAAGAGTGGTGGAAGCATCGACGCAGGCACTGAGCAGCGCGTAAACAAAGACCCGGTCGCAAGTCGGTCCCATGGACTCCGAACAATGCTTGCCATCGGGGGCGATGAACCAGTTTTCAGGCGAGACAGAGGGGCCTGTGACCAGCCAGCCGCGCTGCGGATGCTGAACCATATAAGCAAGGACAAACTCGGCCGCATCTTTGTACACCGGATAGACACGCTGCTGGAGGAATTGTTTGTCCCCGGTGAATTCATAATGCTGCCAGAGCTGCATCGCCATCCATAAGCCGCCCGTGGGGAAGATTCCCCAACCAAGGCCCCAGCCCGCGGCGGAATAGCCCCACGGATTGGTGACCACGTGGGCAACCCATCCGGGCGCGCCATACATCGTTCGCGCGGTAGACTTGCCGGCAGCACGCATTTGATCGAGAAAGTCGAAGACCGGCGCCTGGCATTCGGAAAGGTTAGCGACCTCGGCCAGCCAGTAGTTCTGCTGCGTGTTGATGTCGAGGTGGAAGTCGTCGGTCCAGCCCATGCTGGACGCGAGTCCGTCATTCCAGATTCCCTGCAAGGCCAGCGGCAGTGGAGAGTTGGGGCGCGAGCCGGCGATGGTCAGGTAGCGACCGTACTGGAAAAAGAGCGCGGAGAGACCGGGATCGGCTTCGCCGGAGCGCACAGCCTTGCGCCGTTGATCGGTAGGCATGCGCTCTGCCACCGGGTTCGTGCCAAGATCGATCGACATGCGACGATAGAGCGCCTGGTGGTCTTCCATGTGCGCGGTGCGAATCTCAGTGTAGGTCTTGTTCCGCAGGGATTCAAGAGTTTGGGTGGTACGCGCCGCGGGATCGACGCCACGGAAATTGGTGGCGATGGCGACGATGACGGTGACGCTATCTGCATGGCTCACGTGCAGAGCGCCGTTGGACGCCGTGATGCGGCCGCCATCGGCGAGTACGCGAACGCGCGTTACAAACGCCACACCTTGCTTCCCATTGCTGTGCAGATGTTCAAATGCATGACCTTTAAGCACCAGCGTATCGTCGCCTTCGACAGTTACTTCTCCGGGCAGCACAAGGTTCGCAAAACTGAGGTCGAAGTTGATGGATGCGGGCTGATTGCAGGTTAGACGCGTGACAAGCACATCGGCGGGATTGGAAGAAAAAACCTCGCGCTGGAAGCGGAGCTTGCCGCTGGTGTAGTCGACATGCGCGATGGCTTCGTCCAAGCTGAGGGAGCGACGATAACGCTCCGCAGAGTTATCCCCCTTGAAGGCAATCTGAAGCGAAGCCATCGGCAAGTGCGTACCGAAGGACACAGGCCTGCCGAGAAGATGTTGCCGGCAGAGTTCGCCACCCTCAGCGTATTTGCCGTCGAACATCAGCTGGCGGATGCGGGGAAGGTTCTCGAGTGCGGTCGGGCTGACGTCGGTGTCGCTGGGTGCGCCGGACCAGACGGTGGATTCCGTCAAATCGATGCGTTCGGCTGCCACTCCGCCGTAGACCATAGCTCCGATGCGTCCATTGCCCAGTGGCACGGCCTCCATCCAACGGGTGGCCGGACTTGCAAACCACAGCTCCTCTTCCTTCTTCGGCTCATTGGCAAGCG
>CAZKJB010000210.1:0-7439 GCA_964552975.1 uncultured Occallatibacter sp. | reverse complement strand
CGCTGTCCAGCCCCGGAATTACGCCTTCGAGAAACTTCTCGAGATAGGCAATCACCCCGCGGTCGACGTAGGCGATTACTGTAGCGAGAAACAGCAGCCCACAAATCACCCACCGCTGGTGCGATACACGGTTCGGGTCCTTGAACGTGGCAAAAAAGCTGCGGGATTGAGTACCTGCTTGCGGCATTCGTCAAACTCCTGGTGCTCTCGGGACAATCCGGGCAATTATACCGGCCTTCAGCCTCGACGTGTCATGCTGGACGCACCCTGTTTTGGACGGGCTCAGAGCGCCATCCGCTCCCTGACCTCTTCTGTTTGAAACCCGAAAAACTCCGCCTGCCTCCTGGACTTCGCAGGGAACACCGGAAACACTCCACCTGCAGGTCGTCGAAACGCCTCTTTAACCGCTATTTTGCGAAGTTTTTCGCGAATTCAGACACCTGCAGGTGCACGTTTCCCCAGATCCGGCGACCTGCAGGTCCAGCGTTTTCATCGACTGGTAAATGGCGATTCGCTACACCTCGCGGTCGTCTCGGTTCAGGCTTCCCGCCTTTTGCTGGGAATGAGCGAATCCAGAAATAGCAAGCAGGCGCCGGTCACAATCGAGGAGTCGGCCACGTTGAAGTCGGGCCAGTGATAGCTCCAGTGATAGAGATTGATGTGCACCTCAATAAAGTCAATCACTGAGCCATAGGCGATGCGGTCATGCACGTTTCCCAGCGCCCCACCCAGAATGAGTGCGAGAGCGACGGTAGCCACCGAAACGCGATTCCCCATCCGCAGCAGGGCGACAAAAACTGCCAGTGCGGCAATCGTGGTGAACGCAATCAGAGCCCAGCGCACGACGTTGGGCGATGCAGTATCGGCAAACAGCGAGAACGCCGCGCCCTCGTTGGTCCAGTGCGTCAGGCGCAGCACGTGGGGAATGATAGGAATTGCGCCGCCAATACGGATGTGTGCCTCGACCCAGTTCTTCGTCAGCTGGTCAGCCGCAATCACCACCGCGGAGATGAGCAGAAGCCAGTGAAGCCGCCGAGGCGCCGGCCAGTTCTTCACCCAGCTCACTTCATGGCCTCCGCATGCGCCTCGTTGTTGCTGGGCGGAGCGATACCCATCTCTTTCAACGCCGACTTGCAGCGCGTGCACACGTTCTCCCAAATGCCGTAATTCGAAACTTCAGGCATGAAGTTCCAGCAGCGCGCGCACTTGTGACCGGACGCAGGCGAAGCCTTGATCGTCGGCTCTCTGCCTTCCACCACGCTCACGCCAGAAACGTTCAGAATTTCCTTCAGTCCCGCTTCATGGCTCTTGAGCAGGGCCAGCAAATCACCCGATTCCTCAATCACGATCTCCGCTTCGAGTCCTTTGCCGATAATCTTGGCCTGGCGATCCTCTTCGAGTACGCGCAGGGCCGCGTCGCGAACCGCGAAGAGCTTCTTCCACTCTTCGATCAGCGTCGCCGGATCCTCGGAGAAAATCTCCTCCGGCTTCAGAAACTGCGCCAGGTGAACCGAAACCGGCCGGCCCTCCACCTTTGGCAAGTACTCCCACACCTCGTCGGCTGTGAAACTCATAATCGGCGCAACAAGCCTGACCAGCGCTTCGGTGATCTGCCAAAGCACGGTCTGCGCCGAGCGTCGTGCCTGGCTCGTCGGCGCAAACGTGTACATGCGGTCCTTCAGCATGTCGAGATAAAACGAGCTCAGGTCCACAATGGCGAACTCATTCACGGCCTGGTACACGCGATGGAACTCGAAAGCCTCGTACCAGCCGAGAATCTTTTCCGTCAGGTCGCGCGTGCGGGCAAGCATGTACCGGTCGATCGGCAGCAGATCCGATTCCGCCACACGATCGCGCACCGGATCGAAGCCGTTGAGATTCCCCAGCAGGAAGCGAAAGGTGTTGCGCAGCTTGCGATAGAGTTCGGCGCAACGCTGCATCAGGTTCTCACTGGCAGCCATGTCTTCGCGGAAGTCCACCGACGCCACCCAAAGCCTGACAATTTCGCCGCCCATGCGATTCGCAATATCCACGGGATCGACACCATTGCCAAGTGACTTTGACATCGCGCGGCCTTGTTCGTCGAGTGTCCATCCCGCCGTCGCCACGTGAGAATATGGCGCGCGCCCACGCAGTGCCACCGACGTCAACAGGGAAGAGTGAAACCAGCCTCGGTGCTGGTCGCCGCCTTCGAGATAGAGGACTTGCGTGCCGTTCTGCTTCTCAAAAGCTTTGTACGCCGGGCTCAAATCCGGGTCGGACTCGCAAACTGCCAGCCAGCTCACCCCGGAATCGAACCAGACGTCCAGAATGTCGGTCTCCTTGCGAAATGTCTTTCCGCCGCACTTCGCGCAAGTTGCGCCCGCAGGCAGCAAAGCCTCAAGTGCAGTGGTATGCCACGCCTCCGCGCCTTCGCGTTCGAAGAGGTCAACGATCTTGCGATTGTGAGCGGCGTCGATGATGGGCTCGCTGCAGCCTTCGCACAGGAACACTGCGATGGGCACTCCCCAGATGCGCTGCCGGCTTATGCACCAGTCGGGACGCGTGGCAATCATGTTGGTGATCCGTTCTTTGCCCCACGATGGATCCCACACCACCTTGTCGATCTCTTCGATCGATAGCTGCCGGAACGTCGTGTCAGAGCCGTCGCCCCGCTTTACCGGCGTTTCGAGGCCGATGAACCACTGCTCCGTAGCGCGAAAAATGATCGGGTGGTGGCAGCGCCAGCAATGCGGGTAGGAGTGCTCCAGCGGCGCACCGCCGAGCAGGGCCCCGCGCTCCTCCAGCATGGCCACAATCACCGGATTCGCGGCCCAGACCTTCATTCCATCGAAGGCAGGCGGATTGGGAAACGCCCATACCGCGGGATCGTAGTGAATGGTTCCAGCCGCATCCACGCGGCAGGTCAGGTCCAGCCCGTAGCGCTGGCCTGTGTAAAAGTCGTCGGCGCCATGGGCTGGCGCAGTGTGTACCGCGCCTGTTCCTGTATCGGCGGTAACGTACGTGGCCAGAACCCCCAGAATCGACCGCTCCAGGAACGGATGCTGGAAGGTGACGCGATCGAGCGCCGCGCCTTTGAAGCGCGCGATTTCTTTGGTCGGTCCCAGTCTGCAGGCCGCGGCAACCTGCTCGGCCAGCGCGGAGGCAACAATGTAAACCTGCCCGTCCCCGACCTCCAAGGCGGCGTAGTCAAAATCGGGATGAAAGGCGACCGCCAGCGACGCGGGCAGCGTCCATGGTGTAGTGGTCCATATGATCGTCGCAACGTTGCGTCCGGCCAGCGCGGCCGCAATCGCACCCGGATCGGATGTCAGCCGATAGCGCACGTAAACCGATGGGCTGGTGTGATTCGCGTACTCCACCTCGGCCTCGGCCAGCGCCGTCCGGTCGTGGATGCACCAGTAAACCGGCTTCAGGCCCCGGTAGACGAAGCATTTTTCGAGAAATCCGTAAAACGCCTCCAGGGTCCTGGCCTCGTAGGCGCGTGCCATGGTCTTGTACGGCTGATCCCAGCGCCCCAGGCATCCAATCCGCTCAAACTGCTGCGTCTGCAGGTCAATATACTTCTGGGCGTACTCGCGGCAAGCCTCCAGCACCGCCGGGACCGGCATTTCCAGCTTTTTGTGCCCCAGTTTCTCGTCGACCTTGATTTCGATCGGCAATCCGTGGCAGTCGTAGCCCGGCACATACGGAGCGTCAAACCCTGCCATGGTTCTGGACTTGACCACAAAATCCTTAAGCCCCTTATTGAGAGCGTGACCCAGGTGAATGGGCCCATTGGCGTAAGGAGGGCCGTCATGGAGTAGGTAAACAGGCCTTCCGCGGCCGGCTTTTCGAAGCTCCTCGTAGAGCCCGAGCGAGTTCCAGCGGGCGAGCCGAAGGGGCTCATTCTGCGGCAGATTGGCTTTCATCGGGAAGGCGGTTTGCGGCAAGGTGAGGGTCGCCTTCAACTCTGGCGCAGCAGGCATCTTGACTCCGTTAAATGTTGCATTACTGTTCAAACTTCAGTGTAAACGGAGGAGTTAAAATTTTCCGCGGTAACAAACCGGCCGCAGTCCGCGTCTTACTATTTATGGAAGGATTGAAGCTCACCGACTATGAAGCTTCGGAGGTCGCTGCCGGTCATAATTTGACTCGGGATGGCGAGACAAGTTCAGGTATGGTCAAGCATAATGGTGGGATGGGCCTGTCGACGGACCCCCTCGAGTCTGAACAGGCGACAGCCGGGCCATCCGTAATTATGGCAAACGATCAATCCACCTCGGTAGCGACGAATCCCCATGAGGCCGCGGTCTTGACCAGCGGTCACGAACTCGACGCGCTTCTTGGGAAGGCGTTTGAGGAGAAGTCTGTCTGGGCGGGCCTCTGGGAGAGCATTCATGATGTCTTCTTCCCAGTCAAACTACCTCCACTGGAACTGACCTCAAAGCCGATTCCGGTGCCTGATCGGATGGCGGTAAAGGCGAATCCGTGGGCCATCGGCATTTCCTCGGCCGTGAACATCGCAATCCTTCTCGTCATTCTGTTTTTTGTCGGAAGAAAGATCGTCGAGGCGGTAAAGCCAAGCTTGTTGGCTACCAATATTGACGTCAGCGATTACAACGCCCCCAAGGCTGACACCAGAGCCGGCGGCGGTGGCGGGGGCGGCGACAGGAGCATTGTTGAAGCGAATAAGGGCAAGCTTCCGATCAAAACTCAGGATCCCATTACTCCGCCCCAGCCCCAGACAATCGAACACCCCAAGCTGCCGGAGCCTTCCGCGATCAATGTGCAAAAAGATATCCAACTTCCTGATAATCCCGATATGCCGATGGTTGGCATGCATGAGTCGGCGAATGTCAAGCTCGCGTCGGCAGGGACCGGAAGCGGCGCCGGAATGGGTTCGGGCAGCGGCGGCGGGTTGGGCGCGGGATCCGGGAATGGGTACGGACCGGGATCTGGCGGCAACACCGGCGGCGGACTCGAGCAGATTGGCGGCAGAGTTTCCGCGCCAGTCGTCCTGCACAGTGTTGAAGCGGAGTTCTCCGACGAAGCGCGTCGCGCCAAGTATCAAGGAGTTTGCCTGATCTCGCTGATTGTTGACACGCAAGGTAACCCGCAGAATATTCGCGTTGCGCGGGCGCTTGGCATGGGGTTGGACGAAAAGGCAATTGAGGCAATTCGCCAATACAAATTCAAGCCAGCCATGAAGGACGGCAAGACACCGGTCCCGGTGATGATTACCATCGAGGTTGATTTCCGGCTGTATTGAGACGGAAATTAGAATTCAAAAGAGAGAGCGGAGCGTACTGTGCTCCGCTTTTCTTATGGAATCAACCAGTCACCGTCGTCTTCAAGCAGTTCCCGCAGTGCGGTGCAATCAGCCGGCGCATGAGCGCAGGGAGCCACATCGGGCCCATCCACGGCGCGCATCACAGTGATGAATTTCTGATTGGTTTTCAGCACTTCATCGTGGCATTTCTTCGCCACCGCCATCAGCTGTTCCCAGCTGCCTTCGAGTACTGTCGACTTGTTCTTCGCCTGATGATACAGGCCGCTGGCGTCAATGATTTTATTCAGTTCCACGGCCGCGTCACCCCCGTGCCGGCCTTTTCCTTTTGGGAGCACACTTAACTCGAGAAGCATGGGCAACAATCCTTCCGAGAACTTCCTCTTCTTAGCTGATACATCGTGGCGCAAAACAAAACCGTGATTCAGCATACATGCCCTTGTGATGTCACTCACTCAGTGAGAAATTCGGCGCGAATCGCTCCTTTCAACGCTCGCGATCCTCCGCTCGTGATGGGTGTCACTGGTAAGACCACCGAAGCATTCCTATACTCGGGTCGCAGTCCAAGAAAGGTTGCGGAATGGCAGGAGCGGCGGTGATTGAAGCGGGACACGAGCTTGAAATTGCTCAGCAGCATTCGTTCGACTTAGCAGAGCTGACAAGGATGTACGACTTCACCGGCAAAACCGTGGCTGTTACCGGGGGCGCCGGTGTCCTGGGCAGCGAAATCGCCAGCGCACTCGCTGGGTGCGGCGCTCAGGTAGCCATTCTCGATGTGAATCCGGACGCGGGCAAAGCAGCAGTCGATCGCATGGGAGAGCACGGCAAACGGGTTTCCGTCTTCAAATGCGACGTGCTCAACCAGGACAGCATCGCGCACACCGCGGAGGACGTTGTCCGCAGCCTTGGCAAGTTGGACTGCCTGGTGAACGGCGCGGGCGGCAACAAGCCCCAGGCCACCACCAGCCCCGATCACAAGTTTTTCGATCTCCCTGCCGACGCGCTGCGCTGGGTATTCGAGCTGAATATTCTCGGTACCATTCTGCCGAGCCAGGCCTTCGGAAAGATCATGGCGGGGCAGGGCTACGGAGCCATCCTGAACATCTCCTCCATGAATTCCTTCCGGCCGCTGACGCGCATTCCCGCCTACTCGGCGGCCAAGTCGGCTGTGAGCAACTTTACGCAGTGGCTTGCCGTGCATATGGCGCAGGAGTACTCACCCAGAATTCGCGTCAACGCCGTCGCGCCAGGATTCTTCCTCACCAACCAAAATCGCTTCCTGCTCACCGACAAGGAGACAGGCGGGCTGACTGCGCGCGGCAAATCGATCATCGGACACACGCCCATGGCGCGCTTCGGCGAGCCCCAGGATCTGTTTGGATCGGTTCTCTGGCTGCTTTCGCCGGCGTCTGAGTTCGTTACCGGCGTCGTGGTTCCCATCGACGGAGGATTTTCCGCGTACAGCGGCGTTTAAAGTAGCAACCTAAATTAATTTCGCGGAAAATAGCGGCGCGGCAGCGCAGGTCATCGCGTGTTGCCGCGCTTTCTTTTTGAGGATTCGCCCGCCGAACCGTCCGGTCAACCGCCGTCCCGCTAAAATACCAACAACGGCTGGATCGAAGAACGTAGTCGACCCGCTTCTATAGGTTGCGAACACGAACCGGAGGACAGATGCGGATTCCAGCTTTGATCGTCGGCGTCGCCAGCCTGTGTATCGTTCTGTTCGATGCCTTCCAAACCATCATCCTGCCGCGTCGCGCATCCGGACGCTTCCGGCTCACTCGGCTCTTCTACATCTCCTCGTGGATTCCTTGGAGGTTCTTCGCACGGCGCATCCGCAATACCCGTATCCGTGAGACCGTATTCAGCTACTATGGGCCGCTTTCGCTCATTCTCCTTCTTGCTGTTTGGGCCGGAGCGTTGGTCGTGGGCTTTGCGCTGATCTATTTCTCCCTCGGCAGCCCGTTCATTGACACCATGCGGATGCCAAGTTTCTGTTCGGACCTCTATGTGAGCGGAACAACCATCTTCACGCTGGGGCTGGGGGACGTGACGCCGCAGAATCCCTGGGCGCGCGGCCTAATTGTTATGGAATCAGGCACTGGGCTCGGTTTTCTGGCCATTGTGATTGGATATTTCCCGGTCCTCTACGGTGCATTCTCGCGTCGCG
>CAZKJB010000209.1:0-7456 GCA_964552975.1 uncultured Occallatibacter sp. | reverse complement strand
CGATCCAGATCGGCTCGCGATCCCGTGCGCACCATGAACGAGCTCAGCAACGCACGCGCCTGCAGGTACTTTTCGCTCACCGGTCCCGGCAACGATCCATCGTGCGGTGAACCCCTTTGCGCGTCCGTGCTCTGTCCGCCTCGGCCAGTGTCCAGCCTGTCTGCCGCTCCCACGCCTTGCAGCGTGGCAAAAACTTCGTTTGAAATTTCAGACTGAACCGCGATCAGATCCAGCGATGCCACTCGGATCAACCCTCCGGAACGCACGCTCTGCGATGCGACGTCGAGCAGTTGCCAGTTCAGATCGAATCCACTTTCCGAACGCACAAAGCTCCCGGCCAGTACAAACGAAACCAGCAGCTTTTGTCCCACCGCCAGCGGATCCATCTGAGCGATCTGCAGGGGCATGAGAGCGCTCGAAGGCCGCACCACCAGCGCAGGAATCCGCGCCAGACGAGCGGCGATTGCGTCTGCCAGCGCGTAGCCGTACAGCGGCGCAACCTCAGTCGCACCCAGGTTGGCAAAGGGAAGCACCACCAATGAATTCTGCGCCGCGCGCTCGCCTCCTGACTCGCGGAACCGCTCCGCAAGCATCGAAAGCAGCCCGGTCGTCCGCTTCTCCGTTTCCGCGGCAGTCGCCGGCAAATTCGCTGCAGCATCGCCGGGAATCGTCCCCGTCTCAATACGCAGCGCCTTCATGATCGTCTTCAGCCCTTCGCGCACTTCGGCGGCCGCAGCCATCCGCGCTCCCGGTGTCTTCTCCAAACATGCCGCGATCACGCTCATCAGCTCCGGGGAAATTCCCTGCAGAATCTCGCTCAAATCCGGCGGCTCTAAGAACTGAATCGCGCGAATGGCCTGAAAATCTTCGGCATCGGGTCGCGCAAAGGGATGCCTTCCGCTCGCCAGCTCGTACAGGATCACACCCAGCGCCCACACGTCCGACTGCACGCTCGAGTGCCCCGTGACAAACTGTTCCGGCGCCATGTAGCGGATTGTTCCGCCGCGAGCCGTATAGGTAGCCGCCACTGGCGGGTCTTTCGCCAGCGACGGCCTCGCAGGATCGAACTGCGCATCCTCAGGCCGCAGCCGTCTCGCCAGCCCGAAGTCCAGAATCTTTACCAGGCCGCCGTCGGTCAGCATCACATTCTGCGGCTTCAGGTCGCGATGAAAAATCCCCAACGCATGTGCCGCCTGCAAACCGTCCGCAATCTGGATTCCAACCGAGAGAACCAGTTGCAGGCTCGCAGGTCCACGCTCGATCAATTGGTCCAGCGGCTGGCCCGGCACGTACTGCATCGCGATGTATGCTTCGTCCCCGCTCTCACCAACTTCATAGATCGAACACACATTCGGATGCTCGATCGCTGACGACAGCCGCGCCTCGCGCAGCACCGTCGATCGCATCTGCTCGGCCGTCAGCAATCCGGTGTGCAGCATCTTCAGCACCACCGGCCTCTGCAGGAGCGTATCGTTGGCCAGGTACACCACGCCGCTGCCTCCGGCGCCCAGACGCCGCAGAATCTCGTAGTGTGCAATTGTCTTTCGCTTCATCGCCTGCCTCAAGTTTACCGGCGGGCTCATAAAGACTGTCTTAGATTCCCGTCTTGCGCCGCGCGTGCCGTACCTGACGCTGCAGTTCTCCGCAGAGAGATTCTCGTTGGGAATGCGAAGGCCGCCGCGCCTTCGCCGCGCCGGATTTTATGGTGCGGCCTCGCGACCTTTGTGCCTGTAAACAAGAGGGTTGCCTCGATATTCCCGAAAAATCACGTTCGGAATCGCAGCCGTCTGATAACTTCGAAAGTGATCATGAATTTCTTCCCCTCAATCGCGGCAAAGGACAAACTGCGCCCGATGAATCTTGCGCAAAAGGCGCCTCTCTGTCTGGCATTCGCGTTCGCGCTTGTTGCATCACCGCTCGTCGCGCAGCAAGCGGCGCCCGCCGCAAATCAGCCTGAGGCCGGTGCTCAGCAGGTTGGCCCGGATGGGCAACTCCGTACCGGCACCAAGAGCGGGCTCGACGCCGAAGACCGCATTCAAAATCTGCTCGCCGACCACGAGTATGCTCGTCTCGAAACGGAGCTCAGCGAATTGCCGCCGGATCAAGCGCAGGTCTATCGCGGCATACTCGCCAACCGCTCGAACGACCTCAACCGCTCCATCCAGATCCTCGAGCCGCTCGTCGATCAGGTTTCCGCCAGCGGGAACACCGGGCGCGAGCACCTGCTCCGCAAAGCGCTCGCTGAGGATTACCTTCGCCTTGGCGAATGGGCCAAAGCCGCCCAGGCCTATAAGACCCTCGATGCCCGCCTCCACGACAAAATCACGCCCGACGAGCAGGCCGAGATCGAGATGCCCGTCAGGCTGCTGCCCCTGGCGAAGGACAACCCGCCCACGACCGTCGAGCCATGCGACCCTTTCAAACTCCCTGTCAGCGAAAACCCGCTCGGCCTCGTTGACTTGCCGGTTTTCGTCGACGCCCGGTCGCACAATTGGATGCTTGACCCCACCCAGCCCTTCAATCTCATCTCCCGGTCCACCGCCAGGGAGGCTGGTCTCAAAATTTCGTCGGAATCCGCGACCATCACGGTGCTCAGAGGCCATCCCATCCAGGTTCACGTCACCGTTATTCCGCGCTTTACAATTGGTAGCCGCCTCGTCCTCCACGACGTGACCGCGTTCGTCTACGAAGACAAGGACTACTACTTCCCTCTGACGCACTATCAGGTCGAAGGCGTCCTCGGATATCCCGCGATCGCCGCCATCGGAAGCATTACCGTCAACTCCGACAACACCGTCCTCATCCGGCCTGTCAAGCAGTTCGGGCCGCTGGCAAACGGTGATCTGCTCACCACCGGCACCCGTTTCTACCTCGACGGCGATCAGGTCATCGTCGCCATCAGCACCGGGCAGCAATCGAGCGCATTTGGGGGCGCTGGAGACGATCGCATGTACGCCGTCGATGCCGGCAGCCAGCAAACCTATCTCACTTCGCGCTACTTCGATGAGCACGCCGCCGACTTCAGCAACCAGAAGATGGATATGTTCTCGTTTGTCGGCCTGGCATCCCCGCCGCAACCTGCCTACCTCGCCGATACCATTCCGTTCCGAGTCGGCTCAACTGCGATCGACTTCCACTTCCTTCGCGTGCTCACCCAGCCGCTCGGCAACGCGGCTCTCGACGACGTCTATGGCATCCTCGGCGTGGACGCCCTGAGCCAGCTGAAAAACTACACCTTCGACTACAGGACCATGCGCTTCGCCGTTCAGCCCCAGTAAGTTCAAGCATTGGGCCTTGAGATGAGTTTTGATTCGAGGGCAAGTGTGTTGATTCCGCAGCGGTTAACCCTGGCACACAAGCGCATCTTTTCTGGCGCCCTGCGCGAACCGTGCTACACTGGCTACGACGTAGAATTCGATATTGAAGTTCTTGCCTGTTACGCCTCACCGCTCTACTCGCAATCACTTCCACGTTGCATTCAGCGGCAAATCAGCATCAGAGGAGTAACACATCATGGAACAAGGCACAGTCAAGTGGTTCAACGACGCAAAAGGTTTTGGATTTCTGAGCCGTGAAAATGGCGAAGACGTTTTTGTGCATCACACCGCCATCAAGTCGGAAGGCTTCCGCTCACTGCAAGAAGGGCAGAGAGTCCAATTCGACGTCACCAAGGGTCCCAAGGGATGGCAAGCCGAGAACGTTCAGGTAATCTAACTTCCCGCAGATTCGGTCGAATCAACACAAGAGGGGACGGCATTGCGCCGTCCCCTTCGTGTTTCTGAATATCTATGTGGTTCGGCCTATGCAGCCGGCTTCATTGACTTTGGATCGATCTTCTCACCATGAGCCGCGTGGATCGATTTCTGCGTAGTGTCGTGGGTGCTCAGATGTTCAAGAATGTCGTTGATTGAATCCTCGAACCGTGATCCTGTCTTGTGGGCGGCTCTAACACCTTTTGATACAAGCTGGCAGACTTCAAAGCGATTGATTCCGTGCGAGAGCGCACGATGAATCTTGTCAGAACGCATCGACAGACTCCGATCAACGGGTGATTGTTGCGTGAACTGCGGGACTCGTCAGGAGCGTAATTGGGACCGGATTCGAACTGAATCGAAAGATTGCCTCGCACGTCGCCTAGCGGTGGGCCAATAGAAGGGGACTGAAATATGACGTCGGCGGTTCGATAATGCCCAACACTTCAAGGTTACCACGCATTCGTCTCAACTTAGGGAACATTCCGTTCTGGCGATGCAATCCATAGTAATCAGCATTCTCAAACACGATAGATTGAGCCGTTTCTCGAAAGGCGAATGGGAATCCCAGGCTACTTTTTCGCCTTTGCCGCCTTATCCATCTGCGCCTGCCCGCGACGTCCCAGCGACAGCACCACGACACCAAAAACAAGCAGCACTGCTCCCCACCAGAGATTCACATCGATCCCCAGGCTTTTTGCATAGATCGCGGAATTATCGCGCGTCGCAAGGCCAAACGCTCCCAGAATTGTTCCCGTCAGCGTAAACAGCATTCCCATCGGAATGCGCGCATCGAACATCATTGTCGTCCCTCTCTTCTCAAACCCACAATTCTTAGATGAAAATCAGCGTCACTCCAAATGCCGCCAACAATATCGTTGCGGCAATCACCTCAGGCCGCTTCCACCACTTAGCGCCGGCCGGCTCGCGCACTCTCAGGCAGTGCACCAGACCCGCAAGTTCTGCGTCAGGCTTTGGCTGCGTGCCGAAGCTCACCAGCGTGGCGACAAGCAGGGTCACTGCAACGCTCGCGATTGCCGCCCAAAAACCCAGGGCCATTTCATTCCGGTAAATCAAGGCTTTTAGCTCTGCATTCCATCCGATGCGCAACCTGGAAAGCAAGATTACCGAAGGCAGGGCGGATGCTACGACACCCGAGGCAAGCCCCGCAAATGCGCCGTGCCCGGTGATGCGCTTACAGAACATACCCAGAAGAATCGTTGCCAACAAGGGCGCATTCACGCGCGCAAACAACACTGCCAGGGTGTCCAGCTTCGAACCCCAGTGAAACGCGGCGCAGGCTGCGCCCACCGCGAGCAGTATCGCGCCCACGGTTGTCCATCGGCCGACTGCCATCAAATGCCCGTCGCTCGCATCTTTGCGGATATGCGCTTCGTAGAGGTCCCGTGTGAAGACCGCAGTGAAGGCAGTTATGCTTGCAGCCACGCCTCCCATCATGCAAGCCAGCAATGCCGCAATCCCGACACCCAGTAACCCCATCGGCAAAAAATGCATCAGCACGTTCGGAGCTGCCTGTGCCGCGTCAAGAAGGTTACGTCCGTCCGCCCTCTGCACCGGCTTTCCGGTCGCCGGATCCATCAGGGCCGGAACCAGCCCCTGGCCGGCCTCGTCAGCCGCAGGCACTACGGTGATCTCGTGAAAAATCGCGCCGTTTTCATTGCGGACGACGACAGTCATGTGCGGTGTAGGCATGCCGAGCGCAATGATTCCCGGCAAAATCAGCAACAACGGAAACAGCAGCCAGGCGGCAGCCCCAACCAGTGGAGCTCTCCTTGCAGACTCGGTATCCTTTGCCGCCATGGCAGCCTGCACGGCCCGGAAATCCGCGCACCAGAAGCTCAGGCCGAGCATCAGGCCCAATCCGGCCGCGAGCGCGAAGGAGGCGATGCCCGGGTGGCCATTTCCGCTCCATCCCGGCGAGTATTTCGATCCAGCCGACGCTGCCGCAGCCTTCAGCCCGTTCCAGCCGCCGATTTGCTTCAGGCCCAGGAAAACGACAGGCAAGAATCCCGCGGCAATGATGAAGAATTGCATGACCTGGTTGTAGATCGCTCCAGCCAATCCTCCCAGCAGCAGATAGGCAAGCACCAAGGCTGCCGGCACAACCACCAGCAAGACAAAGGTTCCTCTCGATTCCAGTCCCCATGAATGCGTCGGCCCATCGAAGACATGCAGCGCCGCAAACACATGCGCCATGGCATAGAGCGACAATGCCGCGCCAGTTAGCGCGGACACCAGAATCAAGCACGCATTCAGCGCGCGCGTCTTCTCATCGAAGCGCAAGCCGAGGAATTCCGGGATGGTGCGGGCCTTCGATCCGTGATAGACCGGCATCATAAAGAGGCCCAGGAAGAGCATCGCGGGAACGCCGCCCATTACTGTGAATGCAATGCTCTCGAATCCGTATTTCGCGCCCAACAGGCCCATGGCGGCTGGCGCTTGCAGGCCCAGACCGGCAGCGACGAATGCCACGCCGCAGACCCAGGCAGGAAGCGCGCGTCCGGCCTGCAGGAACTCCGGGCTGCCTATGATTGAAGGCTTGAGCCAAAATCCGGCGGCCAGGGCAAAGAAACAATAGGCCAGCAGAATCAGCGAGTCAGCAGGGGCGAGGATCGGCAAGAACAACTCCTTACGTTGGGTCTGCTAACACTGCCGGCGTGGCGGCACCGGGAGCCGGTTAATTGACCCTCAGTTGATGGTATCGAACCCAATCGGGGCTCCGTCGCCCATCGCGAACTGCCAAAGTTCGACATCGCAACCGGCGCACCCCCATCCGCCGGCGCACGCGCAAAAAATCGGCGGCAAGGAGTGGTCCCTTGCCGCCAATGTTGTCTGTCTACCGTGTTGCTGCTCTATGTGAACCGCTTGTGCTTCTAACTCTTACTCCTCCACACCGCTACCTGAAGGCTGCGCTCCGGGCGCCGGTGCTGCCTGCGGAGCCGCAGGAGGAGGTGGTGGCCCACCTTGCCGGCGGAACTGGCCGCCTTGTCCGCGCATGCCTGGCCGCTGTTCGCCTTGTCCCCAACCACCTGGTTCCTGGCCGCGCATTTCACCATGCTGCATGCGGTTCGCATGCATGGTTTGCAGTTGCTTCCACTGGTCCGCCGTCAACTGGCCGCGCAGCGCCAGCAGAAAACGCGCATTCGCCTTTTCCAACTCGGCCCTAGCCTGGGCCACTTTGTCAATCGAGGCCAGAATCGCGTTCTCATTCGGTTGGTCGGCCTTCATGAGCGGCTGCATCGTGACTTCGGCTTTTTCCAGGTTGGCCCGCAGGTCGATCAGCGTCATCTTATGCTGCTGCAGGATTCCGTCCATCGCCTTGCGCTGGTCGTCGGTCAGCTTCAAGCTCGCTACTGTTTGGGGGTTATTCCAAAATTGCCCACCCCAGCCCGCAGCTCCGAACGCTCGTTCCATGGGAGGCCGATGCTGCCCGAACCCTGGCCCCATACCTGGGCCGCCGGGCCCTTGTGCGAACGCCATCCCGCTCGCCAATAGAATTCCCGCTACTCCGCAGACAAATCGTACCGCTAATGTGATCTTCATCGAACTCTCCTCCGCGTACATTCAAAGGGATCTTTTTCCCGTCCTCTATCCTGCCTTTTACTTGGTCCCGTTCTCGTCCATCAATTGCGCCAGCGGTTCCATCGCCGCCGGAACCTCCCGCGATATGTCGCTGTCCACCG
>CAZKJB010000208.1:0-7456 GCA_964552975.1 uncultured Occallatibacter sp. | reverse complement strand
CGCGCGAGTAGTCGCCCGTCACCAGATTTGTCCCGAAGCCCATCAGGCTCGTTACGTAGAGCCCTGCGGAAATATCTCCGATGATCTGCTCCGGCGTCAGCTCGCCTGGCTCCAGAAAGAGATTCCCGCAGCCAATTCCGGGCGCGCCTGCCAGTCCGCGCGCTGCGTTGTGCGTGGACTTCATCCCCAGCTTCCGCGCGGAATACGTGTTTAGCAGGTATGTGCGCAGCACGCCGCCTTCCACCACCACGGTCCGCTGCGATGGCAGTCCTTCATCGTCGAATGGCGAACTCCCAAATCCACCCACGCCTGTCGGCAGCAGCATCGTGTTGTCGTCCACGATGGCCAGGCCCGGCGCTGCAATCGTCTCGCCGAGCTTTCCCGCCAGATACGACGCGCCCCGCCAGATGGCGTCGCCCGAAGCCGCATCGAACACCGAACCGATCAGCGTTCGCGCCGTCTCCGGAGCAAACACAATCGGAACCCGCTGCGTCGGTACGCGCTGTGCACCCAGCTTGCGCAATGTTCTCCGCGCTGCTTCTTTTCCGACTGACTCCGGCGATTCCAGATCGCCGATCCGTCGCGCGCTCGACCACCATCCGTCGCGCTGCATCTTTCCGTCCGCATCCATCGCCAGCGGCGCAGCGGAGACGCCCGCATAGCTGGTGCGGTAGCTGCCCACAAACCCGCGCGAGTTCGCTAGCGCCTTGCGCCCGGTCGCTGCGTCAAAGCTGCCGCCGTCAGAATTCGTAATGCGCTTGTCTGCAGCCAGCGCCGCCGCCTCGGCTCGCTTTGCCCACTCAATGCGTTCCGGCCCCGTCAGCGAGTACACATCTTCGTAATAGAGGTGCAAGTCGCCGCCCGCCATCCCAAACTCGTCCTTCTCTGGCAATCCGGTGAACGGATCCTCCTCTGTCACCTTCGCCAGCGCCAACGCACCCTCAACCAGTAGCCGAATTCCTTCCGCCGTCAAGTCGCTTGTCGACGCCGAACCCGTTCGCTTCCCGCGGAACGCGCGCAACCCCAGCCCCCGCGAACCGGATTCCTTCAGCGTCTCTACCTCTCCCAGGCGTACGTTCACGCTGAACTCGTCGCCCTCGCGGGCCACGGCCTCGGCGTCGGTCGCGCCGGCTTTCATCGCCATCGCGACCACATCGGCTACCAGGGATTCAAGATCGATTGCAGTTTCGTTGGGTAGTGCGGTTTGGGGCATAGTCTCAAGCTATCAAACGCAGCGGGATTGCGGGTGGAGAGCCGCTGCTCATCCTGCCGATAAGAAGTCAACAGCTCGCCGGAACTTTACGACGAAACTCATACCGGTCTCCGGACCCCATTGGTGCCAGTTCGGATGAAGGGATAACCGAGTAGTAGTTTCCGGGTAGGCGGTTAACCGATCGCAACTCCAAGGAGCGGACGCTGGACGAGAAAGAAGCAGACAGGGCTGTTGCAGCCTGAAATAGAAGCGAAGACACGGGGACACGCATCACACCTCACAAGGAGAAAAGAAATGATTCTTACGACGGCCAAGGTGGAGGATTTCGACCGCTTCTTGAAAAGCTTCTCAACCGCAGGCGAGAAGCGCAAACAGCACGGGTCGAAGGGTGCGCTCGTCTTTCGCGACCCCAATCAGGACGATCAGGTTTGGGTGGTCTTCGACTGGGATGAGACGGGCTTGCAGAGCTTCGAATCCGACCCGGAGGTCCTGCCCATCGTGAATGAAGCCAGACTCAAGAGCAGGCCCCAGACGGCGACGCTCAGCGGCCAGTACAGTGCCTAGGATACGGCACAAGCAGCGCCCCCCAGGTGTCTCGGGTCTCAATAACCGCGTACGCGGCGCGTTCGAGGGCCAATGGCCTGCTACAAGCTCCAAATTTCCGGGCGGCCACTGCTTCTTCGACCTGTCCGCGTAAACCGCGGAAGATGGTATTCGCATTGAAAGACACTCGGGTCGCGCGAGCGACCAAGTGTTAACGAAGGGCCCAGTGTCCCGGATTGAATTCCTGCCTAGTTGTCGCGAACAGGGAACTTAACTCGGGTCCCATTTTCGGAGCGACCCGGAGCCAAGGAAGATGAGCGAAGGGAGTGCCGTTCTACGCCGTCAACCGCTCAAGCTGGTCAGGCTTCACAATCGTCAGGCTGGTGCCTTTGATCGTGATCCACTGGTCTCGCCGGAACTGGTTCAACAGCCGCGTCACCGTCTCCCGCGAAGTGCCCGCCATGTTGGCGATCTCCTCATGAGTCAGCGCCATGGTGAAGCGAATCTCCGGCTTGCCGTTGGCCGATGCGCGTCCCCAATCCAGCAGCAGCCGCGCCAACCGTCCCGCCGCCGAGCCTGAAAGCGCCAGGCGCTTGGCATCGTGAAACACCGTCAGATACTCGCCTGAAAGCGACTGCGCCGCATGCATCGACGCAATGCCATGCCGGCCCAGAAACTCGACGAACTCCTGCTTGCGCACTGTTTTCACTTGGCAGGGCTCAATGGCTTCGGCCGTCACTTCGTGTGGCACATTCGCCAGTACGGCGCTCAAACCCATCACGTCGCCCGGTCCGGCGATCTTCAAAATCATCGTCTTCCCGTCGCGCGAGGTCGACGAGATCTTTACCTGACCAAAGCAGATCACAAACACGTTGCGCGCAGGGTCGCCTTCTGTAAACAGTTTCGCGCCGCGGGCATGGCTCATCATGATGCCAATGCCGTCGTAATCCGCCAGCGCCTCCGGAGTGAGATTGCAGAACATCCGCAAATGCCGGTGCTCGCAATTCAAACAATCTTCCGGGGGGTGATGCGAATGGAGCAAGGCCATAGCTGTACCGTTGATAGGATTCGCTACCAGAAGTATAGCGCAAATCCACATCCGGCATGCTCGAGCCCGGATTCAACAGGTTCTCGGCTTATTCCTGCGTTCTTTGGTCCGGGTTTCGGGTCGTTCCATTGCTGTGCCGCCGAACAGGCGTCACCCGGTTCAGGCAACAGGTGATATAGGCCCTTGAAACTTCGCGCGCCAGCTCTTCCAGCAACCGCATCCGCAACGGGGCATGGCTCGCAAATGCCTGATGCAACGTCTCCATCGGCAGCAGCAGCACAGATCCCTGAGTCACAGCCTGGAGCGTATACGTATGACGCCCACCTCCCAGCGCAGCGGCCAGCTCTACCAGGTCCCCGGCCCGCGCTGGTCCCAGCGTCACTCTCATTTGAAAACGCTCTGCCTTGCGGACAAAATCGCCTGAGACCAAAACATGCAAGCCATCACACTGCGCACCTTGGCGGAAAACCACCTGCCCGGCATCGAAATCGACGCATTGCGACGCACGCGTTAGCAGATCGCCCGTCTCCGGCGGGCATTGCAACAGCTCAGCGAGCGGACGCGCCGCCACAGCGGCCAAACGTTCGAATCGATCCCCAGCTTCAATGCTCAGGTCTGCCATCTTCCTCGCTCTATGCCCGGCCTCGCGGCGGCCTGCTTATCGCTTTTCCACTTTCGTTGTGCCGTTTTCTCGCTTGCTGGCCCTCGCGCGCGCGGCAAACTGCGTTGTCTCATGGCCCAACGCATCGACTCTGCACGTTGCTGGTTACGGTCGATTTCGATCGGTCGAAATGGCGCGATGGCTCCTTCGCCGCCTATTCTTCCGTGAAAAATGCCTGGCGCGTGCCGTAGCGGAATCACCGGCCAGTTAAGGAATTCCCACGGGAAGCGCGATTTCCCTTGCAATGCCGGCGCCCGCCATCTCAGGCGGAACGCAAAGAACCGGCACGCGAGAGGCAGAAAGCAGAGCAAAGGCAGTTCCATGCGGCCCCGGTGTTCCGCTCGCGCGTTTCACTCCCGCTACCAGGATGCACGGATGATGTTCTGCAATCGCCTCGGCAATGGCATCGGCCGGGGCGCCGTCCTTCACAACACACTGCACGGGAGTCTTGCCCTCGAGCCGGATGCCAAAATCTGCGAGCTTTATCGTGCAGGGATCGAGTTTGGCTGCAACTTCAGCGGCGGTGCGCACGTGCAACAGCAGAAGCGGTCGCTTGAAGATCTCCGCCAGTGAATAAGCCGTCAGGGCCGCCGCCGGGGCTGCATTGTTCCGTTGCATCGCAAGCAGCACGGGCCCTCCGGGTGTGGGTCGGTTCGCTCCGGCATTCCAGTCTGCCGCAACTGCTAGCACCGGGCACGGCGCCAGCCTTACCAGCTGTTCGGCAATTGCGCCCACCACCACCGGTCCAGCGCCTTCCATGCCCTTAGTGCCAATCACGATCAGCCCCGCCTGGTATTGCCGTGCCACTTCCACAAGGGTCTCCGCAACGGCCCCTTGCCTTATCTCGGAGTGGCTGTGAATTCCGTCGCGCACAAGGTCACCTGCCAGCTTGTCCAGCACCTTGCGCGCGTTATTCGTCAGGTGACTCAGAACGCTTCCTGGAATCGCGTCTACCGCGGCGTATTCCATGGGATCAAGCCCGTGCGCCAGCACGATCCGCGCTCCATAGCTTGCAGCCAGCTTGCCGGCATACTCCAGAGCGGCCTCGGCTTTACCCTCGAGATCCGTCGCCACCACGATGGTCTTCAGGCCGTTTTCAAAGCTCATGATTTTCTCCCTGCCGCCGCTAACTCGCTCATTAGGTTCTGAGTGTGCGCCTCCAAAACGGGCCGGGCAGTGACCCCATGCACTCCCTCTTGTGATTCGAGTCACACAAGCCAAATCCTTCATTTCGCTAAAGAACCCGCGGCGCAGCCTGGAAAAGCGCCGCCGCCGCCACCGCGACGCCATGCGCAGAATTTCCCCCAGAATCCCGCCCGAACACCGCGCCGTTCACTCGTCCGCACATCGCCCTTCCAACACCTCCCTCCCATGTGGGAATTCGCCTATACATCCAGCCGTCGAATGCGGTAGTGTGGCGCGTTATGGAAAATACAATCAATCGCACGCGTCTATCGTCTTTCTCATTCGGTTTGGCACTGCTCTCATTCATCGGGTCCGCTGGTCTCACTGCCGGCGCGCAAGCCCCCGTGCCCGACTCGCCCGCCATTGAAGCCCAGGCTCACGACATCGTCGCCAAACTCACTCTTGAACAGAAAATCGAGCTCCTCGGCGGCATGGAAAACATGTTTACCAAGCCCATTCCGTCAGCCGCGCTACCCCGCTTCAAGATGTCCGATGCTTCGGTCGGTGTGCGCACGTGGGGGCCCACCACTGCCTATGCCGGCGGCGTCGCCCTCGCCGCAAGTTGGGATACTGATCTCGCCCGCAAAATCGGCGAGAGCCTGGGCCGCGACGCTCGAGCCCGCAATGTCAATTTCCTCCTTGGCCCCGGCGTCAACATTGCCCGTTCGCCCGTCGCAGGCCGCAACTTCGAATATCTCTCTGAAGATCCATTCCTGAACGCGACCCTCGTCGTCCCTTTTATTCAGGGCGTCCAATCGCAGGGAGTGGTCGCCACCGTCAAGCATTACGCCCTCAACGATCAAGAGTTCAATCGCCACAACGCCAGCGCCGACGTCGACGAGCGCACCATGCGCGAAATCTATCTCCCTGCCTTTGAGGCAGCAGTTACCAAGGCCCACGTCGACGCGGTCATGAACTCCTACAACCTGGTCAACGGCGTTCACGCCACGCAAAACGACTTCCTCAATCTCAAAGTCCTCAAAGGCGAATGGGGTTTTCAGGGCGTTCTCATGTCCGATTGGGACGCGACCTACGACGGTGTCGCCGCCTGCAATAACGGCCTCGACCTCGAAATGCCCAGTCCCAAATTCATGAATGCGAAAAACCTGCTTCCTGCCGTCCAGTCCGGCCAGGTCAAAGAATCCACCATCGACGAGCACGTTCTCCGTCTCATCCGCACCGAGCTGCGTTACGGCTTCACAACTCGCCCGCAATTCGATCCCGCCGATTCAACCTACTCTGTCGCCGATCGAGCCGTCGCATTGCAGGGCGCTCTCGAAAGCATCACCCTCCTCAAGAATGAAGCCCATCTGCTGCCGCTCGATTCCGCCAAGGTAAGGAACATCGCCATCATCGGACCCGACGCTTATCCGGCCGTCACCGGCGGAGGCGGTTCTTCCCACGCCACGCCCTTCGAGCCGATCAGCATCCTCACAGGCATCGCCAACCTCGTTGGGCCCGATGCGCATGTTTTCTCGAGCGCTGCCATGCCCGACACGCCAGACGAAAAGCAAGCCGTTGCTAAAGCCGACGTTGCCATCGTCGTCGTTGGCTTCGACGCAAAAACCGAGGGCGAAGGCCACGACCGCAGCTTCATTCTTCCGCCTGGCCAGGACGAGTTAGTTGAGCAAGTTGCCGCGGCCAATCCTCGCACCATCGTCGTCGCCATTGCCGGCGGCGGCTTCGACACAAGTCGCTGGCTCGAGAAGGTGCCCGTCCTTCTTGACGCCTGGTATCCCGGCCAGGAAGGTGGCACAGCCGTCGCGCAGGTTCTCTTCGGCCAGCACAATCCCGAAGGCAAACTTCCCGTCAGCTTTGACCGTAGCTGGGACGACAATCCCTCTGCGAAGTGGTACCACGGTGATCCTGCCGACAACACCACGCTTCACACTATGGGCGCCAACGGCCAGCCAGTCGACTACACCATCGAGCACATCCACTATGGCGACAAGCTCATGGTCGGCTATCGCTACTGGACCACCACCGGCAAACATCCGCTGTTTCCCTTCGGCTTCGGCCTCAGCTATACCACGTTCAGCTTTTCAAACCTGCAAGCTCCCATCATGGCCGCCTCGGGAGCCGGAGTCGCGGTCACCTTCGACGTCGCCAATACCGGCAGCATCGCGGGAGCTGAAGTCGCACAGCTCTACGTCTCCGATCCCTCCGCCAAGGTCGACCGTCCAGAGCGCGAGTTGAAGGGCTTCACAAAGGTCCGTCTCGCTCCCGGCGAAACCAAACACGTCACGCTCGTTCTTGACTCCCGCGCCTTCAGCTACTGGAGCGACTCCGCCCGCAAGTGGACCATCGATCCCGGCAAATTTATCCTTCTCGTCGGCGACTCCAGCGAAAACACTCCGCTCCACGCCGAAATCGATCTGCACTGATCGACCGACCGCACGAACTCAAATTCAAATGGAGAAGAATCCATCCATGATCAATCGCCGCTTTCTCGTCGTTGCCATCGCCGCACTGCCCTTCGCGTTCGCCGCTTCGTCGCATGCGCAATCCATGCCGTCCTCGCAATGGGTCGGAACCTGGGCAACCTCTCCGTACCTCGCCGACGGTGGATTCGCCGCTCGCCCGCTTACTGGAACAACGCTGCGCGAAATCGCCCACATCTCCATCGGTGGTCCTCAGGTGCGTGTCCGTTTCACCAATGAATACGGCACCGATCCTCTCACCATCAGCGATGCCCACGTAGCCATCAGTGCTGGCGGCGGCGCCATCCAGTCCGGCTCCGATCACGCCCTCACCTTCGGCGGAGCCGCTTCGTTCACGATTCCACCTGGAGCCGCCATTTACACCG
>CAZKJB010000207.1:0-7468 GCA_964552975.1 uncultured Occallatibacter sp. | reverse complement strand
CGTTGGGCACCATAGCCGTTCAGGAGGAGCTGGGGAGCACGTGGAGGACCGCGCTGAGAGCGCGAGTATTAGTCCGTGTTGGTCCCTGCGCAATGCCGATTTGCGGCCTCGCAGGTTCCACGGTGCCCTTCTGGAGGTTTGGTAACTTAGCTTGATGATCCGCGCCTGGCAGGTCACTGACTATTGCACTTTAGTGCTACGAGAAAGTGACAAGGGTAATGAATTTTAGTTGAGACGAGATTGGGAAGTGGCCCAGGCGAAGGAATTCAGCCCAATAAGCTTACCGGGTTGAGCGCCGTTCTTAATGGGAACCTGGTGGCTCGGAGTGGTACAGCAACGGACGCAACGACGGGCTTCGGCGCCTACAAAATCAGGAGACGAAACAGAGGGCGCTAAGGCTGCGGAAGCAGCAACACTTCGACACCCGAGGGGGCGTCTTTCTGGTGGAAGATTTTCTCGGTGGCCTTCTGGAATTGCTCAGGCTGGGCGAATGGAATGTCGGTAAAGGTTTGCGGATTGCGATCGGTGAGCGGGAACCAGGAACTTTGCACCTGGACCATGATGCGGTGACCGCGGCGGAAAGTATGGAAGAGGTCGGGCATTGTGAAGTCGATGTCCGTTTCTTTTCCGGGCGTAAGGGGCTCAGGCTTTTCCCAACTGGAGCGGAATTTGGCGCGGAATGGCTCGCCACGCAGCAACTGCTGATAGCCTCCCATGTGCAGCGGCGGTGCATCGAGGATGCGCTTGTCTGGGAGAGCGCCTTCGGCGGCCGCGGTGTCTCCATTGGGATAAACATCGATGAGCTTGACGTCGAAATCGGAGTCCGTCCCGGAGCTCGCCACTTTCAGGTGCGGCGCGATCGGACCGGCAATGGTGACGTCCTCAGTCAGCGGATCGGATTCGTAGGTGACCACGTCAGGCCGTGAACTGGCGAAACGCTGGTCATCGACCATGTAGCGCTGCGGGACAGTATCAGTCGTGTAGCCCACGAATGGCACCGGGTGGTTGGGATCGCTGAGATATTCGTCGGTGCTCGCGGCTTCACTGGGCGGATCGAAGCTGAGCTTTCCGCCCGAGTGAAAATAGAGCGTCTTTGGCGTTGCTGCCTTTGGCGGCCATTCTTCGTAGCGGCGCCAGACATTGGCGCCGGTCTCAAAGACTATAGCCTTGGGGAATGTCCTGCCGGCGCCCTTCAAATAATGCTCGAAGAAGGGAAATTGGATGTTGGCGCGGAAGTATTCGGAGGTTCTGGCGTTGAACTCGACATCGCCCAGATGGCTGCCGTCGCTCCGGGCCCAGCCTCCGTGAACCCAGGGTCCCTCAACGAGCGTGATAGGCGTATCGGGGTTGAACTGGCGGATAGCGTAGAAGGTGCGATAAGGGCCTTCGAGGTCTTCGGCGTCGAACCATCCCCCAACAACCAGCACTGCGCATTTGACGTTTTTCATGTGACGCGACAGGTCACGCGATTGCCAGTAATTGTCGTAGGTATCGTGCTTGAATTGATCATCGAAGAGGCCGCTGAAATCCTGGATGTACTTATCGAGGCTGGCCACATTGCCAGCCTTGAGATAGAAACTGTAGGAGTCTGGCGTACCGAAATCGAACGGGACGGTGGGGCCGGGAGTGACCGGATTCTTCTGGGGGCGGAAGCCCGCGTAAAAGCCGAAGCTGGCCGAGAGCATGAAGGCACCGCCGTGATAGGAATCGTCGCCGAGAAAGAGGTCCGTCATGGGCGCCTGCGGGCTGGCGGCAGTTATGGCAGGATGCGAATCGATGATCGACGCCGAGGTGTAGAAGCCTGGATAGGAGATGCCCCAGATGCCAACTTTCCCGTTGTTGTTTTGGACGTGCTTGAGCAAGAACTCGACAGTGTCGTAGGTGTCTGATGAATCGTCGACGTCCTGGGACGACTTCTTAACGTCAATGTGCGGACGCATTTCGACGAACTCGCCTTCGCTCATCCAGCGGCCGCGAACATCCTGATAGACAAAGATATAGCCAGCTTTTTCGAATTCGCCGGACGGGCCGAGTTGCGCGGGATACTTATCTTCGCCATAGGGGGCTACGTTGTAGGGCGTGCGGTCCACAAGAAATGGATAGGGGCCCGGATCGTCGGGAAACGCAGAAACCTTGGGAACATAGACGGCCGTGAACAACCGCACCCCGTCGCGCATGGGGATGCGGTACTCATATTTGGTGTAATGAGCGCGGATGAAGTCTTCGGCGTGGGCATCGGCCGCGGGTTGCTGCGGACGAGCGACAAGCACAAGGAGAGCAAGGACAAAAACAACGGCGGATACGGAGGCGAATATGGATTTGAGGGGCGAAGCCATGAATCCGTTAAGTCCTTGTGGAACCAGAGTAACGCAGCCCGGATAGCGTGGTCAGACTGCCCGGCTCTTCGAATCCTTGAGCAGGGGCTTATCGGGCATTCTGTACTGCCGCTCGGCCACTTCGCCGTGCGACGCGCAGCATTCATGAAATTTTATTGCAACGGATGTGCCCAGCGACGACATCGAAAGGCTGAAACCGGACGGAGACGGCCGGTGGGGAGGTGGAAAGATGAAAACGAAGATGAGTGGCGTGGCTGCAATGATGTGCGCTGCCGTTGCGGTGTTGTTTGTGCTCAACAGCAACGGAACCGCGAGAGCTGCGGGCGATTTCGCCAGCGTCAAGAAAGCGATCAGCCTCACGAAGTCAGCGGTGAGTAATGTGAAAACGGCAACGGCAGATGTAACGCAGACAGGCTCCGACAGCAAGCAAGCCGGATCGGATGTGAAGCAAGTCGGGGGCGACGGCAATCAACTGGTGTCGGACCTGAAGAAAAAGAACCTGAGCCAGGGCGTGAAGGACGCGAAGCAGGCAGTGAGCGATGTGAAGCAGGCTAGTGGCGACACGAAAACCGCTATAGGCGATGCCAAGCAGGCAGTCAGCGATGCGACGCAAGTGTTCAAGGACGTGAAAGGGCTCGGGCGTCTTTCGTTCAATTCGCTTGATGGCACAGTGAATCGCATAGGAGACACCGGCTCAGCCTGGTCGGGCAACCAGGCGGGAGCCCTCGATACGCAGGCCGCATAAATGATGCCGCCGGACAACATGAAGCACGCAGTGCATCAGGTAAGCAACCGGAGCTGATTGCGTGGTTCGGGGGTGTTGGATGTTAGTGGTCGTCTTCAGTCTTTGGCTGGGGCGCTTTTTCGGGCGTGGTAAGCGGGTTGGTAATGTCGTCAAGATAAGCGGGAGCTCCATCGACGCGCTGAAGCACAGGGAATCGTTCACCGTCGTGGTAGTCGATATTGACCAAGGAGACGAAGGAGTCGGCCTGAACGATCAGGTGAATGGGCTCAGTAGTCCCCTTGGCAGCTCGGATCGCGGAGCGCAATGTGTCAGCCGAATAGATTTGGCCATCGAGGGCAATGATCTTTTCACCCGGGGCGAGTTGGGCTTTATCGGCTGGACCGCCCCAGCGCACGTCGTTGATGCTGCCGTCGGCGCCAGCGCGTAAACCAATCGAAAACCAGAAATCGGCGCCACCGGATCGAAGGCCGCGTGACTCCGCAGTCATGCGCTGGGTGGCGCTGGGCTCGTCCCGGAAAACGAGCTTGTAACCGCCTTGTTCGATGCCTGCGAGGTCGGCGCGCGGGTTGATGTTGTCGATGCGATCGTGCAGGAAGCTGGTCCAGTCGTAGGGCGCAACGGCGTTGAGGTCCTCGACCAGCTCATCAAATTTATAGGGCACAACCGTCGGGCCTGTGTCACCGCCTTTGGCGAGGAAGGTCTTTTCGAAGTCATCGAGCGATTTTCTGTTACGGGTCAACTTGCGGATGAGCGTGTCGGCATCCAGCCAGAGCAGTTCTCCTTCCTGGTAGTAATCCTGGCTGCGGCGCCAATTTGACCAAGCCATCATGCCGCCGCGCAGAACGCTCGCGGCAATCGCAGTGTCTTCGGTGGAGCGCCACTCGCGACCAGGAGTATTGTCGAGCCGGGCAGCGGACAACGCTAGCTTATCCCTGTACTGCGCCTGCGTTTCGAATCCTGAGCGGGCCGCCAGCACATTGCCGAGGTATTGCGTCATGCCCTCGTAGACCCACAGCAGCGCGCCCTGTTGCGGAGTGGAGAAGTCCGGCTGATACAGGCCGTCGGGTCGGCGATACTTGCCGTTCCATGAATGCGTGAATTCGTGCGGCAGAAGATCGGCGTTGGCAAGCGTGTGTGGCTCGTCAGCGTAGCCTTTTTCGCCGACGCCATTATCGGAAGACTGGCCATGCTCGAGGCCTTCGCTGCCGGCCACGTCAGAGAGTGTGAGCAGGAAATGGTAGACGTGGTAATGATGGGAAGCGTAGAGCGCATTGGCTTCACGGACGAGGTTGGCGGTGGCGGCCAGAACAGCGGGGCGCAAGTTGGAGTCTTCAGGGTAGTCGGATGCGACGTCGATGAAGTGCTGGGGTGTGATGGAGGGCGCGAGGGGAAACTCGTGGAAGTATTGTCCGGTAAGCACGGGAGAGTCTTCGAGCTGTTCCACATTGGTGACGGCAAATTGCGTGGTGGCCCCGGCGGCGGGAACCGGCCAGGAGCCGGAGTTGACGGGAGTGAGCGCAGTGCCGACGCCCCAGCCAGCGGGAACCTTGAGCGATGGCTGGATGGGAATGTCGCGCACAGGCGTCCGCGCCGGATAAAGGAGAAGCGCCTCCCACTCAAAGGCGGCCAGCTTTTGCGAGACGCGCGTGGTCACAATCGAGTCGATGTGGGCGTGCAGTGTAGTGACACCCTGTGGGATTGTGAGATGGAACTCATAGAGATCGACGTCGTCGCGACGCCAAGTCAGGGTTTGGCCGTTGGCCGTGAAGACGACTCCGGTGATTGCGCTGACAGGGCCAGTAGGCATGTGATGGCCGGGAATCCATTGGGGAGTGATGAGCGTGAGCGGGCCGGGGGCGACAGGTAGATCGACTTCAGCGTGGTAGAGCTTACGCGGCGTATCGGACAAGTCAGCGGTGATGAGGATGGGCGGCTTTTGCGGCCGCGCCAGCCCGAGCGCTATGCCAAACCAGAGCAACACAAGCAGGACCGCAAAACGAAGTCGATGAAGACGCATGAAAAGCAAACTCCTGTCCGCTCAGGGTAAACCAAAGTGGCCGTCGACGAGAGGATTGCCGGCGCCGCGGCACGCGGCGAACGGTCGCGCGTGCTGAAGCACTGGCTGGCTAAAGTGCGATTCTTTGGGCCCAGCTTGCAGACGGCGCTGGATATCTGGGCATCGACGCGACGGCGCGGCCCGGATCCGGCTTCGCCGTTTTCTTTGAATCTGGCGGTAAGTGAGGGCGTTTCCTAATGGCGCTTTTATAGCCGCCGTGCTAGAAACGAAAGAACAGGCGACCGGCGGAGCTTGCTCAGGGGGCGAAACCGAGGGGATGCGGTGCATTTTCCCTGGAAGGAGCGAGTTAGCCTTAAAGAACCACATCTCGTGCCAGGAAAGTGCGCAAAGACCTTATGAACGCAGGCCATCCAGTGGAGATGGAACCGCTTTACGGAGACTACCCGCTCGACCAGGCATTCGACGAGATGCGCGAGCCTGGTGGCGAGGTGCGGCCGCACTACAAGGCGCTGGCCGACACGCTTGCCAACTTGCCAGCGGAAGAGTTGCAGCAGCGGAAGCAATCGATGGACCTGGCGTTCCTGACTCAGGGCATCACATTTACGGTGTACGGGCGCGATGAGGGAACGGAGCGGATTTTCCCATACGATTTGCTGCCGCGCCTGGTGACGGCCGAAGAGTGGAACCGGATTGAGCGCGGGTTGACGCAGCGCATCACAGCACTGAACCTGTTCCTGCGCGATGTATACTCCGACGCCAAGATACTCAACGATCATGTGATTCCGCGCGAGCTGGTGTATAGCTGCAAGCACTACCGGCGGCAAATGCGCGGGCTGCAGGTGCCGCGCAATGTGTATATCGCAGTTGTGGGCAGCGATCTATTGCGGCTGAACAATGGCGACTTTGTGGTGCTGGAAGATAACCTGCGCGTGCCTTCGGGCGTGAGCTACATGCTGACCAACCGCAGGGTCATGAAGCGGACGTTTCCACAACTGTTTGCAAGCTACGGCGTGCGGCCGATCGAGCAGTATCCGCAGTTGCTGCTCGCGACACTTCGCTCGCTCGCGCCGGAGGGGCGGCCGGAACCGAACATCGTGCTGCTGACCCCTGGGGTTTTCAACTCCGCATACTTTGAGCACACCTATCTTGCGCGCCAGATGGGAATCGACCTGGTTGAAGGCCGCGACCTGGTGACGCACGACAACATCGTCTATATGCGGACGACGGACGGGCTGAAGCGTGTGGATGTGATCTACCGGCGTGTCGACGACGACTTCAGCGATCCGCTGATCTTCCGGTCGGACTCGGAACTGGGATGCGCGGGACTGTTCAATGCGTATCGAGCGGGAAACGTGACAGTTTCGAATGCCTTCGGGACGGGACTCGCGGATGACAAGGCCGTGTATGCGTATGTGCCGCGGATGATCAAGTACTACTTAGCCGAGGATCCGATTCTCAACAACGTAAAGACGTATCTGCTGAGCGAAGAGAAGGATCGCAAACACGTGCTGGCGAACCTGGACAAGCTGGTGGTGAAGGCTGTTGGCGAGAGCGGCGGCTACGGGATGCTTATCGGGCCCCACTCGACGCCGCAGAAGCGCGAAGAGTTTGCGCGGCAGATCGAGGCCAATCCACGCAATTACATTGCGCAGCCGACGCTGGACTTCTCACGCGCTCCGTGCCTGGTGAACGACCGGCTGGAACCGCGGCATGTGGATCTGCGGCCGTACGTTTTGTTCGGCGACAACGTAAACATTGTGCCAGGGGGGCTGACACGCGTAGCGCTGGAAAAAGGATCGCTGGTTGTGAACTCGTCACAAGGGGGCGGCAGCAAGGACACATGGGTTCTGGAGTAATCGGGCTGGAAAAAGCGGGATCGGAAAAGAGAGATCGAATGCTATCGCGGGTTGCCGACAGCCTGTACTGGATGAGCCGCTACCTGGAGCGGGCGGAGAATACCGTGCGGCAGCTGGACGTGACCATGAGCCTGATGCTGGATACAGGTTCGAATGTGGAAGCGCGGTGGGAACGGATGGTGGCTGCGCTGGGCAAACCGGACACGATGGTGTGGAACGGCGCGCTGGAACCGATGGCGCGCAAGCTGGTATTCGATCACGCGGACCCGGCGTCAGTGACGTACTCCTTGAACGCGGCACGCGAAAATGCCCGGCAGGTACGCGAAGAGATTTCGAGCGAGCAATGGCAGCGGTTGAACCGGCTCTTCCACCAGATTCACTCGCCGCACGCACAGGCACAGTTCAGTTCGAGCGTCAGCGACGTGCTGGCGTCGATTATCGACGGCATTTATTTATTCAAGGGCACGACAGACACCACCATGATCCATGGCCAGGGCTGGCAGTTTATCCGCCT
>CAZKJB010000206.1:0-7480 GCA_964552975.1 uncultured Occallatibacter sp. | reverse complement strand
TTGAGGGGCGTGAGCCAGTTTGAAAAGCAGCGTCCCGCAGTCGCTTTACGACTTGGTCCTTGGCGTTTTTATAGGGACGGCAGACTGTTTTGACGGGTGCTTCGAATCCCGCGAAGCCAAGGGGTATCGAGGACACCGACGGCCAGGTTACCGGTGGCTCAAAAAACAGAGATGGCGCTGGGGTGGTCTCTGAAGGCCTTCTATACTGGACCAACCATGCCTCTACGCGCGAAGTCCAAAGCTCTTCAGGAGCGCGCCGAGCGATTTTTTCCAGGCGGTGTTAATTCGCCTGTGCGCGCCTTCCGCGCCGTGGGCGGAGCACCGCCGTTTATCGAACGCGCTGAAGGGGCTTACCTGTTCGACGCTGACGGTAATCGCTACATCGACTACTTCGGTTCCTGGGGCCCAATGATCCTGGGCCACGCGTTTCCGCCCGCCGTTGAAGCCATTGAACGGGCGGCGCGCAACTCCTCAAGCTTTGGGGCCTCAACGGCTGCCGAGGGAGATCTCGCCGAGCGCATCGTGGCGTGCTATCCGGCCATCGAAAAGATGCGGTTTGTGAGTTCCGGCACTGAGGCCACGATGTCGGCCATCCGTCTGGCCCGCGCCGTCACCGGCCGCAAGGTCATTATCAAATTCGAGGGCTGTTACCACGGCCATTCCGATGGCCTTCTCGTCAAAGCGGGCTCAGGCGCGGCGACATTCGGCGTTCCAGACTCAGCAGGTGTGCCGAAGGAGATCGCCCGCCTGACGCTTGCGCTTCCCTATAACGACATCAAAGCTGCGCGAACTGCATTCGCCGGCCAGGGAAGCGATTTGAGTGTGTTGCACCGCTACGGCCATCACCTTGACTCGGTGAAGTCCGCATTTGCTTCCCACCCCAACTCGATTGCGGCTGTGATCGTTGAGCCGATCATTGGCAATGCCGGTTGCATTCCTCCTGCGCGCGGCTATTTGGCTGCCTTGCGGAGGCTTACCAGTCGCCACAATGCGCTGCTCATTGTGGATGAGGTGATGACCGGCTTCCGCGTTGCCCTCGGCGGGGCGTGCGAACTGTATGGTCTTGACCCGGACCTGATCACCTTAGGAAAAATTGTTGGCGGTGGACTTCCTGTGGGTGTTCTCGGCGGCAAGCGCAAGTTTATGGATCAGTTGTCTCCTCTTGGCCCCGTCTATCAAGCCGGAACTCTCAGCGGTAATCCGCTGGCGATGGCTGCCGGTCTCGCAACTGTCAGCTACCTGCAGGAACACGCGGAGGAAGTGTATCCGCGGCTCGAGGCAATGAGCAAAGCGGTAGCTGAGGGCGTGGCCAATGAGGCCGCCGAAGCTCATATCCCCCTTACCATGAACCGCGTTGGCTCCATGTGGACCTGGTTCTTCGCCAAAAGCCGCGTTACCAATTACGATCAGGCCACCCACAGCAACACCGCGGAATTCGGCCGCTTCCATCGCGCGATGCTCGATGGAGGCATCTGGCTGCCGCCGTCGCAGTTCGAGGCCGCGTTTCTGAGCGCCGCTCATAGCGAAGCGGATGTACAGGCAACCATCGCCGCCGCGCGCAACTTTTTCCAGTTACTTTCACAGGTCCGTTAGCCCGCGCATTCAACCCACGCATCCAGGGTGACAAAGCGGCACGTGTCTTTATATTGCTGAATCAGAATTTCGGCCGCGGCGACAGAAGGTTCGCGATTGGCGTTCGGATCCGCATGACCGCCGTCGTGGAGCACCAGGTTTACCGCGCTGCCGCGCTTGCGCTGCCCATCGATCGTCTGCGACAACTGCGCCGCGATGTGCTGCGCCGAGGGTTCGCTCCAATCCGAGGTCATCGCGTTCCATAGCACCGGCGTGAGGCCCAAGCTGCGCGCAATGCGAAACACTGCGGGACGCCGCGCTCCAAATGGCGGCCGGAAGAATTTCACTTTCACTCCTGTCATCTGCTGCAGAATCTCGCTGGTTCGCACGAGTTCCTGGCGGATGCAACGCGAGGAGCTTCGCGCCAGGTTGGGATGGTCCCAGGTGTGATTCCCAACCAGGTGCCCGTCTGCCGCGATCCGCTGTACCAACGCAGGCTCCGCTTGAGCGCGGGCGCCCAACAGAAAAAATGTCGCTTGCAACTGATACTTCGCCAACACGTCCAGCAGGCGCGGGGTCCACGTTGCGTTGGGCCCGTCGTCGAAGGTAAGCGCCATCTCGCCGGGCCTTGGCGGCGCAATCAACGCCTTACCAAAGATTTTGGAACTGGGCCACTTTGATGCGTACGCATAGGCGCCCGCCGCCAGACCCGCCGCGGCAGCCGCGCCGAATCCCGCGTAAAGCCCGGTCGCGAGTGGAGAGGTCATTCTGCTTTTCAGTATGCGGCGCGCGGCAGTGCGCGGGCAACAAGGGCCCGCAATCACACAGATTTGGCAGGCATTCCGTTGTCGCCGTTCCCCGGCTTCAACCCCGCCGTAGCCTGAATACGATTCTTGGCGCGCTGCTTGCTTGAGCGCCGCGCCTGCCGCCAGGTGGTCATGGAGGTTACGCCATAATTCCAAACGGCTGAAAACAGCAGCCCGGTGAGCGCAGCCAACACCCAGGGCACTCCGCGATGAAACGCTTCGTTCGAGATGGCTACGTTTGCTGCTACGCCCAATCCGCATGCAAGGCAAAACGTGAACAACCCGGCCCAGAACGACCAACCGCGCCGCCGCCGGTCGCGATAGGTTACGGAGTTGTTCAACACGTAATTCAAAATCATCACGATGAAGGTGGTCACGGCCTGGCCCGTTGCAAAGCTGAGGCCGTCAAGAAACAGCAGCGAGCGCAAGATGAGCAGATGGACGCACACACCGAGTGCGCCCACCATGGCGAAGAGCACGAAACGCACATTTACCAGGTCACCGAAATGCTTATCAACGAGAAGCTCAAAGTACTCCAGGCCGACCATGAGATCGAGCTTGCTTTCGCCATATTCTCTGGCGCGAAACTGATACGGTACTTCGCCGATGCGCATGCCCGGGTCAGCAGAGAGCACGATATCGAGCAGAATTTTGAAGCCAATGCCGGAAAGCCGGTGTGCAAGCAGCTCAAATGCGGTGAAACGCACCATGAAGAAACCGCTCATGGGATCGCTGAGCGAGTGTTCCGCGCCCATCAGGCTCAAGCGCTTGCCAAGCTGGCTCAGTTTTACTCGCCACCCGGCAAATTGACCCATTCCGCCGCCGGCGATGTTTCGCGAAGCGGCCACCAGGTCAAGGTGCTCGTCGCGAATGAGGCGCAGCATCTGCGGCAGAACGCTCTCATCGTGCTGCAGATCAGCATCCATTACGGCTACAAAGGGAGCCGAGGCAGCGAGAATGCCCTCGATACATGCAGAGGCCAAACCGCGGCGTCCAATCCGCTGCAAGACGCGAACGTTTTGGTGATGATCGGAAAGGCGTCGTACTGCGTCTGCAGTGCCGTCTGGCGAGTCATCGTCGACAAAGATCACTTCGTAGTGAATGCCCGCAAGCGCCTTCGCAAGGCGATCAACCAACAGGCCAACGTTCCCGCTCTCGTTAAATGTGGGAAGCACGATCGCCAGATCGTAGGCCATTGTTTCCTCCTCGGCGCGCTTGCGTTTCGAGACGCAACGTTCTCAATCCGGTTTACTGCCGCATCCTCATTCCTTATAGCATTTTAGGAGAATCCTGAAGCCGAAACGACCGCCCCCGGTATACACTCTCGTACCCCAACGGGCGTATACTTTGCATGTTCGGGTCGCATCCTGAATTCCAGGAGCGGCACTGGAGACAACATGAGCGTCAATGATTTCCCCACAGGCGCGCGCCCCTCGCCGCCTGGCGTTCCGCTTCCTAAAGTCACCATGCCGGCCCTTGGCGAGATGAAGCGCCAGGGCAAACCCATCTCTGCTCTCACCGCCTACGATTACGCAACCGCGCGGCTTGTCGATGAGGCGGGTGTCGATCTCATTCTGGTCGGCGATTCTCTCGCCATGGTCATCCTCGGCCATGAAAACACGCTCGCCGTGACGGTGGACGAGATGCTGCACCACACGCGCGCCGTGCGACGCTCCGTTCATCGGGCGCTGGTGGTCGCCGACATGCCCTTTGGCAGCTATCACGGCACGGTGGCGGACGGGCTGACCAAGGCCGTGCGTTTCATCAAAGAAGCCGGCGCTGAAGCGGTCAAGGTCGAGGGCCCGCGTGTTGAGCTGGTCCGCGCGTTGACTGACGCCGAAATTCCCGTCGTGGGCCATCTTGGCCTTACGCCGCAAAGTGTGCATCGCATGGGAGGCTATCGAGTGCAGGGGCGCACCTCCGAGGCTATCCGCCGGATCAAGGCCGATGCCATCGCGCTCGGCGAGGCGGGCGCGGGCGCAATCGTGCTTGAAGGCATTCCGCGCGAAGTTGCTGCCGAAATCACGGCTGCTCTCACCATTCCTACGATTGGGATTGGCGCGGGTCCCGATTGCGATGGGCAGATTCTTGTCTTCCATGACCTGGTGAATCTCACCTTTGCGCCGCAGCCCAAGTTCGTTCGCCGTTACGCCGACGCATCGGCGCTCTTCCGGTCCGCAATCGAGCGCTACCGGGAAGACGTGGAGCATCGCGCTTTTCCATCCGACGCGGAGAGCTATCACCTGCCTCGAGGCGAGCGCAAAATGGTTCAGGTTGAACTCGACGAGGTGGATGCGATTGTGAATCGAGACGCCTGGGAAGAGTTGAATCAGGCCTGATGGAGATTGTTCGAACGGTCGCAGAACTCCGCAGCTGGTCGCGTGAGCAACGTTCCATGCACGGCGCCGTTCTTGGCCTTGTGCCAACAATGGGCGCGCTGCACGCGGGACATGCCGCTTTGATTCGAGCTGCGGCTGCTTCTTGCAGCGCTGTCGCCGTCAGCATCTTCGTCAATCCGGCGCAATTCGGTCCGCAAGAGGACTTCGCGCGCTACCCCCGCTCCTTCGATGCAGACTGCGCACTCATTGAGGCGGAGGGCGCGGATCTTGTCTTCGCTCCGGCGGTCGATGAAATGTATCCTGCCGGAGCCTCGACATTCGTTGAGGTCGCAGATCTGAGCCAGCGTCTCGATGGCGCATCGAGGCCGGGGCATTTTCGCGGTGTCGCCACAGTCGTCGCCAAGTTGTTGATCGCCGCCGAGCCGGATTTTGGCTTCTTCGGCCAGAAGGACGCAGCGCAGGTCGCGGTTCTTCGCTGCATGGTTGCCGATCTGCGGTTCGCGACGGAGATTGTCGTTTGTCCTATCGTCCGTGACACCGACGGCCTCGCTCTCAGCTCGCGCAACGCCTATCTCAGTTCTCAAGAGCGCTCGACGGCTCTCGCACTTGGCCGCGCTGTCCGCCATGTCGAGTCACTGGTTGCCGAAGGCGAGCGCCGCAGCGGCGTGCTGAGGGCATCCGCGCGCGAGGTCTTCGCACAGGAGCCCGGAATCCGCATCGACTATATTGCTCTCGTCGATTGGGCTACACTCAGGCCGATTGAAACCGCAGTGCCAGGCGCGCTCTTCGCGGTGGCTGCGTGGGTGGGCGTAACGCGGCTCATCGACAATACAGTCTTGCGATAAGCCGGAATAAGAAATCGGTTGCACGCGTGCCCGCCGTCGCTGCAAGCTGAATGCAATGCCGGAACTTCCCGACATCTCCGCCTACATCGCCGCGCTCGAACCGCGCATCCTCGGTCAACGGCTCGAGCGTGTCCGCCTGCAGAGCGTCTTTGTCCTACGCACGGCCGATCCTCCAACCACGGCCGCCGAAGGCCGCACCGTCCGCGAGCTGCGCCGCATCGGTAAGCGCATCGCGATCGGCGTTGATGGCGATCTTTGGCTAGTAATTCATCTCATGATTGCGGGCCGTCTTCATTGGCGCCCTCCACAAGCCAAACTCGCCGGGCGCCAAGCGCTGCTCGCGCTTGATTTTCCCGAAGGGAGTCTTGTGCTGACAGAGGCCGGCTCGAAGCGCCGCGCCTCGTTGCACGTTCTGCGCGGCGAAGCGGCTCTGCGCGACATCGACCCGGGCGGCGTAGAGATTTTTGCGACCGATCTCGACGGTTTTCGTTCAGCGCTTACCCAGGAGAACCGCACGCTGAAGCGCGCTCTCACCGATCCACGCCTGATCAGCGGCGTAGGCAACGCCTATTCCGACGAGATTCTGCACGCGGCCCAGCTTTCGCCTGTCACGCTCACGCACAAACTCAAGAGCGAAGAGTGGCGGCGCCTCTTCGACGCCACGCGCGTCACACTTTCTTCCTGGATGGACCGGCTCGTGGCCGAAGCCAAGCAGAAATTTCCTGAAGGCGTGACTGCATTTCGGCCGGAGATGGCCGTTCACGGCCGCTTTGGAAAGCCCTGCCCGCGCTGCGGAGCGCCCGTTCAACGCATCCGTTATGCCGACAATGAAACCAACTATTGTCCCTCTTGCCAGACCGGCGGAAAGCTTCTGGCCGATCGCAGTCTTTCGCGTCTGCTTGGCTCCGACTGGCCTCGCACTCTCGACGAACTCGAGGCTCTGAAACGCCGCTAATTACGGCCTAGAATACACAATTCGTGTCAGTTACCAATCATGTTTCAGTTCCGCGAATTGCCTTGACTTCATTTCTAAGCATGAAGCAGAGTTGATGCGACGACTCCCGTCAGACGGGCCCAACGGCGATTTTTTCTCCGTGATGCTTCTGCACGTTGGAGCCGAATACAAATCCGGTAGTGGAGGATTCACGAATGGAAAGTCATCACATGTTAGCCCTGGTCTTCATTTCAGCGATTGCCCAATGGATACTGGGTGGTCTCTGGTATGGACTGCTTTTCAGGAAGTCCTGGAAGAAGTTGGTTGGCTATGCTGAAAACGAAAAGCCGAAGAACCAAATCTTTGGCGGGATCACATCGTTCATTGCCTGCCTGCTGCTCTCCTACGTGCTGGCGCATGTCGTTCATTGGGCTGGGGCGATGATCTTCACTGGTGGCTCCAAGATCGGGATCATCTGCTGGCTTGGTTTTATGGCGCCGCCGCTTTTTGCGCAGCACATTTACGAAAACCGCCGCGCGAATCTCTTCGCTATCAATGCCGGCTATTGGCTTTTGGTTATGGCGCTCGGTGGCGGCATCATGGGCGCGTTCCACTAGACTGCTGTTTCTTGCTGCGGCGTGGGACCGGGTGACGTTCCTGGGACGATCGCTTCAAAAATGGCCCCAGCCGCACAGGCCGTGGCTTGACAATGCGCAAAACGCGATCTGCCTTAGATTTGTCGCATTGAGCAAGTTTCTTAGTCACTGAATTCGTGAGTTTGGCCCTCCCCCCTCCGGTCCAGCTCACGCGATGCGGACAGAATCTCCTTCAGCAGTCCGAGCCTCGAACGTTTTCAGGATTCCGCAATCAGGCTCTAGAATCGATCTATGTCCAGATCGGTCGTCATTACCGACGGCGCGCCTGCGGCTATTGGCCCCTATGCGCAAGGAGTGCGCGTCGGCAATCTCATCTTCACTGCGGGCC
>CAZKJB010000205.1:0-7482 GCA_964552975.1 uncultured Occallatibacter sp. | reverse complement strand
CTTAGGACGGGTTCACCAGTGCATTGCCCACGGCCCAGCGGGTCGGCTTCTACTTCTCACGGCCAAACTAGGCCAGCTCCTACTTTCCTCGGCCCAGAGTGCCGGTTTCTACTTTCTCGATCGGCGGTGCGCGAGTGCTCGAACTGCGCCCCAATTGCGAATGCTGCAACAAGGATCTGCCTCCGAATGCAGCGGACGCGTTGATCTGTTCTTTTGAATGCACATTTTGCCGCGATTGTGCCGAACGCAGACTAGGCGGCGTGTGTCCCAATTGCGGCGGGGGCCTCGTGCCGCGCCCAATTCGTCCATCTTCAAAATTGGTGAACCACCCTCCATCACAGACGCGTGTAATTAGCCCGCAGGGCTGCAGCCCGTTGACACGCGCAGGTTGATGCCTGTTCCTATCCTCCGCTGCGCTCGCATTGCCCAATGCCCTATCCTGTGACAAGTGCATCCGGTCCTATTTCACATCGGGCGAGTTCTCATCCCGTCCTACGGCGCTGTAGCCGCCGTTGGCGTACTGCTAGCGCTTGCCCTGGTCATGCGCACCGCCCGCATCGCAGGTGTGGACGCGGGCAAGGTATGGAACCTAAGCGTCCTGAGCCTGTTTGCCGCACTGGCAGCGGCGCGGTTGCTGCTGGTGATTGCCAACTTTGGCGCTTTGCGCCGCCATCCCGCCTGGGTGCTAGGACTCGCCATGGTGCACCATCCCCTGCTGGCAGGGGTGGGTGCGCTGGCAGGCGGGGGATGCGCGGCAATGTACGCGCACCACAGCAAACTGCCGCTTCGCGCCACGGCCGATGCCTTGGCTCCGCCCCTGGCCCTCGGATTGGCCTTTGAGCAGGCGGGCGCCTTGCTCGCTGGCGCGAGTTACGGAACCGATGCGGGACCGGGGGTGCCCTGGGCCGTGACCTACAGCGACCCAATGGCTGCGATCTGGAGCGGCACTCCGCTCGGCATTCCGCTCCACCCCGTCCAGGCCTATGCCGCATTGGCGTTCTTCTCGATTGCGGCTCTTTTGTTGACCTGGCTGCCTCTGGAGCGCAGAAAAGGCGATGTGGCTGGCTTCTGGCTGATTGGTGCCGCGGTGGCGATCTTTCTAACTGAACTGTGGCGCGCTCCTGAGGGACGCGGCTGGCTGTTCAAAGGAACCGTAGATGGGCCCGAGATCGCAGCCGTGGCGATGGTGATCGCCGGCGGAATGATTCTGCGCGAACCGAAGAGCACGCCAGCCCCTCGTCAGCAGGCCGGTCAAAATCGAGGTCCCGCCGGCGAGACCCGAGGCAACGCATGAGCGCTCTCCGCGCGATCGAAGTCCCTCAAGAAGCCAGGGGACAGCGCGTCGACCAATTTGTTGCCCAATTCCTTACCGCACACCTTGCGGCCGTGAGCCGCTCCCGCGTCCAACTGCTCATCGACCAGGGCGACGTGCTTGTGAACGGCACAGCAGCCAAGGCATCGCTGAAACTGCGCGGTGGCGAGCAGATTACCATCACCGGGGAGCCGCATCCCGCGCCGCTCAAGGCCGTCGCCGAGGCGATTCCGCTGGACGTAGTCTATGAGGACGCCGACCTCGCCGTGGTGAACAAGCCGGCGGGGATGATGGTGCACGCAGGCTCGGGACAGAGCGACGATGCGCGCAGCCGGGGAACGCTGGTGAACGCCCTGCTCTATCGCTTCAAGAAACTCTCCTCGACCGGAGGCGAACTGCGCCCCGGCATTGTGCACCGACTCGACAAGAGCACAAGCGGCCTGATTGTCGTGGCCAAGAACGATGGCGCACATGCAGCTCTTGGCGCAATGTTTGCGGGCCGGAAGATGCAAAAAACCTATCTCGCGCTGGTGCACGGCAGCCTGAAGCGTGAGAAAGGCACCATTAGCGCCGCGGTTAGCCGCGATCCTGTCCGGCGCACCCGCATGACCACGCGGGCCAGCGACGAAGGGCGCTCGGCGATTTCACACTACGAAGTGGTGCAGCGCCTGGCGACGCGATTCGGCAAATTCACCCTGATTCGCGTTCGCATCGAGACTGGCCGAACGCACCAGATCCGGGTGCACATGGCGTCAATTGGGCACGCAGTGGTGGGCGACACTCTTTACGGCGGCGCGGGGCAGCTGACGGACCAGACCACGCAGGCAGGCGCCAAACGGATCAGGGATCCCGAACGGTTGAAGCTGGGACGCAATTTTCTGCACTCGGCACGGCTTGAATTCACGCATCCAACGAGTGGAAAGGTCCTGCAGCTTGAGGCGCCGCTGCCGAAGGAACTGACCGACTTCCTAAAGCGTCTGGAATCCGTCTAATCGTCTGGCCACCGTAGAACAGCAGTTCACCGCTCATCGGTAGGTGAACTCTTGTTGACAACCCCCGGCATCTTCCGGCGCGCACTGCAATTGATAAAATGAGAAGGACATGACCAGACAGTTTTCCGTTCCCGAGGGCGTTGCCCGTTTTGTGCGGCAGTGGCTTCCCTGCCTTGCGCTGGCCACTGCAATGGCTTCGGTCGGACTCGCCCAGCAACCTGCACAAAGCGCACCCGCTCCACCCGCACAGAACGCCGCGCCGGCAACGCCGCCTGCCGCTCCGCCGTCATCTTCCGCAGCTGCGCCGTCCGACACCGCGCAGGCGCCGTTGGTCGTGCGTGTTAACGAGGTCCCTCTCATCTTCACGGTGACTGACAAGCATGGGCACTACATTCCAAACTTGAACCAGAGCGATTTTGCCCTGCTCGACGACCAGAAAGCTCCTGAGCGCGTCAACTCATTTCACCAACAGATCAATCTGCCGCTGCGCGTGGGTATCGTGATCGACGCCAGCACCTCGATCCGTTCCCGCTTTCAGTTTGAACAGCAATCGGCAACCGAATTCCTCCTGCAGGTGCTGAAAGCCAGAAACGACCGGGCCTTCGTGATGGGCTTCGATGTGACGCCAACCGTTACAGCGGACTGGACCAACGATCAGGACAAATTAGAGTCCGGCGTCAACAAGCTGGCTCCGGGGGGTGGGACAGCGCTTTTCGATGCAGTCTATACCGCGTGCCGCGACAAGCTGCTGACCGAGCGCGGGCCGGAGCCCGTGCGCAAGGCGATCATCCTGATCTCGGACGGTGACGACAACCAGAGCCGCGTGTATCTGCCCGAGGCCATCAAGGAATGTGAGCGCGCTGAGACCATCATTTACGCCATTAGCACCAACTGGACTCCAAGCCGCGGCGAGGGCGACAAAGTTCTGACCCAGTTGGCTGAAGAAACCGGCGGCGAGGTTTTCTTCCCCCCAAACGTCGAAGAGATGGCAACCAGCTTCAAGGACATTGAAGAAGAGCTGCGCAGCCAGTATGAGCTTGTATATACGCCTGCGGATTTCAAAACCGATGGAGCATTTCGAACCATCTATTTGTATTGTTACGACCGGCGCTATCAGGTGCGCGCCCGTAAGGGATACTTCGCGCCGCGCGAGTGACCTGAGCGATGTCGCGGGTGCCTGAAAAGGATGGAGTGGATGAAGCGCGGCGATTGTTGCGCTTTTCGTTTTTTTTGAGCGATCTCTCATTGTTCGCGGTCGAAGCCGTGTTCCATTTCAGGCCGATCCGGTATTCGCCTGTTCAGATTTGAATCAAATCTAATTTCTCTTCCCGAAAAACTCATTGAAATCCTCCAGTACGCGATGAACTGGAAGTGGGCCATTTTGTGCATCCTTACACGCATGTCGAGACGATGCACTGTGGCTCTCGAGATTCGTCGGTCGCGTCGAGCGGGAGAGCGAGAAAAGTTACGAATGCCAGCGCCAATTCGGCTCTAAGTTTGGGGGGAGTGAGGGGGGTGCTGTGATTCGTCAGGCAATCTCGTGCGACATCTGCGCAACCGAGAAACGGCAAACAAACCATTGGTTTGTCGCGTACGAGCAGGGTGGTGAGCTGCGCATGAGCGGGTGGAACTCACGCTACAAGCTGCGTCAGGGCGCGAAGCATCTGTGCGGGCAAACCTGCCTGCACAAGTTGGTCGATGAATTCATGGCCAAGTCGATTGCCTTGCGGTCCAGACGCCCGCTGGATGAAGCTGAAGCAGAAGCGGCACCGGCCACCGATAGCAGCCTGACTTCGAGCGCCGCACAGATCGAAATAGAATCGTCGGCGCGATTAATCACGCCCTCCGCACCCCAAAAGTCCGCGGCGGCCAGCCGTCTGCAACCGGAACTGGTTGCGATGACGCCGCGGCCGCGCATTGAAGACCCTGCGCCTGTGCCGGAAGAAGCTCCTCGATACGCGTCGCGCAGTTGGCATGCCGAAGCCTGGGAGCGGGAACGCGAGCGCGAATTGCGCGCCATCGAAAATCGACCCGACATTGCCGCACGGCGCCAGTCGAACGCGTAAGGCCCTGACTAATTCTTGCTTGATTGCGCGTGGATCATCGCCAGCAACCCGGCCTCATCGATAATGGGAATCTTGAGCTCGCGCGCTTTGTCGAGCTTCGATCCAGCTTCTTCGCCAGCCACCACGTAGCTAGTTTTCTTGCTCACCGAGCCCGCGGTCTTGCCGCCGGCATCCTCGATCTTCTCTTTGGCCTCGTCGCGCGTCAGCGTGGGCAGCGAGCCGGTGAGCACGAACGTCAGGCCCTCAAGCTGCGACGAACGCTGCTTCTTTTCGGCAGTCATCGCGACGCCGGCTTTCTTAAGCCGGGCCACCAGCTCGAGATTTGATGGCCGCGAGAAAAAATCTAGAATCGCTTCGGAGATGCGCGGACCCACTTCCTCCACGCGCTCCAGTTGTTCCGCATTCGCCTGCATGATCGCGTCGATCGACCCGAATTCCTGTGCCAGCAGCTCTGCCGTGCGCTCGCCCACAAAGCGAATGCCGAGGCCCATGAGCACGCGCGCCAGGCCGGCTTTCTTCGAATTCTGAATCTCATTCCAGAGCGTTTGCGCCGACTTCTCGGCGAACCGATCCAGCTGAACGAGTTGCACTTCAGTCAGCGAGTAGAGATCAGCGACACTCTTCACCAAACCGCGATCCAGCAACTGTTGAACAGCCGCATCGCCCAGGCCCTCGATATTCATCACGCCGCGCGAGCCGAAATGCAGCAGCGTCTCGCGCAGTTTTGCCGGGCAGTCTGCATTCACGCAGCGCCAATCAACTTCGCCTTCTTCGCGAACGACTGCGTTATGGCACTCCGGGCAGTTTTTTGGGTAGGCGAACTTTTTTGTCCCCCGCGGATGGTCTTTGTCCTCGATCACCTCGGCCACCTTGGGAATGACATCGCCACCGCGCTCAACCTTCACCCAGTCGCCAACCAACAATCCGAGTCGCTCAATAAAATCGGCATTATGCAACGTGGCGCGGCTTACCGTGACACCCCCAATGAAAACGGGCGCGAGCATGGCTGTCGGAGTGAGCTTGCCTGTGCGGCCCACGGTAATGAGGATGTCCTGGACCTGTGTGATTGCCGATTGGGCTGTGAACTTGTAGGCGATGGCCCAGCGCGGCGCGCGGCCCGTGTAGCCCAATCTCTGCTGCGTGGCGTGGCCATCCACTTTCAGCACGACTCCGTCGATCTCATAGCCGAGCGTCGCGCGCCTGCCTTCGGCGCCGCCGATGAATCTCATCATCGCGTCGACGGTGTCGACGCGCCCGCGATGAGGATTCACGCGGAAACCGAGGGTTGTGAGCGCGTCGAGTGTGGCCGTTTGCCCGGCAGCAAAATACTCCGCCTCGACAAGCAGGAAGTAGGCAAAGAAAACAAGCCGCCGATTGGCGACGATGCTGGGCTCAAGCGTGCGCAGCGTACCGGCAGCCGCGTTGCGCGGATTGACTGCCGCCGGAAGTCCCTGCAGTTCGCGCTCCTCGTTCAGCAGCTCGAATGCCTTCTCAGGCATCACCACTTCGCCGCGCACTTCAAAGCCTTGCGGAAGCTTTGCTTTTTTCAGGCGCGCGGCGGGAATGCTGAGAGGCACGCTGCGAATGGTGCGGATGTTCGAGGTGACGTCTTCGCCCGTCTGGCCATCGCCGCGCGTCAGTCCCGACAAAAGCACGGCGCCACCGCCGGGTGCCGGACCATATTGCAGAGCAACGCTCAGGCCGTCGAGCTTGAGCTCCGCGGTGTATTCAACCGGCAGATTGCCGGCGAGCTCATGTACGCGGCGATCCCAGTCAGCCAGCTCTTCTGCCGAATAGGCGTTATCGAGCGAGAGCATGGGCCGCGAATGCTGTGCCTTCTTGAAGCCCTCAGCCGGCTTGCCGCCCACGCGCTGCGTCGGCGAGTCGGGCGTTACCAGATCGGGATGAGCCGCCTCAAGCCGCTTGAGGTCGTTCATCAGCGCGTCGTATTCGGCGTCGGTGATCTCCGGCGCGTCGAGAACATAATAGAGATGCTCATGGCGGCGCAATCCATCTCGCAGCTTCTCGATCATGCGCGCTGCGCCCAAGTCAGTCATAGGTAAAAATTATAGAGAGGCATTTGCGAAATCAGTTCTGGTCCTTCAGCCCGCGGAACTTGAGCATCGGCTCGATGCTTGGCTTGCCGCCCAGCCACGCGTCGTACATATTGTCCAGGTCCTCAGTGTTGCCGCGCGAAAGCACCATCTTCCTGAACCGGTCGCCATTGGCGCGAGTCATTCCGCCATGATCTAAAAACCACTGGTATGCGGCATCATCGAGCATCTCGGTCCAAAGATATGCATAATAGCCGGCCTGGTAGCCGTTGGCCCAGATGTGCAGGAAGTAGCTGGAGCGGTATCGCGGCGGCAGATAGCTGATGTACAGATGCGTCCGCTTAAGGGCCTCGGTTTCGAAAGTATCGGGATTCTGGAGAGCCGCGCTTGCCGGCAGTGCGTGCCACTGCATGTCGAGCTCCGAGGCCGAAATAATCTCAGTGAGTTCATGGCTTTCCTTGAATCCCTGGGCCCTCCTGATTTTTGCAACAAGCTCCGCGGGCATGGGCTCGCCGGTCTTGTAGTGTTTGGCGTAGTTGGCAAACACCGCCGGATAACTGGCCCAGTGCTCGTTGAACTGCGAAGGAAACTCGACGAAGTCACGCGGTGTTTGCGCACCAGACAGGCTGGGATAGATGGTATCGGCGAACATGCCGTGAAGCGCGTGGCCAAACTCGTGGAACATGTCGGTCACATAGGTAAAGTTAAGCAACGCGGGCTGGCCCGGCGCGGGCTTGTCGAAGTTGGCCACATTAAAAACCACCGGCAGAGTGCCCAGAAGCTTCGACTGGTTCACCAGGTTGCTCATCCAGGCGCCGCCGTTCTTGTTTTCGCGCTTAAAGTAATCACAATAAAAGAGCGCCAGCGGCTTCTCGTTCGCATCGAGCACTTCGAAAACACGCACGTCGGGCTGGTAGACGGGAATGTCATGGCGCTCTTTGAAAGTGAGCCCGTAGAGCTGGTTGGCCGCGTAGAAGACTCCATTCTGGAGCACGTTGTTCAACTCGAAGTAGGGCTTCTCCTGCGATTCGTCAAGATCGTAATTGGCCTTGCGCAAC
>CAZKJB010000204.1:0-7549 GCA_964552975.1 uncultured Occallatibacter sp. | reverse complement strand
AGCGGAGCCGCGCAGTAGATTACCATTGCCGCGACGAAAAGTGGCTTTCTGAGTGAATGCATAATTCTCCTGGATCGTACTTATGGTCTCATTGGTATCACTCGCCTTGCATGATCCCGAATGTCTGAACTGAGGTGTTCTTGCACCGGCGCTGCCACATCAAGGTCGGCGCCGGTTCGAGGATGGAATCAGGAATCTCCAGATCCCTTAAAAGATGATTTTCAGCGCAAATTGCATCTGCCGGGAGCTGGTTGCGGTTGATGAGATCGCGCCCTCAGACGATGTGAGCGCGCTGCCCACGAGCGCAGGCGTTGGATTTGCCGCGGTAGGCGCGGGGGCGGCCGAGAACAGTTGTGTACCGGCCTTGAGTGGATTGTTGTAATTGCTTCGGTTCAGAATGTTGAACACCTCTGCGCGAAATTGAATATCGAACGCCTCTCCCAAGCGGGGAATGCGGTTGTTCTTGACCATCGACATATCGTAATCCTGCAGCCCCGGCCCGTTGATCGAGTTCCGGCCCGCGGATCCCAGAAATGGATTGTAGGTCGCTGTCTCCGTTGGATAGGAATAGCAGGCGAGATTGATGTAGTGAATCTTGTTCTGTTTGTTCGTCGGGCTGCAGCCGCTGCCGTAGTTGAAGTTTGGGAAGCCGAAAGTATCTGAGCTGCGCAGTCCCATCGGGTCGCCGCTCACCTGCGGCGTGATCGGCATGCCACCGCCCGCCGTAAAGATGCCGGCGTACTGCCAGCCGTCGAGCACCCATCCCGCCGGCCCAAACTCCTTGGGCACATCGGGCAACATAAACAGATAGTTCAGCACAACATTCTGCCCAACATTAAAATCGGAAACGGCACGTCTCCGATCGCGGGCGAAAAGAGGCAAGCTCGATACAGAATTGGCGAAGGTGTCTCCGAAGGTTGAGGATGAGCCGTCATCAATCGACTTTGCCCATGTGTAGGAGACTTGGAATTGAATCCTGTGCGTAAGCCGCTTGGTTACTCCAGTCTGCAGCGCCTCGTATTCCGAATAACCCTCGGGGATCATCGCGCTAATCTGCCCGACGCTTGGATTCAACCTGGGATTGGTTGTGGCTGCCAGGATGTTGTTTGAAAGGCTCGGGAACTCGTAGATGCCTCCAGCCAGCTCCGTAGTGGGTAGCACGGTGTTAATGTCGTCTTCGCGGTATGCCAGATGGACTCCGTGTGAGCCTGCGTAGCCGACCTGGAGAATCGCATCGCCAGGGAGTTCCTGCTGCACGTTCAGGCCCCACTCCTGCATGTAGCCGGGCTCTTGGTGCTGCGGCGTATAGGCGTATCGGAGAGAGGTTGGCGTCAGCAGCGGACTTGCGCCGGCCGGGAAGGTTCCCGCCAATCCGCTGCTTATGCTGCCGGTTTCGTAGTACGGCGCGGTAAGGATGCTCAACCCTTCGAACAGATAGTCCAGCGGCAAAGCGTCGTAGATGCCGTAACCGCCATGGACGGCGGTCTTCTCGTTGTTGAAGGGACTCCACGCAAAGCCGATGCGAGGAGCGAAGTTCTTTTCGGTGGGATTTTGGAAGTAGGAGAATCCTTGCGATCCGAGCTGCGGAGTGGCCGAAGTGAGGAGGGGTAAGTTGGATAAGCGGCCGGCGGTTTCCGTGGGTACCGATGCAAATTCGTAACGCACACCCAGGTTGAGGGTGAGATTGCGCACAACATGGTAGTCATCGGTGACATATCCGGCAATCACTGATTGGCGCAGGTCTCTCGGGGTAGTCGATAGCGGCGGAATGGGCCCGTTGTATCCGCTCGCATTGTTCTGCAGGAAGGTTGTCCAGGAGCCGAAAGTGAATTGGCCGTTGGGATTCCCGGTTCCCAATTGATTGTTTTGCAAACGCTCGAAGGCAAACCCTGTCTTCATGGAGTGCTTCCCGTGATTCCAAAACAAATCGTCATATAGCTGGTAGGAGTTGTAATGGAACTTGTACTCGCCAACAGCTCCCAAGCCGCCGGTAAAGTTGGAGAGACCGCCAATGTTGATGAGACCGACCGTCAGGCCGGGCACAAAGCCCAGCGAGGTACTCGCCGCGGCGGGCAGAATCGCGTTCAGCGTAGTGGGCGCATCGGAGAAGACACGGCTGTAACCCGCATGCGCGGTGTTCACCACGTTTGTGGTCAGGATGTGCGATTCGCTTACCGAAACCATCGCCCGGTTGAGGACATTCCCCGTGACCTTCTCATCGAAGCCGTCGGGGGCTGTGTAGTGGCCGCGATCGAAGAAATAAGTTCCGGTGAGCTGATCGCTTCGGGAAATAATGTCGTCGGCCCGCACCACAAAGTAGTTTTCAACGGTAGTGAAAGGGTCGGCAAACAAGAAGTTTCCCGTATCACTTGCGCCTGCTGCAGTAGTCCCCACCGGAGACGGTTCCACTGGACTGTTTGGTAGCGGATAGAAAGCGATGTAGGGAGCCAGAGACGACGGAACCGTGATCTGCGTGTGGCTGGTGCAGCCGGTACCGGCGCAAAGCAAGCCGGCTCGCGCATCCGGAGAAGGCACGATGCTGCTCGTGTTTACGCTGTTGAACCAGCGCATTCCCTCATAGTCACCGAATACGAAGGGGCGGTTGTGGACCACCGGACCGCCGGCGGAGGCGCCAAACTGGTTGCGCCTAAGTGGTGCTATTCCAGTTGAAGAATCGAAGGAATTGCGCGCGTCTAACCAGCTGTTTCGGAGAAATTCATATAAGTCGCCGTGAAACTGATTCGTTCCTGTCCGCGTCACCGCGTTAACGATTCCTCCCGCCGTCTTGCCGTAGTCGGCAGTCGCGAGCCCCGTAACCACAGAGAATTCCTGAATTGCGTCGACGCCGAGGTTGGTGCCGACCACGCCGCTCGGACCGCCATTCGAGTAATCGTTGATGCTGATACCGTCCAGGCGATAATTGTTCATCTGTGGCCGTGCGCCGCTCGCCGTAATCTGGTTTCCCACGCCGCGATTCGCTCGCTGATTGCTGATGGAGAGAACAGACTGGGTACGAACCGCGGCTACGCCCGGTTGTAAAGTCGCAAGCGACGCCCAATCGCGGCCATTGAGCGGCAGGCCCACCACGGTCTTTTCGTTCACCACGGGCATCACAATCGCGTTGTCCAGATCGACAGTTTCAGCGGTTGCTGTTACCACGACCTTTGCATTCGCATTGCCGACTTTGAGCTTGAAGTCGACTGTGCGATCTTCTCCAACATCCAGAATCACATCCTGCACCGACTCGGAACGAAAGTTGGGCGATGCGATGTCCACTCGATAGCGGCCCGCCGGAAGGTTAGGTACGGTATAGAGTCCACTGCCGTTGCTGGAGGTTGTAATTGCCACATTTGTTCCGATATTGGTGATGGTGATTGTGGCGCCGGAGACGACTGCGCCGGATGGATCGGTAACGTTGCCGAGAATGGAGCCAGTCGAAACCTGGGAATGCGCTGTCGCAATCGAGAATAGAGCAAACAGGCATACCACGATCCGCTGAATCATCATGATCGAGTGACGGTGGAATCGCATTCGTTTAGCCTCCTCAAGCTGTGACGACTCAAGATCGTCATTTCATTCTTCAGGCCCTTGCCGGTGGATCATTGCCGTAGATTCCCCTCAATCATCCACGCGGCTTGACTTACGCACCGAATAAGCTACATTTGCCGGGGCGCTGACAAATCGATAAATGCGAATCAGAAAATCAACTCCACCCAGCGGAAGCCCGCTCGCTGGATGCGCGCGTAGACTCTCCTTTATGGCGAGTTGGCTATGGAAGTCAGCGGGACCGCCATGATTTGCGGTCGGGGAAGCGAGTCAACTCTCCGACCGTCAGAATCACACGTTGCGTAGATGAAGACTGTCTGAAGCGCATCTTAAATCTGTTTCATCTGAATGCAGCGAAACACCCGGCGGAATCGAATTGACTGACTGCTCAATCCTTGAAGAAGACGTGGGAGGGAGTAAGCAAGGCGGGAGAACTGGCGTGAATCCAGAAGCACTCCCTGCGCCTTGCACGTTGGCTTTTCCCTTGGAGGATTAAGCATGGTATGCGACGGCTTAGCACATCAACCACTTTTTGCATGCAAATGCATCTCCGGTTTTCAAATTCCGCTTAGGAACCATACAATTCAGTCAAATCTAATCTGAAAAAGGAGATTCCGGCTTAACTCCCCAAAAAGTTGAAGCACAGGCTCTATCCGGCATCGGCTTCAGCAAAGTTGCGGCCGTTACCTTCTCTTTCTGGATCATCAAGATTCTCTGTACCACTTTGGGCGAAACCGGCGGCGATGCGGTCACCATGTCCATGAACCTGGGCTACGCAGTCGGCACCTCGATCTTCGCTGCTAGATCGACGATAGCCCAGCGCTCCTCGCGACGCTGCAAGCTCTCCAGCGTCAGCTCAGCAAGCTCGCGGCGACGCAGACCGCAACCAAGCAGAATGGCTAGGATCGCCCGATTACGTTTTCCAGTAAGAGTTTGTACATCGGGTACCTGCCAGAGCGCTGCTGCTTCGCTCGGCGTAAGCCAGTTGCCCAAACGAGAGCCCAGCTTTCGGACACCTTTGACGCGATGAATGCCGGCGGCCAATTTGGGACTCAGCAGTCCGGAGTCAGCCGCCTCGTAAGCCAACCGTCGCACGGCGGCCATGCGCACGTTGATCGTCCCCGGCGCAAGGCCGCGCTCCTCCAAGTGAAATCTATAACGCAGCACCACAGTTTTGTTGAAGGCCAATCGCGGTTCAGAGCAGTGCCAAGCCCGACAAGCGATTTGCTGCGGTCGGTGCGGCGGGCTCTGAATATTCCGGTGAAGGAGATCGCGACAAAGATGGGCGTAGCTCGTTGCAGCGTCTTCGAACTGGAGTTGCGCGAGCAAAACGGAGTTATTTCGATGCGGTCTCTGGAGCGGGTTGCCGAGGCGATGGGATGGAAGGTGGTTTACGGAGTGGTTCCGGCGGGAGGCAAGACGTTGCAGAGAGTTGCTGAGGAGCGGCTATGGCGGAGCGTGCTGGGCGTGGGGACGGCGAACGGAGAAGGGAAAGCGGACGGAGAAAATGGCTGAGATACGACTGAGGGTCGTGGAAAAAGGGAAGCCGAAGAGGAAGAGGAAGAAGGCGGCAAGGAAGGCTCTGGCTGCGCCTGAGCCCGAGAGGTCGGCAGAAGAAAAGTTGATGGCAGCGTATCTGCTGAAGCAGAAGATACGAAAGAAGGCCGCACGGGAACAGGGAGTGGAAAAGCTGAAGAAGGCGGCGGACCGATTGCTGGGACGACACAGCAGGATGCTGGCCAATCTGCTGCTGGAGAAGGCCGTCGAGGGAAGGCTGGATAGTGCGCGGCTGCTGGTGAAGCTGGCAGAGAGCAAAAAGCCGCCAAAGACGGAGAAAAGGCTATGGAGTGGCGAGACTCTCGGGGAGATGCTGGCGAGAGTGGAGGATTGGGATGAGCAGGAGACTGGCTACGAATGGAATGGCCAGCGCGAGCGCCCAGGGGAGGTGTTGAAGGAGGACGAGCAGGTTGGCGAGGCGGTGAGCGAGCAAGTCAGCAAGTGAGCGAGTCAGCGCGGCTAGAGCCAAGCCCTGATACAAAGGAACGGGGGTGCACCCAAGTGTCGGATCCAATTGCGTCGCAGGTTCTTTCACCTCATTCGCAGAAACAACCGATTCGGGTTGGAGTTGTTGGTCTGGGCAGAACGGGAATGATCCATGCGCTTCACCTTCACGAACTGGAGCGGGAGGGGAGCCTGTGCCAGCTCACCTGTGTCTCCACGATCGATCGCAAGGGCGGAGACAGGTTTCTTCTGGAAGCCGGAATCTCGGCGCCTGTTTTCGATGACATTGAAGCGCTGGTAAAAGCGGATGTTTGCGATGTGGCCGTGATCGCGACGAACACGCCGCTGCATCGGGAACACGCGTTGATGACGATTAAGACCGGGCGGAGGGTATTTCTTGAGAAGCCGCTGACGGGAACGCTCGAAGGCGACAGGGAGTTCGCGCGGCTGCTGGAACGGGAATATCCGCATGCCCTGATGCTGGGTTTGCAGCGGCGTTTCGACGCTCCCCTGAAGTATGCCAAGCAACTGATCGATGAGGTCGCGGTGGGGCGGATCTACAAAATATACTCCGCGCTTGAAGACTCGAGCCCGGCACCGGATGGGTTCGCAAGCCCGGGCATTCTTGCCGATATGGCGATCCACAATGTGGATGAGATTGTGTGGTTCACAGGGCGGAAGCCGGTTCGGGCGATGGCGGTGGGTTCGCGCGTATTCAGCCACAGCCACACCACGTGCGAGGAGGACTTTGACGACGCGCTGATGCTGCTCGATTTCGGCGACGAATTGATCGGCCAGTTGCAGGTGGGGCGCAACCATGTTTCCGGGTATCGGGGCGAGACCGTGATCTATGGCGAGCGAGGCCATATTCATCTGGGGCGATTCAACCAAAAGCTGAACGAAGTGATTGTGGAGGCGTATGGAATGCGGGATGCGAAAAAGCCCATCGCGGTGCGGACTTTTGCAGCGCGCCGGTACGACCAGCCGCTTCCCGAGTTTATCGACCGTTTTGGAGCGGCATACAAGGAGGAGCTGAAGGTTTTCCTGGAGTGTTGCCGGGATGGCAAGCCGTTCCCGATTACGCATCGCGACGGCTTGCGCGCGCAGGAGATTATCTCGGGCGCCATGAGTGCCTGCATCCGGAAGGAAGACATGGCGCAGATCGAATACAAGGCGCTCGAATAAGAGCGGCCGGAACTTGGCGTCAGCAGCCCAAGAAGCGCAAAGTGAGCATCCACATGTGAGCCAGGGACACACACATGGCGCAGGCGAGGAGCGAAATGGCAACGGCGACTCCGGGCCAGACAAATGCGCAATGGAATGCAATGGGAGCAACGACTACCAGCGCGACGATATCAAGAACGGTGGCCATCATCGTGACCGTAAGCCTCTGTTCGGGCTTCTTTGAGAACAGGATGAGCGGCGGATTCATAACCTCGGCAACAGAAGACTGACTGGACATATGCATCTCCTCTAGCTTGACTGGCCCTTGCCTGCGATGCACAAGTGGATGCATCCATCTTTTCGAGTGTCACAAAAGAAGACAATCAATATCTGGCTCGGGGCAATCTCCGCCGTACCCGGGGTTACGTAATGTTACGTAACCGAAAGCGAATTACTTTTTGGGGAGGGGGAAAAGCAGGGAACAACGGAGCAGGGAACAAGGGAACGGAAAAGCAGGTGACGAGGTGACAAGGGATGGGAGTTGGTGCGGGCGGCGCCGTGCCCGTTGTTTAGGGCGATTCATCAATGTCGACATCGATTTTGTCGCCGGGGAGAGCGACGCGGAGGTTCTGATCGGCGCGATCGCGGACCTGGCCGGCGGAGAGCGGATGGAGTTTGAAGAGGACGAGGAGGTTCCGGTCGGGATCGTCGAAGGCGGGGAAGGCGGCCACCTGCTCGATGGAGAAATTGACGTGGAGGTCTTCAAGCGTGCCGGCATCGATATCGTTCCACGAGGCGTACCAGCCGGGCTGGTAGTCGTAGGTTTTTTGTGCGAGGT
>CAZKJB010000203.1:0-7664 GCA_964552975.1 uncultured Occallatibacter sp. | reverse complement strand
GAGGCGATTCCGGCAAAGCCCATCTCGAACCCGATGCCGTTTTTCAAATCGTAAAGCCAGAGCCGGCCATTCGCGTCGAAGAGCAAGTGCTGTGAATCCGGCGCCCACAAGTAACTGGCCATGCCGTAGCGCTCGCGATGGTCGCGGTCGCGCTCTGAGCCCTTGGCGCCCTGTAATGGAGTCAACTTGGCCGCGCTCACCAGCACGTGAGTTCTACCCGCTGCAGGGTCCACATCCATCAACTGCCCGCCATCGAGATACGTCAGGTGCTTTCCGTCCGGTGACCAGGTGAGCTCGTCGGGAGGCTCACCGATGAGCGGTCCATGCGCGTAGAGGGCTTCCACCGTGAGAGACTTCGCCGGAGCTTGAGCGGTGACTGACCCAGCCGACAGAACAAAGACTGCGGCGGCCGAAAAAAGAAAGACGGGTGTTCGCGTCAAAGAGACTTCCTCCTCGAGCGGGATTCCGGCCTGTCATGCGGGATCGAAGGGCGGGCGCCGGTGGGTCTAGAGAAACCAGTGTAAATCACGCGCTTCTCCGCTTTGCGCCGCGTGGCTCGACGGTGTATGTTGCGCTGTATGCATTGGGCAACTCCCAAGGAACGACGAGCGCTCGGCCAGGCGCGGCGCAAGCAGGTGGGCCGCCACCAGCACGGCGAATTGCAGTCCAAGGCGCGGCAGATTTCCGCGCTGGCGCTCGTGGAGCGCTCCATGCGCGGCCGTGTGCCTGAGCTGGTCCGCCTGAAATACCAACTGATGGCCCTGTCGCCATTTGGATACTTTCGCGGCGCGGCGCCAGTGATAGCGGCTGACCTTGCGCAATTGCCTTCCACGGGAATTGTGAGCCAGCTGTGCGGTGACGCGCACGTGCGCAACCTTGGCGCCTATGCCGCGCCCGACGGCCGTCTTGTCTTCGACATCAACGACTTCGATGAGACGATTCGAGGTCCCTTCGAGTGGGACCTGAAGCGCTTGACCGCGTCACTGGTGCTGGCGGGGCGCGCCGCAGGACACAAGGACGGCTCCGCGCGCAAAGCTGCCGAGACCTGCATCGTGCGCTACGCCGCGCAGATGCGAGCATTTGCCCGCATGCCGCTCGTTGAAGTCGGCCGATACCTGGTGCATCGCATCGATCTGGCTCCGCCGGTACTCGCGGCGCTTGCAAAAGCCGAACGCGCCACGCCGCAGCATACGCTGGAGACGCTTACGCAGCCGGTATCCGGTAAGCCCGATGTGCCGCGCCGCTTTAAAGAAATGAAGCCGATGCTTACGCGCGTCACTGGTTCACGGGCCGCCGCCGTGCTGGCGTCACTTGGTCCTTACCGCGAGATGCTTGAGCCGCAGAGGCAACACCTCCTCGATTTTTATCGGCCGATTGACGTGGCGTTCAAAGTGGTCGGCACCGGCTCGGTGGGCCTACGCGACTACTGTGTGTACCTCGAAGGCAACGGCCCGGGCGATCCGCTGTTTTTGCAAATCAAGGAAGAAGCGGCGTCATCCTATGCGCCCTATCTACCCGACGCGCACCCTGCTCCGCATAACGGAAAGCGCACGGCGGAAGGACAGCGCGCCATGCAGATCCAGACTGATCCTTTTCTGGGCTGGACACACATCGGAGGCCGGCAATACCTGGTTCGCCAACTCAATGACCACAAGGGATCTATCGAGATCGAAGATCTGGCCGGCGCCAATCTGAAAGCTTATGCGGAGGTCTGTGGCGAACTGCTTGCGCGCGGCCACGCGCGGTCTGGCGATGCTCAGGTGATTGCAGGCTACATCGGTTCCGGCGATGCGTTCGCCGAAGCTCTCGCGGAGTTTGGCTTGGCGTATGCCGACCAAACGGTAAAAGACTGGGAGCAACTCAAGCGGAGTGGCAAGGCTGGAAGGCCTGGTGCCGCAGCAAAACGGCGCTAGCGCCGGTAGACATCGTAGCCCCGCAGGTGTGCCGCGAGCGTGAACTCTCCCATCAGCGCTTGAATTGTCGCATCGCGATTGGGCGTTGGATCTTCGTTGATTTGTAGATCACGCTTCAAGATGAGCCAGTGAATGTTGCGCTCGCGGACCAGCGCGGCGATCTCGGCGGGCGAGTACGGATCGGTGGCCTTGTCGAAGAGCAAAACGGGAAAACGCGGTACGCGGCCGGTGGCAAAGTAGAACGGATCTTCGCCGGGAAGCAGAATCAATCCATCGTTGAAGGGAATATTGACCTGGACGTAGCGCAGCAGCTCATCGAATTCCGGCAAGTATTCGCCGGGAGTTGACATACCGGCGAGTTGCGGAAATGCGGAGTGCAGCGTGGGACCATCGGGGAACTGGGCGTAAGAGAGGCGATCTTCGCTGGCCATATAAAACCCGCCGCAAACCAAAAAGGTCAAGGAGATAAGACTGACAAACGCCGGCGCAAACCATCGCGATGCGGTGGTTCGCGCTGAAAAAGATGCGATCGTTTCTGCCAGAAGCAGCACGAGCAACGGCCAGATTGCGTAGGTCGATCCCCAGAGCTGTTGCGACATCAAGGTGCCATTAATAGCGACGAGAATTACAAAGGGCAACAAGGTATGCAGATCCAAGTTGCGGCCCGAACGAAGCAGGTTGACCAGTGCCAGCGCGGTCGCAGCCAACAGGAGCAAAGGCCAAAGCTCCAGCAAGGTGTCGCTGCGTTCGTCGATGTCGTCATAAATTAGCAGCGACGAGAGTGCGAAGAGAAATGGCATTGCCAGCAACGCGAAGGCAGTGATTTGCACCCAGCGTCTCTTGCCAAAGCTTGTGTAAAGCAACGTCAGAGCAACGGCGGCGCAGGGCAGCATCCACGCGAGAGAGGGATACATGTAGACGCCAAGCATGTCGCCGAATCCCGGCAGGCGCCGCTCGGCGGCAAACCGAATGGTCCAATGAATGTAGTTGCCGATGCCGACGGTGGAATCGAGAATCAACACCGCAACGAGGACCGCGGCACATGCGCCTGCAAGCACGGCCAACAGCGAGCGGACGGAGGCGCCTTCCGCAGCCGTATGTCCGATTCGGAACAATTTGGCGAGAAGCAGAAACACAATCGCGCAAATGGCTGCTGCGAGAAAAGGGAGTCCCATGTTTTGTTTGAAGAAAAGGGGCACGCAAACTGCAACTCCCGCAACGAAGCCGCGCGCGAGTTGATGTGTAGGGTGCGAGTCCGGCTGCGGACTGAAAGCAAGTCTTTGCAAGAACCAAAGCGCGACCAGCATCCAAAACGCGCAATCGCAGTCGTAGGAAGGAAATGGGAATACGCAGTAAATGCCGACGACGGCGAGCGGCGCCGCTAATAACAACGCGAGTGTCCATGCTGCCGCAATTCGTCCGTGCATCGCATGGAGCGCGAGGCGCCACGTCAGGACCGTTCCGATTCCGCCAACTGCTGCAACATACAATACGTGATGGAAATACACGCGGCCGGTGAGGCGGATCATTGCGGCCTGGATGAGAAAAGTGAGAGGCGCATGCGCGAAAGGGAAGTCACGGTACGGCATCTGGCCAGCAGCGATGCGTGCGGCACTGTCGAGCACATAGCCCAAGTCCCAAAGAACCGCCACGTGTGCATTCTGCCAAAGAATCACCCCCACCGTCGCCGTAATGAGCGCAGTTGCGGCGACGAAATCGCGCAGGCGCCAGGCAAGCGCGGCAGAGCGATCGGCGAGGTGCGATTGAGATGCTGCTGGCATTGCAGGCGGAAAAACTCTGGAATGCAATCAAAGGTAGCAGACGAGCGCAGCAGCCAGTCGCGAAGAGTTATCGGCCGCAATCCACGGCTTTCCATTCGTTGTGGCGAGGTAAATTCTCATTGCACAGCGCTTTAGGCGTGCGTATACTCCCCGAATCCCCCAAAGGAGGAGTCATGGGCAAGATCAACGTAGGCCGTCTTATCCTGGGCGGCGTCGTTGCCGGAATCGTCGCAGACATCCTGGATTATCCAGTGGATGGAATCTGGCTGGGAAAGATGTGGTCCAATCAGTTGGGAGTTCTCGGCAAGTCAGAATTTACGGGCCACCAGATCCTGTTGTTTATGCTGACGGGGATCCTCATCGGTATTGTTTCGATCTGGATTTACGCCGCCATTCGGCCGCGCTTCGGCCCTGGCGTCAAGACCGCAATCTACGCTGGAATTGTTGTGTGGATCGCATCGACCCTACTACCAAACTTCGCGTTGATGTGGGTGACGCAATTCTTCAATGGCCACCTCACCGCGTATACCTCATTGGGAGCGTTTTTTGAGCTCGTGATCGGAACCATCGCGGGCGCCGCGCTGTACAAAGAAGACTAGTATGGTGTGCCCAAAGTTCGTCGCATAAGCCGAAGTTCCTCAATGCAGGTTCTTCGGCCAAACTTCGCTCAGGATGACGATGCGATGGAAAGGTGCGTGGAATCCCAGGTCCCCAAGTGCCAGGGACCTGGGGCACCCGATGAGGTTGGTAAGTCAGCGGCGAAAAACAACCACGAGTCCTCCCTGCACGGCACTTCATTCGAACCGGTTCTCCCCAAGACGGGCATCTTGCCGCGAAGCGATGGCGAACCCTGTTGTCAGCGCCCGATTTCAGGAATTGGCATCGTTGTCCGCTGACTTCCTGATTCGCGATCCTTCTACAATGAGTCGGTATGCCTACCGCAGTTCGCTCCCACGCAAAAATCAATCTTGGCCTCTATCTCGGCGCGCCGCGGGAGGATGGCTTCCATTCGCTAGTAACTGTCTACCAGACGTTAGAGATGCACGATATCGTGACCGTCTCAGCGCGTCCGGCAGAACAGACTTCGCTGCGATTGACCTCGAATGACAGCCGAGTTCCCGCCGATGGCCGCAATACTGCCTGGAGGATGGTCGAACTGGCGCTTAAGACGCTGAATCTAAAGGCAGAAGTGGACGTACACATTGAGAAGCGGCTGCCCGTGCAGGGCGGGCTGGGAGCCGGTTCAGGAAATGCGGTTGCCGCCCTCATGGGCCTCGAGGCGGAGTTGGGAACGCCGTTTCGCAACTTGTTCACACGAAGGTTGGAGCTTCCCGGCCAGATCGGGTCGGATGTGCCGCTGTTCCTGATTGGTGGAACGGTTTTGGGTGTGGATCATGGGCAGGAGGTTTATCCCCTCCCCGACATCGACCCAGTTTGGTGTGTGGTCGCAGTGCCGGAAATCGGCGTCTCGACACCGCAGGCCTTTCGCAACTGGGACGCGCTCTGCGCGGCGGAAGGTTTGACCGCAGATGCAAGTGCCGATAGACTAAGAGAGTCGAGCCGAGTTTACACGAGCGCTTTTCGGGGGGAGATTCCTGAAGGCGGCGAGAGAACAGGCTCCTCCGGTGTCTTCCCTGATGGAGAAGACCTGGCCGGACGCAAAGAGTCCGCGCTTGTCCGCACCGGGATCACGAGCTGGATCGAGAACGACTTCGAACGCGTTGTCTTTCCCCAGCATCCCTCCCTTGCAGAAATCAAGCGTCTTCTTGCGGCTACCGGTACGCCGGAGGCAGCTCTTCATGCCTCGCTATCGGGTTCAGGTTCGGCGCTCTTCGGTTTGTACATGAGCCGGGGAGATGCGGATGCGGCCGAACATCGGCTTCAGTCGCATGCAAGAAGGCTGGGAGTGCAAAATGTGGTCGTCACGCGCACCCTGCCGCGGTCTGCATATTGGGATCAAATGTTGTTGAAATCAGCGGATTGACAGTCGTCCGTTTTGCAAGCGAGACTCACGGACGGCTGACAGGGAGTTTGTTGGGCGATCGTCTAATGGTAGGACAATGCCCTTTGGAGGCATTTGTCTAGGTTCGAATCCTAGTCGCCCAGCCAGATTTCGGTTCATAACACCGGGAACGCAGCCAATGCCAACCAGCATGGAGGTGCTCTTCAAAATGGACACGGGAACACTAACCGAGACGGCGGAAGACAAGAAGCCGGGCGAACCAAGCCCGGAAAAGCAAGATGGCGGCGCACCCAAAGGCGGAGCCGGGGATGGCGCAAAGAGCAAGGACGGGAAGTCGAATCCGGCGCCGGAGCGCAAGAAAACGCGCAATCTGAGCGAGGACAAGCGCTTCAAGCTCTTCAGCGGCACGGCCAATCCGAAGCTAGCTGAAGCCATCGGCAAGCACATCGGAGTTCCCGTAGGTGAAGCCAAGTTGCAGCGCTTCGCCGATGGCGAGGTGTACTTCCAGCTTCTCGAGAACGTTCGCGGAGTGGATGTTTTTGTGGTGCAACCCACCTGCTATCCGGTGGACCAGCACCTGGTGGAGCTTTTGATCATGATTGATGCGCTCAAGCGGGCCTCGGCGGCCAGGATCACGGTGGTGGTGCCGTACTACGGCTACGCCCGCCAGGATCGCAAAGACCGTCCGCGCGTGGCCATCAGTGCCAAGCTCATCGCCGATCTGTTAACCACCGCGGGCGCCAATCGCGCACTCTTTGTGGATCTGCACGCTGCGCAGATCCAGGGCTTCTTCAATATTCCCGTTGACCATCTCTTCGCCAGCCCGGTGCTGGTGAGCTACTTCCGCGAGCTAGCGCTGCCCAATCTGATCGTCGTCTCGCCGGATGCAGGCGGCGTGGAGCGCGCACGATTCTTCGCGCAGAAGATGGGCGCGCCTCTTGCCATCGTCGACAAGCGCCGTACCGATTTGAACGTCGCCGAAGTCATGCACGTCGTCGGCGACGTGAACGGAAAGACCTGTCTCATCATCGACGACATTATCGATACTGCCGGGACGCTGGTTAAGACAGTCGATGCTCTTTACGCCTCTGGCGCAATCGGCGTTTATGCCTGCGCCAGCCACGCCGTGCTTTCGGGCCCGGCCATCGACCGCATTGCAAACTCGCGCCTGAAGCAGCTCGTGGTCACCGACACGATCCCGCTGCGCGAAGCGGCACAAAAGTTAACTTTGCCGGGAAATGCCCCGGAGATTTTACCGAAGCTGAAGTTGCTCACGATAGCCGGCCTGCTGGGCGCGGCCATCGAGAGCATCCACATGGAGACGAGCGTGAGCTCGCTCTTTAACTGAAAACAGTGATCAGTGGTCAGTGATCAGAAACGTTATCCAACAGCTAGTGAGTAAAAGGGACAATTCGGTGAGGGCGGTTTTTTCTGAACCCTGACCACTGTTCACTGACCACTGGCACTAACAAAGGGAGCGGACTTAACGTCCGTGCCCGAAACTAAGGAAACGAGAAACCGAAATGCCAGAAGTAGTGATCGCGAAGCCCCGCGAGGGCAAGTTCAACAAGAACGCCGCGCGCCGCGTACGCGTTGCAGGCAAAATTCCGGCCGTGCTGTATGGTTCCGGGCAGGATTCAGTGGCTGTGGAAGTGGATCCCAAGCAGATATCGCGGATCCTTTTCTCTGAGACAGGCCGCAACACGATCTTCGATGTAGAAGTCGCCGGCAAGCCGACGGCCAAGGCCATGATCGTCGATTGGCAGCGCGAGCCGATCAAGGACAAGCTGATCCATATCGACCTGAAGCGTATTGCGCTCGACAAGGTGCTTCACATCAAAGTGCGCGTAAAGCTTTTGGGCATTCCCATTGGTGTTAAGGCAGAGGGCGGCATTCTTGACCAGGTGCTGCGCGAAGTCGAAGTCGAGTGCCTGCCGGCAGATATTCCGAACCACATCGATGTGGATGTAAGCGAGCTGGGGATGCACCAGGTGGTGCGCGTCAGCG
>CAZKJB010000202.1:0-7712 GCA_964552975.1 uncultured Occallatibacter sp. | reverse complement strand
GCGTGGGCCCGAAGTTGAAGCTCATGCGCGCGTAGTTGTTGACGATGCGCATGATCTGGTTTTTGACATTCACGACGCGCGCGGCGCCGTTAGGAGCGTAGCACTCCGCGCAGACGCGCTCGTTCCAGTCATGGTAGGGCGCGGCGGAGTCTTGCGTTTCCACCGTCTCCAGCCAGGGGTTTTCGCGCGGCGGCTGGTAAAAGTGTCCATGGATGCAAACAAAACGCTTACCAGGTAGCATGGGCTATCCAATCGTTGGCGCCGCGCCTGATCCAAGTTGGCGGCTGAAACTATTTTACGGCTATCGCAATTCCAGAGTAGCTTGGGCGGCTGTAGATTGTGATGAACATTCACGCGGACAGGATTGCCCCGCGGGAAACTCATGACTAGCTTTGCCGAGCTGATCTGCCAGCGGGCGCGGTGGTTTTTGCGAGATCGCACGCGCGCCAAAGGTACCAGCTCGCGACGGAGCGGTAGGGCGCCCAGCGCTGAGCGCGCCTGAAGATAACGTCGGGCTTGGGAAGATCGGAGGCTTCGAGGGGGCGCGCCTTGGGAACGCGTTGAAAAGTGAGGGCGAACCCCTTGCGCACGCCGTAATCAGTAACGGGCAGGACATCGGGCCGGCCCAATCGAAAGATCAGCAACATTTCAACGGTCCAGGAGCCGATGCCGCGCACTTCAGTGAGGCGTTCGACGATGTCGGCATCGGACATTTTGAGGATGGCTGCGTGGGATGGCACTGTTCCGTCGATGGTGCGGGCGGCAAGGTCTCGGAGCGCTTTGATCTTGTTGCCAGAAACGCCGCAGGCGCGGAGTGGTTCGTCGGGCGTGTCGAGCAGGAGCTGGGGTGTTGGGTCGCCGCCGAAAAACTCGCGGACCCGGCGATGGATGGTGGCGGCGGCTTTGCCGTGCAATTGCTGGTAAAGGATGGATTCAAGCAGCGACTCAAAGAGCGACGGCGAAGCATCGACGCGGAGAGTGAATGGGCCGACGCGATGGATGAGTGCGGCGAGCTTGAGATCGTTCGTGCGCAGGTGCGCGATTGCTTTCGCGGGATCGAAGGGAAGTTTCCGTCGGCGGCCGTCGTGAATCATGGATGGAGTGTATCGCAGCCGGCGAAACGCGCAGGGAAGGAGTGTTACACTTCGTGCGTTTGGAACGAGGAGGAAACCAGACAATGAAGCGCCGCGAATTTGTTAAGGGAATGACTGCGGTTGGAGCGGGCTTACTGTTGCGGCCAAGCGCGTTTGCAGGGCAGGCCCAGGGAACTGTGGAGCCGGATGCGAGCGTCAGGCGCGTGATGGTGATGTTCAAGTGCCACTTTGATGCCGGTTTTATCGATACGCAATCGAACGTAGTTCATAAATACTTCGACCAGTACTTTCCGCATGCGATTGAGATTGCGCGCGCCGCAAATGCCGGGGGGAAGCGGCGCTACGTATGGACGACCGGCTCATGGCTTCTGTTTGAATACCTGGAGCAAGCTTCGCCCGCGGATCGGAAGACGATGGAAGAGGCGATCAAGCGCGGCGACATTGCGTGGCACGCGCTCCCGTTTACCTGGCAGACCGAGATGCTGAGCCCGTCAATGATTGAGGGCAGCTTGGCGCTGGCGCGATCGCTCGACCAGCGCTTCGGCACAGTGACGACGGGAGCCAAGATGACCGACGTGCCGGGACACACGCGCGGGATCATTCCGCCGCTGGCCAAGCACGGCGTTACATTTCTTGAAATTGGCGTGAATGGCGGTTCGACGGCCGCGGAATTGCCACCTCTATTCGTGTGGAAAGATCCGAGCGGTGCGAGCCTGACGATGATGTATCACCATGACTATGGCGCGACGGCGCGCGTTCCGGAGTCCGACCTGGCGCTGGTGACCGAGGTGCGCGGAGACAACAGTGGTCCGCACAAGCCCGAGGAGATTGAGCACATTCATGCGGATCTGGCGGCGCGGTTCCCGAACGCGGAGATTACTGCGTGCAATTTGTCGGAGATGGCGAACGCAATTAAGCCCTATCGCGAGAAGCTGCCGGTGGTGACCGAGGAGATCGGCGATACATGGATCTATGGCGTTGCCAGCGATCCGCTGAAGGTGGCACGGTATCGCGAGATTTCGCGCATGCGGGACGCATGGATCGCGAAGGGCATGTTGCACGTGGGTGATGCGACGGATCTGGCATTGATTCGACACGTGCTGTTGGAGGCGGAACATACATGGGGAACCGATACCAAGACATGGTTGGATTTTGATAACTACGAGCCGGCGGATTTGGCGCGCATGCTGGACACGAAGAATTACAAAGTGGTGGAGTTCAGCTGGCAAGAGAAACGGCAGGATTTGTTGGATGGGCTGGGGACACTTCCAGCGGGCCTGCGGGAAGAGGCGGAGCGCGGGATCGAAGGCTTGAAAGCTGAGGAACCGGTGGCCGCGAATGCTGTTGCGCACACTGCTGGAACGCCTATTGAGACGCGGCACTTTACGCTCGAAATTGATGCGAAGACCGGAGCGATTACGCGGCTGCGCAATAAGGCGGCAGGGCGGGAGTGGGCAAACAACGAACATCGAATAGCGCTTTTCACTTACCAAACGCTGTCGCTGCAAGACTATCAGCGCTTCATGGGCGCCTATCTGACGACGAAAGCGGATTGGGCGGTGAAGGATTTCGGTAAGCCGAATATCGAGAGGTTTGGCGCGAGAAGCCAGGAGTGGCATGCGGATTCTGCTGAAGTGACCACAGAAGAAACCGCGGATGCGCATCGTGTTTTGATCCGCCTGCGATTTGGGGACGAAGAAGCGCTTCGGTCGGGACGTGCTGCATTTCCGCAGAGGACATATATTGAGCTTGTATTGCCGAAGGCTGAGCCAGAGATCTATTTGCATCTTTCGTGGTTCGAAAAGCCCGCCACGCGGATGCCTGAGGCGTTATGGCTGACCTTCAATCCAATTGCAGAGGACGAGAAGGAGTGGATGCTGGAAAAATCGGGTGAGCTGATTTCGCCCTTTGAGGTTGCGGTTTCAGGCAATCGGCACATGCATTGCGTGCAGAAGGGATTCCAATTGAAATCGGGCGGTCATGCTTTCGCGGTGGAAACGATGGACGCGCCGGTAGTGGCGCTGGGCGAACGCGATCCGTTGGCCTTCTCGAATGATCGGCCGGATCTGAGCAAAGGGCTGCATTCGTGCCTCTTCAACAATGCATGGGGTACAAACTACATCATGTGGTATGGCGAAGACGTGCGCGCACGGTATGTTCTGCGAGCGTAAGAATGTGCGGCCGCCCGCCGATTCCCGCTGCGGAAAATTTGGAACAGAATTCTTGCGGCGTTTCGCCCTGAAACTGGCAAGCGTGTACGGTTTCGCTTTCGCGCCGTGGACGGGCCCTGCGCTTGTACGATGGAAGAGCGTCAAGAAAAAGGAGTTCGCAAGCCATGAAGATGCGGCCGGGATCGCAAACCGGATTTCTGCTTTGCGGCAAGGAATGGACCGACGGCGAGTCAATCGAGGTGCGTTCGCCCTGGGATCAGGGGCTCGTCGGCCGCGTCACGGTGGCAACACGGGCCGATGCGCGCCAGGCTGTACATCACGCCGTGGCCAGCATGCGGCGCACTCGGGCCCTGCCGCGCTGGAAACGTCGCGAGATTTTGGAAGACGTGGCTGCCGCGCTGATCGAGCAGAAGGAGCGGTTTGCGCAACTGCTGGTGGCAGAAGCAGGAAAGCCTGTACGGTTGGCGCGTGCGGAAGTGGATCGGGCCGTGCTCACCTTCAAGACTGCAGCGGAGGAGGCTGCGCGCCTGGGCGGCGAAAGCATTCCGCTGGACCTGACGGAGGGCAACGAGGGTCGCTGGGGATTGGTGCAACGCTTCCCCGTTGGTCCGGTGCTGGCGATTACGCCATTCAATTTTCCGTTAAATCTGGCGGCACACAAAGTGGCGCCGGCGATGGCCGCAGGTTGCCCGCTGATTTTGAAGCCCGCGCCGCAGACTCCGTTCACTGCGCTGGCGCTGGGCGAAGTAATTCTGAAAGCAGGATGGCCCGAAGAGGCATTGGCCGTGCTGCCACTGGACAATGCCGATACGGCGTGGCTGGCGGAAAAAGAAGATCGCATCAAAATGGTGAGCTTTACCGGGTCGGCCAAAGTGGGCTGGGAGCTGAAGGCGCATTCGGGACGCAAACGAGTGCTGCTGGAGCTAGGCGGGAATGCGGCGCTCGTCATTCACAGCGATTGGAAAGACAATCTGGACGATGCAGCGCAGCGAACAGTGAACGGGGCATTTAATTACGCGGGGCAGTCGTGCATCAGCGTGCAGCGGGTTTTTGTGGAGCGATCCATCTTCCAGACCTACCTATGGAAAGTGGTGGAGCTTGCGACAAAGATGGCTGTCGGCGATCCGAACAATGAGGACACCGAGGTCGGACCTCTCATTCGCCTCAGCGATGCAGAACGTGTGGAGGCGTGGATCAAGGAGGCCGTTGACGGCGGCGCAAAGCTGGTAGAGGGCGGCGAACGCAATGGCTCTGTGATCACGCCAACAATCCTGACCGCAACGGCGCCCGGCATGAAGGTGCGCGACGAGGAAATCTTCGGACCAGTTGTTGCGATTGAACCGTACGACGACTTCGAGGAAGCACTGGCAGCGGTGAATCACTCCAGGTTCGGATTGCAGGCCGGACTTATGACGAGAGACTCAGGCCGGATCCTTACGGCCTATCGCGAACTTGAAGTTGGCACGCTGATTGTGGGCGACACACCAACGTGGCGGCTGGATCCGATGCCCTATGGCGGCATCAAGGATTCAGGGTTGGGCCGAGAAGGCGTGCGCAGCGCCATTGAAGAAATGACCGAGCCTCGCATGCTTGTGATGACAGCACCGCGATAGCGCCGAGATGCGTGGCCAGGGTGTGCGACAAATATTGCGTGTTGACGGTCGGCGATCAGCTGCGAGGGTGCCGTCGCCTGTGGCGTGGCCACTCATCGGCAGCAAGTTCAAGATCCTTCTCGAGCGTCTTGCACCCAGGATATCGACAGGTACAAAGATGTTCCGCATCCCTGTAAGGATGTAACGATACGCCCTTAAGAGAAACTTAGAAAACTAACTACGCCTTAGCTTTCGTCTTGCCTTTGGCCCGCTGAGCGGCCCAGCGTTTGCGCTGCGCATCGGCAATTCGCTTGCGCGCTTCAGGGCTGAGGACGTGCTTTTTCCGTGGCTTGCCTTTGGCAGCTGCCTTCTTTGTTTTAACTGCCACTATGGAACCTGCACCGCCGAGGGAGGCAAGTAGCTTGCGCGCCTGCGAAAGCCTCGCAATTTCAGAATCTATTTGGGCAAGAATATTTTCAATCGCCATGTATTGAGAATAATTCAAAAATTTGAATTTCGAACAAATTTTCGATGAAGTATTTTCCTTTACTTACTTCGGTAATTATCGTGACCCGCTCAGATCGTAAAATGCGCGAGGCTCGCTTGGTAGTGCACCCACTACAGTATCGGTAAGGCACTTTCAATCGCCGTGGAAAATTATTACAGCAATGAACATGTTGAATGCCGCGGCGTGGCAGTATGAAGTTACTAGTTTGTTGGCGCGCGGACACGAAGATGAAGTTCTTCGAGAACTCTCGAGATAAGTCGGCGGGAGAGCCTGACGGGCGAGAACTTTAGGACCGAGAATTCTATGAGATAGTTCGGCGGGATCGACCGACGAGTCTATCCCGCCGAGTTTGGTTTCGAATCACCTCATCAGGATCTGCGGCTTACATCCCAAGGTACTCAACGTGCACATAGGTGCCGAGGCGCACATTGTAGGCCAGATACCAGCCCGGGTGATCCGGATCTTCGTAGATGACGATATCATCCGAATCCCAGTTCCAACCGTCGCAGAAAGCTAAGTCAGCAGCCGCAACAGACCAGAACCAACCATTAAACCAGAAGCGACTCGGTCCGCCGCCGGCAAGATGCCATACATGCCCAGGGCCAAAGCCGCCGTTAAAGCGACCGTGCTCCCACGGATGATCGAGATGGTAAGCCGGATCGTTAGGACCGGAATCATGACCAACCCATTTCTTTCCGTTGTCGACGTGCGGAACGTTTGGGTGACCAGGTTGGTCACTGTAGTTACGGGCGGGCGTGGGTGTCTGCGCAGGCGGTGCCGTTCGAGGGACGGAAGGCGGAGTGCCGTGAGTTGCCGGTGGCCCGTGAGCAGGGATGGGAGGATGACTGCCTTTCTCATGTTGTGCAATCGCAGGTAAGGCGAAGACCAGTAAAGCTGCGAACGCAGTTTGCAACGATTTCATTGATCCCTCCTTGATAACCCCTCCTCGATGGCCGCCGGGTTCACGACACCCCAGGAAGCACACTCGCCGGCGCGGGTCATCGGCGTGCTTAGACGCACTCCGGCATTTTTGCACAAGCCGCGGCGACCACGCACATGAATTTTTCGAAGGCGGGCATTTCCCCAGAGGGGATTCCTGGTTATGCAGGAACTTATGCAGCTTCGCGTGCCTGAAGTTCTGTTTATGCGCTGACAGTTACTGGGGCACGCCGCCATGCATAGAGCGGGAACTGGTTGGCCAATTGGGCCACTTGGCGGCGAATACGCTCGAGCGCCGCATCGTCGCCGCGCTGTTCTAGTGCCTTGGCGATCCAAACAGCGATCTGGCGCATCTCGGTCTCTTTCATGCCGCGGGTGGTAAGTGCCGGCGTGCCGACGCGAATGCCTGAGGGCTTAAGCGGCGGATTTGTGTCCCACGGGATGGAGTTCTTATTCACTGTGATGCCGGCCTTGCCGAGCGCCAGCTCAGCATCGGAGCCAAGAATTCCTTTTTCGAATACATCGACGAGCAAGAGATGATTGTCTGTTCCGCCGGAGACGAGGCGGTAACCCGCAGCTTGGAGCCCTTCGGCCAAAGCTTTGGCGTTGGAGACGATCTGCGCGGAGTAGGCGCGGAACTCGGGGCGAAGCGCCTCAGCAAATGCGACTGCCTTGGCGGCGACGATGTGCATGAGCGGGCCTCCCTGCTGGCCAGGAAAGACCGCCTTGTCGATAGCGGTGGCGAGGTCCTGCGTGGAGATAATGAGGCCGGCGCGGGGGCCGCGCAAAGTTTTATGCGTGGTCGTGGTGGTGATGTGCGCGTGCAAGACGGGTGAAGGATGCACGCCGCCAGCAACAAGGCCGGCGATGTGGGCCATGTCAAAGATGTAGACCGCTCCGACTTTGTCAGCGATCTGGCGCATGCGCGCGAAGTCCCACAGGCGCGGATAAGCGCTGCCGCCGCCCATGATGACCTTCGGCTTTTCCTGAAGGGCGATGGATTCCATCTCGTCGTAATCGATAGTCTCAGTGTCGCGGCGGACGTGATAGAAGGTGGTGCGATAGAGCTTGCCGCTGAAGCTAAGCCGGTGGCCGTGGGTCAGGTGACCGCCGTGCGAAAGGTCGAGGCCAAGAATCGTGTCGCCCGGCTGCAACACCGCCGCGTAAGCTGATGCGTTTGCCTGCGAGCCTGAGTGCGGTTGCACGTTGATGTGCTCTCCGCCGAAGAGCTGACGTGCGCGATCGCGGGCCAGGTTCTCGACGACGTCGGCGTATTCGCAACCGCCATAGTAGCGGCGGCCCGGATAGCCCTCAGCATATTTGTTGGTGAAAATGGAGCCAGCCGCCTCGAGGACTGCTTCGGAGACGAAGTTTTCGCTGGCAATCATCTCCAGCCCCTCGTGCTGGC
>CAZKJB010000201.1:0-7730 GCA_964552975.1 uncultured Occallatibacter sp. | reverse complement strand
TGCCATCGACGTGAAAGTCGAAGTTGACGGTTTGTGTGTTGCCATTGCGCCCCGGAACATCGGCGGTCCACTTGCCGTTAAAGTCGGCGGCGAACGCGGCCGCAGTGCCGAGCGCAAAAAGCAGAACTGTGATCCCAAGTTTCCTAATCATGCGAGTTTCTCCAAATGACCGATTTGATCTCGACGCGGGATTGCATACTGTGCGCCCGTTCATCTGGGACGTTGGGGACCTTGGATTAGACCCACGCGATTAAGGAGCCCCTTAGCGCAGCTAAGGTCAGGCGCTTTACTTCACAAGCCCACTTCGATGAATCCGCTCCACCTGCTTGTTATAGCGTCCGAGCAACGCGTTCCAGCGAACGATGGCGATATCCTGCAGCATCCTCAGTCCATCCTTCAGATAGCTGATTCGGGTGCGCTCGTCATGCGCCCAACTCACTGGCACCTCGCTAATGCGATAGCCGCGCTTGAGGGCGATAAAGAGAATCTCGGGGTCGAAGCCCCAGCGTTCAATCGTCTCGAGCTGGAAGATCGTCTGCGCGGCAGCACGCGTAAAGGCTTTGAATCCGCATTGTGTGTCGGCGAAGGGCAGCCCCATGACGGCTCGAGTCACAGCATTGAAACAGCGGCCAAAGATCTGGCGATACAGTGGCTGGCGAATCGTTTGCCGTGTCCGTTCAAGCCAGCGAGAGCCAATGGCAATGTCGGCGCCGTCCGCGATTGCGGCGAACAATCCCTCAGCTTCCTCAATGGGAGCTGAGAGATCGGCGTCGGTGAACATCACCACTTCGCCGATCGCTTGCAGAATGCCGTGGCGCACGCTGTAGCCTTTTCCGCGATTCCCAGGGTTCTGGAGCAGCCTCACTCCAGGAGCATTGACGGCAAACGACTTTACAAGCTCTGCCGTCTTGTCGCGCGAGCCATCGTCGACAACAATCACCTCGGCTGACCAGCCGCGCTCGCGGACACAGGCAATTACCGACTCCAGAGCGCCGGAGATCCGTGCGGCTTCGTTATAGGCAGGAATCACAATGCTGTACTGCGGATAGCTCATTTTGGCGGAAAAAATCTAGGATAACTGTAACCCATTTTGAACGCCCCAGCGCCGCAACAGGCACGAGAGATCAAGCTCTCCATCAGCGAATTTTGCCCCCGGCCGGTGAGCCAAATCAAACCTTCCGCGCCACGGAGAGGCTCCTTGTCCGCGGACCGGCGCAACCTGTGGCTCGCCGCTGATGCAAAATAGTCTAGACTCACCCAAGCTTGGGAACCGGCCAACTTGCTGATGCGCAAAGGATAATTTCCCACAGGGGCTTGCTTTTTCCCTCGTTCATGGGCAAAATCCGTTTATGCTGAAAGCGGAGGTTAGAGGGATATGACAAAGGCGGACCTGGTGGAAAAGGTAACGAGCCTGGGCGACCTGACCCGGCGTGATGGAGAAGTAATTGTCGAAACCATCTTCGGCTCCGTGATTGGCGCTCTGCAAAGCGGAGATAAGATCGAAATTCGCGGTTTCGGCTCGTTTCGCATCCGCCAGCGCAATCCCCGCATTGGCCGTAACCCCAAGACCGGCGCGCGCGTTGAGGTTCCCGCAAAGAAAGTTCCCTACTTCAAGCCTTCAAAGGAGTTGCGCGACCTTGTGAATCCCGGCGAGGCGAAGGCATCCTAGAATCGGCTTCAGAAATACGCATCCGCTCGTAAAACCTTTATGCTTCTAACTCTCTGTTCCCCTCACAAGAGAGTTCGAAGCCAATTCTTTATCCATCCCCTATCAGAACGGGTTACTTCTTCTTCCGTGGGCCGCGAATTCCAATCACGGCCATCATCCGTCCTGCGTGCCCGTGTGAGGCGCGATGCGAAAAAAATAACTCTGGATGACATTGCGTGCAGCCGCCCACCACCTGAATCGATGCGGGTTCAAGTCCCGCCGATAACAATTGGCGGCGGTTCGCCTCAATCAGGTCCACGTGCAAGCTGGGGCCGATGGAAGAATGCCCGGGCGCACGCTGCGTGAGAAACAGCATCGGATATCTTTTGCGCACAACGTCAGAGTCGTACACTTCGTGAAACAGCTCTCGTCCATAGCTGAATTGCGATTCGAACTCCGATAGCACCTCTTCGCCGACTGCGTAGCAGCAGGCGCTTATGCCGGGTCCGATCGCGGCAACAAGGTCTTGCGGGCGCGAGCCGCAGGCGAACCTCATGCGTCCCACGCCCGCCTCGACGATGCGCTTCACGGTTCCTCGCCAACCCGCGTGGAATGCCGCTACCACTCGCTGCTTTCGATCAGCGACCAGTACTGGAATGCAATCGGCGACTTGAATGGCGAGCAGCAGGCCCGGCACATCGGTCATCTGCCCGTCACCCTTGTGGGGATGCTCACGAACAGCGTCGGCAGCAGCGGCCTGAACAACAAGGTTGGAATGGAATTGGCGCAAAGAAACAAGCGGCGTATCGGGAGTGCCCGTGATGGCTTCAACCAGCAAGCGCCGGTTTTGTTTTACCGCTTCTCGGTCATCGGCAGTGGTAAAGCCAAGATTCATCTCGCCCGGGGCATCCTCGGCGCAATAGGCTCGGCTTCGTCCGCCCCTTCGCGTGCTGAACCCACTCCACAGCCACGAAAACTTCCAGCCAGGAATGGGCAGCCACTCCACGCCGTTCGCTGCGCGGTGAGGAGCAGGCGCAGGGCCAGCCAGCTCCTCTTGCGCCATCCGTTCAAAAGCCGCAGAATCGGCACGCGCGCTTCGCTTGCTGCGCTGGCTCCTGACGAGTCCCGCGCGGCGGAACTTGGTGTCCATGGCCTTGATTGCTGAATTGGAAGATGATTCAGGGATCGAAGGGGAATGCATCATTCCCTTGAGTTTAGTGCGTAATGGGTCTTGGAGCATGTGGGCCTACCTTCCGGTAGGCCCGCTCGAGAGGCAGTGAAGGAAGGGTAACCAGGGGGGGTTTTGGGAAGAGGTTCGTATTGAACCCTCAAGAGAGAGTTGTTGCCTTTCTATGGTGGGACAACTTGGGGAAGCCTCTGCTAGTTATTTATATAGATGCACTATTCAATGTAAGGTTGCAAGGCCTATTGCAGAATTTCTGCAGCCGGTGTGGGTCAATTTGGACCATTTTGGTCTCATTTCATCCTAAAAGCCTCTTTTCGAGCCTGAAAGAGGCCAATTGCTTGCTGTCGCACTCGTCAATTCGGCAAAGTTAACATTGTGAAATTGCTGGCCTATCTCGTTCTGAGCATCCTGGCAATCGGGACGATTGTGTATTGCGTCTACAGGTACCGCGGAGCCCTGGGGTCCGGCGGATCCTCAGGCCACCAGGAGACCCCGAGCCCTGACAACTCCTCCCGCCAGACCACAAATATCTCCTGGCAAACGTTCGACCGGACAACCCCCGACCGTTTCAAGATCGATATGCCGGTCGGCGCCAGCGAGATCCAGGTTCCTGCCTATACCGGCGCCGGCAGTCAGGAACCAGGCTCTACATGCTCATCGCGACATTTCCCACCGCCGGCTCGCGCCGCGATGACGACGTGAACCACTTCTTCAAGTCGTTCAGCCTGACCTCTTCCAGAAACAACTGAGACGCGCCGCGCCAATCAGTCCGCTATTTCTTCGGCTCCTCATCCTGCTGCACCTCGGGACCTTCGCCCGGGAACGGCCAGTTCGTATCGATCAGGATTTGTTTTTCGCGCTGCGTCTTCGGCACGCGGTCGACGGACATATTTTCAAAAAAGTGCACGCCGCTCTTTCCGGCAGTCACGATGTCGATGTCGCCGTCACCGTCCATATCCTCGGTCACAAACTGCGTTCCCGCGCCGGCCGTGCCGTTCACGCTGATGGGATAGCGCGTGAATGTCGCAGTCTTCGTGTCGATCTTGTAGTAGTAGACGACGATCGGATCATAGGATCCAGGATCGTTGCCGTTGTGGCCGCGATAGCGCTTGCCCGCCAGAAGTTCCGGCTGCCCGTCGCCGTCGATGTCGACCAGTTTCAGCGCATGAATCTGCGAGTAGGATTCGTCGATGGTGTGCTTGATCCAGCGGCGGTCTGCTCCACTTCCCTGTTGCTCAAGCCAGTACAAACCGTAGCTGTGTCCGTGGCCGTAGATAATGTCTGTCTTGCCATCGCCGTTCACGTCGTAGCCGATGATCGGGAATCCTGCGTCTCCCATCTGCCAATCGCCGTGCCACTCCCATTGATCCTTATCCGCATCGATCTGCCGGAACCATCCTGTGGGCGTCAAAATATCCATCTTGCCGTCGCCGTCAACATCGGCTACGCCGGTTCCGTGCCCATCCTGCTCGCGGGTGCCAACATGGTGCACCTTCGGCTCGGCACCGGAAAAGTCGATCCACAAAATGCCGGAGTGGTTGTAGTGAGCAAATATCAGGTCGGGTTTGCCATCGCCGTTGATATCGGCGATTGCGCCTCCTTCGGTGTCGTAGCTGTCGGTGATGAAGTGCTTCTTCCATTCGCCGCCCGGCTTACCCGGATTCTGCCACCAGAAAACACCGTTGGTCATCCAGCCCGCAGTCACCACATCAGGCAGTCCGTCGTGATTCACGTCGATCGCCCACTCTCCGCAATCGGAGACAAATTCGCCGCGGATTCCTGCCTCGCGATATTGATGCCGCGTCCACTCGCCGCCGCCGGGGCCGGGATTCTGGTACCAATAGGCTCCGCTCAGAATGTCAGGATAACCATCTCCATTCATGTCCATCGTGGTCAAGCCTTCGGCATGATCGGTTCCGAGCCGGTGCACAATGAATGTGGCTTGCGGGACGCCCCCGGGACCTGGACCAGGAGTGGTCTTGCGCTCAACTGCCTCCGGCTTCGGCGCCTGCGCAACAACGGGAACGGCGAGCGTCAGCAGAGCAAACAGATGCAAGAAACGCAACCTCATTGTGAACTCCTTCAACTTTTTCGCGACGTTACTTCAGCGGATACAGTTTGATGTTTCGGAAATAGACTTCCGCGCCTTCCGATTGGAAGAGAATTTTTCCGCTCAATGGAAATGCGTCGGTGCCCTCATTCGCTAGCTTGCCGTTCACGTATTGCCAGACATGACCATCGCCGCGATTCACCAATTCGACCAGGTTCCATTGGCCGTGCGGCTTCTCCAGTTCGTTGGTGGGATCGCGATAGCCGGCGACGTTTTGCTGGGGTCCCTTGTTCATGCGATCGATCTTGGATGCTTTTCCATCCGGGCCTGTCACGCGAACTCCATCCATGCCCGTAAGCGCGGCGCCGTCAGTCATCCAGAAATCGCCGGTACAACCCTCATTGATCTGAAACTCAACCGACCGAGGCCAAACTTTGTCCGGTCCCTGAATGTTGAACAGGATTCCGCTGTCGCGCGCTTTGCCGGCCCGCGAACCGAATGTCCTTTCGCCCCACTTGAACTCCGCGCGCAGATAGTAGTTCTTGTACTCCTGCTTCGTGACGATGTAGCCCATCTCAGTGCCGGAGACATGAATGACGTGCTTCTCCACCTTGAAAACATGGGTGGGGTCAGAGTTCAGCCCTGTGCTGCGCAGAAACACTTCGAACTGGCTCAGATCGTCCCCGTTGAAGGTGAAGACTGCGTGGCCATGCTTGGGAATCTCAGGGCTCTGCGCCTGCAAAAACGTCGCGCCGGCCACGATCGTCGACAAACAGGCACCTACGGCCATGCAAAAACTCACCAATTTCATCAAGGATTCCCCTTCCGCCGGCCATTGTCGCCGCCGGCGCCTGAGCCACGCAAGTCATGATTCTTTTCGCAGAGAAATTAGCTGCGAGGCCGCATTCTCTTCGCCACCATCTTTGTGATCAGACCGGTGGGAAGGAAGCGGACAATGAACGCCGTGAATGCGCTCTTGAAGTTGGGAACGATCGTTCGGCGGCCGGAGGCGAGAGCGGCTACTGCTTTCTGCGCGACATCTTCAGCCGATTGGCTTCCCATGCCGCTGAAGGCTCCGGTCGTGCCCGCGACTTGAGAGAATTCCGCCTCCGTCGGCCCCGGACAAAGTGCGGTAACCTTCACGCCGAAACCTGCAACCTCTTCGGCGAGGCCCAGCGCAAACAAGCGATCGAAGGCTTTGGTGGCAGCATAGATCGAAAGATATGGGAGGGGCTGAAAACTGGCGACCGAGGAAGTAATGAGGATCCATCCGCGCCGTCGCTCGATCATGCGCTCCACAAACAAGCGCGAGACCCGCATCACCGCCTCGCAGTTCACGCGCACCTGACTCACATCCTGCTCAAAGCGGCTGGAGTAAAACGGGCCATACTGCCCAAGGCCGGCGTTGTTGATGAGGATGTCGACCGTGAGCCCGGCGCCTTCTGTGGCGTCATAAATCTGTTGCGGCGCAGCTCTGTCGTTCAAATCTGCGACCACAATCCGCGTCGCAATGCCCTTTGCGCCAACCTCGGCGGCTAGCGTTTCAAGCCGCTCGCGCCGTCTCGCAGTCAAAATCAGATTCGCGCCCTGCTTGGCCAGCTCGCGTGCGAGCGCTACGCCAATTCCTGAGCTGGCGCCGGTTACAAGCGCCCACTTCCCACGAAAGTCTTCAATGCCTGCCATCGCAGAGCTAGGATACCGGACCAGGGTGCGATCCCGGGGCTGCCTTACTGCGGCTGGGCGGTCAAACCAGACGGAGCGGCGGCTGGGGCCGGCTGCCCTTTCGAGAAAGTGCGAATGTAAATGATCAGGTTCCAGACATCTGTGTCCTTGGCGCGACCGTCAGGTTCGGCGGGCATCCCCGTGCCCTTTCCGGTGCGGATGATGTTGAACAGTTCCCAGTCCTGCTTCCCGGCCAGGGTCTTGGGATCGGTCCAATCCGCCATCTGGAAGTTCTGGCTCTTGGCTACGTCGGTCTTGCCGTTGCCGTTGTCTCCGTGACAAATGGCGCAGTCAATCTGGTACAGGCTCTTCGCATGGGCTTGCGATTCAGCAGTGGGCTTTACGGGGTTCTTCACCGGAGTTGCCGGCGTTGGCGCAACGGTCTGCACTGGAGCCAAAGCCTCGCCAGGAGGGTTGGCAGGCGGCAGCGCGGGCACGGCGGGAGCCTGGGCAGGAACTGCAGGTGCCGGGGCTGGCGCGCCTGCTTGTGCCTTGCTACCCCTCGAGGCTACAAAGCCAACAGCCAACAGAACCACAGCAAAAAAGAGCAAGGACGATTTGAACATCACAGCCTCCTCAGCAGATGTCAGCAAACAGGCATCTTGTTGTTCGGAATTCTGCCGGAATTATAGGCCGATTGAGAGGAAAGTGGTATGAGATAGATCACACCGGTGAATTTCAAGGCATGCAATGGCTTGCGGCGGGCAGGCCTGCCTGGGTGGCATTTTCCGCCGGGAATCGCGAATGTCGCGGCTCTTCTTAATGCACTCCACCACCACCGCCGGAGCTTTCACCGGGCCGGTTCTTGCTCAGCATGAAAGCCAGGCCGATCAGAATGATCGACGTCCAGGAGAGCTCCATATAGACATCCTGGTAGCCCTGCGTTTGCGCCTGCTGGTTCAGCTGGTGATAGATCTGGGCGATGGCCATGCCGGCGCTGTTCGGGCTGCCGAATCCGCCGTTGAAGAATCCGGTGAGCGCCTTAATATGCTGGTCGTAGCCGGGTGCGCCGGGCAACATCGCTTGTTGCAGATGCTGCTCATGCCATCTCGAACGCGTTGTCACCTGGGCGTTGGTGATCGCAATCAGGATGCTGCCGCCAATGTTGCGGACAAAGTTGATGA
>CAZKJB010000200.1:0-7743 GCA_964552975.1 uncultured Occallatibacter sp. | reverse complement strand
AATCAAATGCTCGTGGAACTCCCACGCGCCATGCGGAGTCTCCGGATTCCACGGCCACTGCTGGTTCACATACGTGCCGGAGTAGGTGAGAACGCGATGGTAAAGCTCCGGGTGATACCACGCCATGCTCAACGCGCACGATCCGCCGGAGCTGCCGCCCATCGTGGCCCGCCCATCGGGATCGCTCGTCAACTTGACATTGAATTTCTGCTCCACCAGCGGCAGGATCTCTCTCTCTACAAAATCTCCGTAGCGGCCCGACATGGTGTCGTATTCCAGGCCGCGCTCGCTGCCCTGCGCGTCGCCGCCGCCGTTGCCGATGGAGATGGCAATCATCACCGGCACGCGGCCCTCGGCAATCAGATTGTCGAGCACAGTGAAGAGCAGCCGGTCGGGACCGTCTGCGCCAACGATAAATGGCGCAGCCGTACCGGGAACGTATTGCTTGGGGACATACACTGCCATGGGTCGTGTGTAGGGGGCAGGGTGACTCGTGGTAACGATCATTTGCGCGGGATCGCCAGGATCGGCTTTGCCCATGGTGCCCGGGTCGCGCGCAATGCCAGGATAACTCTTGCTGTCAGTGGAGTTTATTGTGAATTCATAAACTGTTCCTTGCGGTACGGATTCGTTCGCTGTCGCCTCGGGTGCGGGATTGTGCGTCGGCCCGATGATGAAGTTTCCGTCGGCGTCCGCCGCTGGAACCGTGCCATCAGGCAACTCTTTTGCCGCCACATATCCCGGCGTGTGGGGATCGCGCGTGGGCGGCGTGGGACGGGGCGGGTTGGCCGGCGAAGCTTGCGGTTGGGCAGGCGGCGTTTGCGGGATTACGAAACTCCCGGCGGCGAACATAGTCATCAGGATTGCGATTTTCCGCAGACGTGGCATGGAAGTCCTCGCGCTCGACTCAACGATTCTAATCCCGGTGATTCATACGCGGGTCGCCGGGCCCGTTTCAGCTCGCCTGCAACCGGATTCGCACGTCTCTTCCTGGTGCGAGCGACACGGCGAGCGGCACGGCTTCGAATCCCGGCACCAGATTGAAGGTCTTTTCCGCGAAACCGGCGTCGAAGCCGCCGGCCGCATCCGTCGTTGCCGTCAGTGTTCCTTTGGATTTCGCAATCCGCACAGTCTGCGCATCCACCTGAGCGGCTCGCTCCGCGCCACGCGCAATTACGGGAACAATCAGCCGCAGCGGCGCCGATCCTGGCGCTGGCCCAATCGTGCTCGCGACAATTTCTACCCCGGCGTCACCGATCCGGTAAACCACGCGATAGCCGATCCCGCCACCGGGAACCGGCTGGCGCGAAGCGGTAAGCAAACTGCCTTGTGCATTGAAGACGATCTCGCTGCCTGAGTGGCTGGCGGCAAGCACCGCCTTGAAATCGTTCAAGTTTGTGTAGGTTTCGCCGCTCACATACTCGATGCGCGGCGTGAGCGCCATGTGCGGTCCCTCGCGAAACTGCTGCTGATTGGCGATCTCCACCATCAGATATTCGGTCATGCTCGCGGTAAGAATCGGCCCCAGCGTCCGGTGATACAGCAACGACAAAGCCCCGCCCGAGACGTGCCCACCGCCGAGGTTCCCTGCACCGGGTTGTACGTGCTCCATGTATTCCCAGTCGTATTCGGTCACGGTGGCGCGCCACGGACCGATCGCGGCCAGTCGCGTTCCGATGGCAGAAAAACTCTTCAACCCGTAGGCTTCATCGCGTGGCAGCCCCGGACGCTCGCTTTCGACAGCACTGAATGTGCCACGGTCCAAAACTGTAGCCAGCGCCTTGGCGTGTGTAAAGGAGTGATGAATGCACGGCAGATCTCCGTGCGCGAGATAGTCAGGCCCGCCGTAAAGGAGCCCATCGTGCGTGCACGCGGCCATCAGCTCCAGGTTGCGCCGCGCTACTTCGCGAAATCTTGGATCGAATTGCGCCATGAGCACGAACCCCGGTTGGCAGCCATCGCTCGTCCTGCTTCCCCACCAGCTCCACTTGTAATTGCGCGATCCCCAGCTGTTGTCCCAGGCGCCATCAGGCAGCATAAACTCCATGTGCGTCTTCATCGCCGCAATTACTTGTTCCTGGACGGGTTTGTCATCGGCCAGCAGGCTGTAAAGCGCCAAAGAGGGCAGCGACTCCTCAACGTTGTATCCAAGATCGACGGGGCGGCATCCCTTTGCCGATATGCCCTTTAGTGGATGGCCTTCACCCGCCAGGAATCCTTCGGGAGTGAATTGGCCCATCACCTCATGCGCCAGATCGCGAGCCCGTTTGAAATAGCGATCATCGCCCAGTACCTGCCCCGAGAGCTGGAACGCCAGCGTTGCCGTCACCGGGTAATTCACGTTTCCCGTTTCGATGCTGATAAATCCATCGAGGAACTTGGCTGCCGTCGCGAGTCGATCTTTCCACTTGGCGCGCGTGGCTGCATCCAGAACCACTCCGTGATGTTCAAGGGCCTCGGCGAGCGCGATGGTATGGAAGACGGTAATTCCCTGCCACGAGCTCAACGTTACGTCGTTCACCCAGCTTCCGTCGGCGCGGCTCACCTGCGCCTGCGACCACTCGTGCACGAGCATGGCCGCGCGCAGATATTTGGCTTCACCCGTGGTGTGCGCCATTCGTAACAACGGATAGACGGCGTCTCCGCACCGGCCATGGATCGACACACAGGACGGGCAAAGCAGCCCGCCATAAAATGCTGGATCGCGCATTTCGGTAATCTGATGCGGGATCAGGCCATCACACCAGGTCTTTAAGGTGCCGGAGTAAAGCCGCTCCTCGGCCGATTGGGAGTGCGCGGCATGATCGGCTTGCGTAGCAACCGCCGAGGCCAGCGTTGGAAATTGAATGCCAGTCGCCAGGACTGCTGCACTCGCCGCGGATTGTTGAAGAAGCTCTCTGCGCGATAAATTGTTGGGAAAACCAAGTCGTCTCATCGGAGACATACTATAGCGATCTCCCGGCAGATGTATACGGTATCATTTCCCACCGATTCAACGGGACCGGCGGAGCAACGCCGAAGAGATCATTCGCTTTACCAGGTATGCACGGCCAAGATCGAGGGCGCGCCGGTCTTGCCATCAATGACACTGACCTTCAGGACTGCCTCGATATTCCGATTCGCAAAGCTGCTTCCCACGCTGTCCTTTAGCAGTTGCATGTAATGAGGACTCGTGGCGAATTGCGCTGCGGCTTCGGTTCCGTTGCGGCCCAAGCCGGCCAGCACCATCACCCAACCATCGATCGTGGGATCGCGAAATCGCGCTACGAGTCCATAATCATCGGCGCTCGAATATGGAAGCGAGCTGTCTCTTTCCCAGTGGGTTTGCGGTTGCGTCGCGTCAACAATGATTTCAGCAGGCCCCTGGTCTTCAACAAAATGAAAACGGAGAGGCCGCACCAGGCGAAGAGTCCACTGATTGTTGTACCCGCCCAATAGCGTGACCGAGTGCTCACGCAGCTCCGGCAGGGACGTGCTGGCGGAGGGCGCCAACTCAGTCGCAACTCCGGAATGACCCATCGCGCTGCTGATCTGCGCGATTCCTGAGGCAATTTGCATGGAAACGAAGGTGTAGTCGATGTCTTTTCCGGCCGTCTGAACGCCCGAATAGTTCTGTGGCGCAAAGACTGAGCTGCCAGTACAGACAATCAGCGTCCGCTGATCGCGCATCACGGGCGCCCAAAAGGCGTCCACTGCGGTTTGTGGATCGGCGGCACGAACCTTCCACCAAACTCCAGCGCCAACGGCAGCAACGGCGATAAGAATCAAGACTGGCCAAACCAGGCGCTTGAGGGCAGACTTGCCATTTGCAGAATTCGAAACTCCGGCGGCCGGCCGAGCAGCATCGTCGGGAATCCCCAGGAGAGATCCCGGCCCCATTTCATGCGTTTCCGCCGCGGAGCGCAAATGGGTCTCTGCATCGTGCAGATAGCTTCCGTGAAGTTCCTGATCATCGCCCGGCCCTTCATGTCCATGCAGAAATTCAGCGACATACGAGCCGGCCGGAAGTGAGATGCGAATTCCCGAATGTCTGCCGTGCTCGGAATAGTAGAGCAGCAGCCGCTTGCGCACTTCGCCCGCCGTATAACGGACTACAGTATCGGTATTGGTGTCGTAAGTTGGAGGGCGGTCAAAAACTTCGACGCCGAGCGTTCGTTCCTTTAGGAGTTCGAGCTTGCCTGCGAGTGTGTTTTCTACGATGTATTGCAGGAGGGTCGGGTAGCGCTTGCTGTTGCAGAAGTGAGGGCTGGCCAGGACCTCTTGTAACTCTCGCAGGATTGCATCGCGGTCTTGCTTGGATTGCGGATGCCATGCTTCCCGAATTGCATGGACGCGATTCATAATTTTCAGGAATGATACGCGGCTTTTAACTGCCGCGCAAGGACGTTTGGCACAACGAAGCCCGTGATTGTAGATTCCAGATTCTAATCTAGATACCGGCTATAAACAGGGTCAAACGGTGGTCTGACCGCTGGTTTGTCTGGCGCCTTGTGCGGTGTTTCGCCATTGGGAATTGCACGCATCTAATCTGCTGATTCTAAAGCAAAGCCCTAATCAGAACTCTGAGGCGGCGCAAGCGCTTGGAAGCTCGTTTGGCTCCGAGTGACCGCGAAACCACGGTGTGTCTATCATTTGGTACTAAGGCAGTTTTTTGGCCCGAATTCAAAAAGAGAGCAGTCGCTGACGAGTCCATTAAGGAACCCGCATAACTCATTAGAACTAAGGGAGTTTACGCTTCTTGGCGTCAGCGTAGCCGCGGCGCTCGGTGAACGCCGGTATCATAAAAGAAGGTAACATGATGCCAACCGCGCCAGGCTCTCCCGCGCCGGAAAGCGCTGGGAACGCCAATCAACTCATCATCGGCATACTCGCCTTGCAGGGCGATTACGAGGCGCACGCGCGCGCATTCGAGGCAGCCGGCGCAACAACAGTCCAGGTGCGCAAGGCGGAGCAGCTCAGTGGCCTGGACGGGCTGGTGATACCCGGTGGCGAGTCCACGACGATGCTCAAGTTTCTTGAGCAGGACGGGTTCTTCGCCGCGCTTGCAGAATTCGTCGCCACTACGCCATGTTTTGCTACCTGCGCCGGTTGCATCCTGGTTGCTCGCGAAGTGTTGCATCCACCACAGCGCAGCCTAGGCGCGTTGGATGCGACAGTCGAACGCAATGCATATGGCCGGCAGATCGACTCAACCATCCTCACTCTCGAGACTGCGCTGCCAGGCGGCCCGCTGGAGATGGTCTTCATCCGCTCGCCGCGCATCACGCGGGTTGGCGCTGAAGTTCAAGTGCTCGCGAAGCGCGACGGCTTCCCTACCCTAGTGCGCCAGGGAGATCTGCTCGTGGCAACGTTCCATCCGGAGATGACCAGCGACATCCGCGTGCAAAGGCTCTTCCTCTATATAGTGGCCGCGCACAAAGCAAAGGTTGGCGCAGCCTGATAAGAATTGCGCAGAGATCATCGCGCCGTCGATTGGTGCGAATACGGTCTGGTCATTGGTATGTCAAGCGTACCGAAAGAGCGCTTTGAAACCATAGTCCATGTGCTGCTGAATGTGGCAGTGGAAGAGCGCGAGGCCCGGCTGGTTTGCCGTAAAGTCGACAACAGCACGTCCGTAGTAGGGTACGACGACCGTATCCTTGATAATCCCAGCGGTCTTTTTTCCGTTTATCTCCGCCAGTTCCCAAAGATGCCGGTGCAGATGCAAGGGGTGGGCATCGTCTGTGCGGTTCCTGAAGACCAGCCGATAGCGCACACCCTTCTCCAACACGAATTCGCGTTCGTGCGGATAGGGCTTGCCATTCACGAGCCATAGATTGAATTTGCCCATTCCCCCTGGGATCTTTTCAAATGCCATTTCGATCGTCTGCTGCGGCGGGGGCGAACTGGAACTAGCAGCCCCAAAGATGGTGTAATCCCAGCGGGCCTTGGGTGGATCGACCCACTGTGGCTGGGTGTGTTGCCCTGCGTACTCCACCACCACGCCAAGGCCTGATTCGCGAATCGGCTTTTCGGTTGAGCCAAGAACCCAGATTCCGGGATTCTTCATCTCAACCTCCGCATCGATACGCTCGCCCGCGCCGAGGAAGATGGAATCGACCAACTGTGGCGTTGGAACCGGGTTTCCGTCGAGCGCAATCACCTTCATCCTGTGGCCGGCAAGCGCGATGCGGCGGTTTTCGATGGCGCTGGCATTCAGAAAATGAATCAGCAACCGCTGACCTTCGCGGACCCGGATCGGATCACCCGATCCGAGCGCCTTGTCGTTGATCGAGTAGGTCATTGAACCGACTTCGAGGCCGTCCGGCTCGGTATTCATTTTCGCGGGCATTTCCAGCAACGGACCGTCATGCGTGTCGTCGTCATCGTCATCCATATTCGCCGTAAAGAAAGGCTCCCAATCACGCACCGCCAGAAACAGCTCCTGGTCGTAATGACCGGTATCGTTGCCGCCGTCGACGTAGACAAATCCGAATTGGCCGGTATAAGTACCCTTGTGCAGGTCGTCCATCGCCATGGCGTGCGAGTGGTACCAGCGGCTCCCCGCAGGACCCGGCGTCAATTCAAAACGTCGCCGGCCACGCGGTGGCACCATGGGCGATCCTTCCTCCTCGGTGCCATCCACTTCAACCGGAATCAACATCCCGTGCCAGTGCACGTATTCCGGCGTGTCCGTATCGTTGATCACATCAACAGTGACCGGCTTCCCTTCTTTCATGCGCAGCACCGGACCCGGCGCAGTTCCGTTGTAGCCGATTGTCGAAAGAATGTGCGCGGGATCAAGCTCAACAGTGACAGGAGCAATACGAAGCGAGTAGTCGGCGCGCCCTTCCGGCGCGGTCGGCGCCATCGGCATTCCGGCGTGTACATCGGTCTGTGCCGTAAGCGGCGATCGTCGTGCCGCGGCCTGCGCCAGCGCCAGGCCGCCCAGCTTCAGCACATCTCGCCTGTTCACGATTTCGCCCTCTCATCTGAGCCAAACATGCCTGCATCCTCTCACGCTCGAAACCAAAGGGACAAGGGCTGGCCAATTAACAATTTCCGCCTGCAAACCAACGGGTGGCCGGTATCGTCTATAACTGCATTAAGGTGTCAGCCGTTTCGCGCGCGGTTCCCCTCCGCGGAGGTCCACCATGAAGCTTTCACAGGTCGCACTCGTGGCCATCGCGGTCGCTGCTTGCGGCACAGCAGTGTGGTCATTGCAGCGGACTGCCGATTTCGGGTTTGGCAATGACGACTCCCCGACGAACATCAAGTCGGAATTCTATTGGTCGCGTCTCGCCTATACCTCCGGAATGGAGAGTTATTCGGGATTTGGCGGCTACGGACGCCGCGGTTGGAGCTCCTGGTCGCGCGACTATCCCAAGGCTGACCGTCAGTTTCTCATCGCCATGCATAGGCTGACGCGTATTGATGGACGGCCGACGGAACAAGTGGTCACGCTCGACTCCGATGAGATCTTCAATTATCCGTGGATTTACGCGGTGCAGGCGCAGAATTGGACATTCACCGATGCCGAGGCCAAGCGCCTGCGCGAGTATTTGCTCAAGGGCGGCTTCCTGATGGTCGACGATTTTCACGGCACCGAAGACTGGGAACACTTTATGAACGGAATGCGCCAGGTGCTTCCCGATCGCCCGGTTGAGGATCTGCAAAGCGGTGATGAAATTTTCCATACCCTCTACGATATCGACGACAAAATGCAGATACCGGGTGAGCAATACGTGTGGACACACCGCACCT
>CAZKJB010000199.1:0-7755 GCA_964552975.1 uncultured Occallatibacter sp. | reverse complement strand
TAGAACTGCTGATGCTCGACAACCGTTACGATCCGGCCGTGGCCGTGCGCAACGCCGAGGAATTCGTCGCCAAGCGAGTGGACCTGGTGCTGGAGTTCCAGGTGGAAGAGGCGGCTGCGCCGCGCGTGGCTCACATCTTCAAGAAGGCCGACATTCCCCTCGTCGCCATCGATGTGCCCCACCCCAATGCGACCTATTTCGGCGTGGACAACTTCGAAGTCGGTTACGAGGCCGCGTCGATCCTTTCGCAGTACGCGCAGCGGCAATGGAAGGGCAAAGTGGACCGCGTAGTGGGCGTGGGATTCAGCGAAGCCGGCAGCTTTGTGCAGAACCGCATTACGGGCGCCTTCGACGGAATAAGGGAACGCTTCAAGGAACTGACCGCTGACCGTTTCGTGCAGATCGAAGGCCGCGGCATGCGCGAAGCCAGCCACAAGGCGATGCGCGAGCTCTTGCGCAGCTGCAAGCCGGGCGAACATACGTTAGTGGCAGCTGCCACCGACTCCAGCGCGCTGGGCGTTCTGGATGCGGTGCGCGATGCCGGGCAGGAAGAGAGCTTCGCCATCGTGGGCCAGGACTGCATTCCCGAAGTGATGGAAGAGATGAAGGGTGGATCGAGCGCGATCGTCGGGTCAATCTCGCATGAACCCGAGACTTACGGCCCGCGCCTGATCCAGCTGGGAATTGCGATTCTGCGGGGGTACACAGTGCCTCCTTATAACTACGTGCACCACAAAGCTGTGACTCCTGAGACTTTGGGCGCCGACGAGACGGCACGAAACGGGGCGAAAGCCGAAACTTCCGAGGCTGTCGCGTCGAGTGCTCCGGCCTGAAGCCTATTTGGGAAGCGCAGACTCAGTCGCGGGCGGCGCCGATGCTGCTGTCGCCGGCCATGTCTTCGGCTCTTTCAGCGTGTACTTGAAGAGACAATATAACGCGCGGACTCCATCCTTCCAGCCGATCTTCTTGCCCTCTTCGTAAGTGCGGCCCCAGTACCCGATTCCCACCTCATAGATCCTCAGATTGCGGCGCGCCAACTTCACGGTAATCTCCGGCTCGAACCCAAACCGGTCTTCTTCGATGGGAATGGATTGGATGATCTCGCGGCGAAACGCCTTGTAGCAAGTTTCCATATCTGTGAGGTTGATATTCGTCAAAGAATTCGAAATAAGAGTCAGGAAGGTGTTGCCGACCGAGTGCCAGAAATAGAGCACCCTATGCGGACCACTCCCAACAAAGCGCGAGCCATAGACAACGTCCGCTTTCCCCGCACAAAGAGGCCCGATGAGTTGGTGATAGTCGGCAGGATCATATTCCATATCCGCGTCCTGGATGACAACAAAATCGCCCGTTGCTTCTGAAATGCCTCGGCGTAGCGCAGCTCCCTTGCCCATATTGCGCGGTTGCAGAAGAACACGGATTTGCGGATATTCGCCTTCGAGTTCTCGCAGGATTTCAGCCGAACCGTCGCTTGAACCGTCATCGACGCAAAGCAATTCGATCTTCAGCGGCACGGAGAGAACTCGCTCGACGACCGCGCGGAGGGTCGAGCGCTCGTTGTAGATGGGCATAACGACGGAGAGCGTTATCTCAGGAATAGATACGTCCTGCAGCGACCCTGGCCAATCTGTCATCGCGCGTCCCTCCGTGGTTGGCGCCTCAAAGGCGCGACCATCTACTTCCTGCGATCATCGGTTCCCCGTTCAAATGGGCTCAAATACCAAACCAGGGAAATGACACGGGAGTCAACAGGAAAGCCCATCATGCCTCCGGGGAGTCCGATAACGAATCGATCCTGAGGAGTGAATTCTGGGGTTGCTTCACCGCAGAGGATAGCAAAGGGTGAGGCGGGGTTCAAGCGCGGATCGAACTGTGGGGTATCGACTTATGGACCATGCCAGCCGTCCTCAAGGGGATTGTCGAAGCGAGTCCGAATCGACAGGCTCGAAGACGGATTTGCTCGAGTTTTCATGGTCTTCTGCGGAGGAAAGAGCCGACAGGAACCCCTCATTGCGGGCTTGACGGAGGCTTACTTTCCTGCATCCGTGAGAGCACGTAAACGAGAAGGGTGGGGCGCCCCGTGCGATCGTTGAAGGTCTCAGCCAGGTTCGTTTGCAAACCGCGTGCCCGTGCGCCTTCGAGGAAGATATCGCGAGGTTCCGGATAGTTGGTTGTGTCCGGTGCGTGCAGCACGTAACGAGTTCCCGGCACATTGAAGAAGTCTTGATAATCCGAGGCGTCGTGAACCTGCCACAGGTCCACACAGTGGAGGCGCCCCTGCGAAAGCACGGCTAACGGCTGTTCGATGCCCCAATCGACAGCCACGACCGGCTGCGCTGGATCATGGTTCTCGAGCCAGGAGTCAAGAGCATAGATTGCATCGGACCAATTGTCCGTGCCGCCGGTTTTTTGCAACCCGACCGTGACTTGCCTGTAGCGAAGCACGTTTGCCGCCACGGGCGCCGCAGCACATACGCAAATGACTGCGGCAGAGGCGATCGCGCCGAGTGGTGCGCGCATTCGACAGCACTGCCTGACACCGCGAACGACAATCGCGGCGACCAGCAGATGGGGAAACGGATAGGCCAAAATCAGATGATGATTTTTGAATGCTCCGGGGGTGAGCGAAGCCAGTAACACGATGAAGAACGTTACCAGCAGGAGGAACATTTCGCGCCGCCATCGACGGCGCACACTGCGAATCGCGTAACAGACCAGCGTGATCAGCGACGCCGCGAAGACCGCAAACGGCATGATCACGACGCGAGGCGGCGGCAGATCGCGCATGTAAACGACTGACGTCGCCGTGAAGAGATAGCCGAAAACGGCCGTCCGCTGGATCAACCGGCGCTCTACCTCTTCGAACGAATGCGGCGGGCCAGTCTCCCTGCCATCGGAGTGATTTTGCGCCGCGAGGGCCGTCAAGGTTGGCGGCGGCCAATGGCGATTGTAGGCGATCAGAGGCGAGCAGCCGATGATGAAGAAACCGCACGCACATGCCATCTGCCGCCAGTTGAGGCGTGTAAAGAAGCGGTGCTCAAGCAAGATCGTCGCGCCAGCCACGGCCATCACGATCCAGAGGAAATTGGTTTTGTCGTAGACGCCCAGTCCTGTCGCGAACGCGGCCCGGTACAGCGGCCACGACCTGCCGGTTTGCCACCACATTATCAGCTGCCATAAAGCCACGCCTTTAAGGGCCATCATGAATACGGTTGGACCGTAGTCCGTGCGGCAATAGATGAGAAAGCTGGGGTCGGTGGCGAGAAAAATGATGGCGAGTGCGGCCGCTGCCGGCCCAATGAATCTGCGCGCGAAACCCGCTATAGCGAGGAGTGAAATCGCGCCAATCATGATCGTGAAATACCGGATACTTCTCGGGCCAAGAGTCAACGTCGCCGCAATGGGCACAAAGGCGATCGTCTTCACCGCGCCAATGTAGCCCATGGTCATCAAAGGGAGCCGATGTCCATGGAAATGAATCGCGGTGTTATCGAGCCCGGGCACCTGGCTATTCATGGCGTCGCCCTTGACGAAGTGGAGCGCTGGCGTCACCTGGATCAGTTCGTCGTAGTAGATGCCGGGAAGGTCAATGTTCGACGCGGCCAAAAGCACAAAGACGGCGACGGCGCCCAGGATGGCTAGATTCCAATACTTCGTGAGCGAGTCTTCGCCGCTTCCGGTCATTTTTTGGCCTCGGCTCTCGTAATTGTGTGCCGGCGTTTACCGTTCTCAAGAATCAAGATCAGTCGCGCTGCGGGGCGGTACGAAGGTCTCGACTTTGGGTCTTGATTTGCTGCAGTTGCAACACTTTCGAGCATTAGTACGATGCCAAGGCAGCCGATGTAAATGAAAAATGAGGTATCTTTGCGCCGCCGGACTCAATCGCGTAATCGGCCTGAGAACTGCTATTAGAACCGATAGCGCGCCGAGGCCACGACGAGAAAAGCACGGCCGGGCACGAGCGAAGGGCAGACGCTCTTGCAGCGAAGGTGCGACTTAAATCGAAACTGATCCGTCCAAGCAAGTGTCGAGCATTGTGTTGGCTTGCCGCATAGCAAAGGCGGAGACCTCGCCTTAAGCCGTTTCTTCCCCTTCTATAAAGCGGTTTTCTGCCGGTGCTGGTTGTATCATGAGATTGAGCTCGATCAATTCCCCGAAGAGTGCTTCCTATGACAATGGCAACAACTGCTTCGCCTGCATTGCATTTCCTTGAGGACCGCTGGGATCCCTCCATCGCGTCTACTCTCGACGAACCCGAGCTGCTGCGCTACCGCTCAAACCTGTTGGGTTCTGACCTGCGGATCACGAACTTTGCCGGCGGCAACACCAGCTCGAAAGTGGTCGAGATTGACCCGCTGACGGGCGACCCGGTGGAAGTGCTTTGGGTGAAGGGCTCCGGCGGCGACCTGGGCAGCATCAAGCGCACGGGTTTCGCCACGCTTTACCTGGAAAAGCTCCTGGCACTCGAACGCAGTTACAAGGGCGTGGATGCTGAAGACGATGTGGTGGCACTGTATCCGCTGTGCGCCTTCAAGAACAACCCTGTCGCTGCATCCATCGACACGCCAATGCACGGCTTTCTGCCATTCAAGCATGTTGACCATCTGCACCCGGACTGGGGGATCGCGCTGGCGGCCTCGGCCAACGGCAAGGTCAAGATGGAGGAGTTCAACCGCGAGTTCGGCCACAAGCTGGTTTGGATGCCGTGGCAGCGCCCTGGATTCGAGCTGGCGTTGATGATGCGGCGCGTGGTGGACCAAAATCCCGGCTGCGACGGCATTGTGCTGGGCGGGCATGGACTGTTTACCTGGGGCGAGACACAGCGCGAGTGCTACCTGAACACGCTGAACGTAATTGACCAGTTGGGACAATTTATCGAGCGCCACGGCGAAGGCAAGGTCCGCTTTGGCGGGGAAGCAATGCCGGCGCGGGAAGATCGCCGGAGTTTGGCGATCGCGATTGCACCTTTCCTGCGCGGACGCATCAGCGCGCAGCAGCGGTTTATTTCGAGCTTCAGCGATGCGCCGGACGTGTTGCAGTTTGTTGACTCAGTGAACGCGAGAGAGCTGGCATTTCTCGGCACCAGCTGTCCCGATCACTTTATCCGCACCAAGATTCGGCCGCTGTTTGTGCCGTGGGCTGCGGGCGAGGATCTGGACGCGCTGAAGCGCTCGATCGACTACTCGCTTGCGCAGTACCGCAAGCAGTATCGGGCGTATTATCGAGCGTTCGCCACGCCGGAGTCTCCTGCGATGCGCGACGCAAGCCCGACCATCGTTTTGATTTCGGGCCTGGGAATGTTCAGCTACGGCAAGAACAAGACCGAGGCGCGCATTACCGGCGAATTCTATACGAACGCGATTCACGTGATGGAAGGCGCGACCTTACTGAGCGAAGGCGAAGTGAGCGGACCGGTTCCGCAGTGCCAGCCGGGAGTGGATCCGGAGAGCTTTAAAGTCTTCAGCAATTACGTGGCGTTGCCGGCGCTGGAGGCGTTTCGCATTGAATACTGGGCGCTGGAAGAGGCGAAGATTCGCCGCCAGCCTCCCGAGAAGGAATTGAGCCGTCGCGTGGCGCTGGTGGTTGGCGGCGCCAGCGGCATTGGCCGCGAAGTAGCGCACCTGGCTGCCAAACGCGGCGCGCATGTGTTTATTGCCGACCGCAATGCCGAGGGCGCGGCCCAGGTTGCCGACGATCTGGCAACGGTGACGTCGCGGGAGTTTACCGGCAGCGCCAACGTGGATGTGCGCAGCCGCAAGTCGATTCAAGAAGTCATTGGAAACGCTGCACTGGCATTCGGCGGAATCGACATTTTGATCAACACGGCAGCAATTTTTCCGTCGACGCTTGACGGCGCGATTCCCGACGAGAAGTGGGCCGACACGATGGCGGTGAACGTGACCGCGAATTACCTGCTCGCTGACGAAGCTGCGCAGCTTTTTGAGGAACAGGGGCTGCACGGAAATATTGTGTTCACCAGCTCAGCCAATGCGGTCGTGGCCAAGCGGGGCAGCGAAGCCTACGACGTGAGCAAAGCAGCGCTGTCGCATCTGATTCGCGAGCTTGCGGTGAGCATGGCGCCCAATGTGCGCGTCAACGGAATCAGCCCGGCGACAGTCGTTAAGGGGTCGACAATGTTCGGGCGCGACCGCGTGCGCGCATCGCTGAAGAAGTACAATATTCCTTTCCAGGAATCGTTCAGCGATGAGGAACTTCGCAGCCGGTTGGCCGCGTTCTATGCCGAGCGCACGCTGACGCAGAAGGCAATCGATCCGGCCGACTGCGCAGAGGCAATCCTCTTTCTGGCGAGCCCTCGGGCGCGCTGCACAACGGGGCACGTGATCCCGGTTGATGGCGGCCTGACCGAGGCGTTCCAACGTTGAGGAGCGGCGCTGACGGAAAAGGGGTTTTGCTGCGGTCATGCAAGAAGCTGCACGGGTTGCCATTGATTTAGGCGCAGAAAGCTGTCGCGTTTCGCTGCTTCGCTGGGTCGGCTCGCGGCCCGCCGTCGAAGTCATCCATCGCATTCCCAATGGCCCGGTGCATGAAGGCAATTCGTTGCATTGGCCGCTGGATTCCATCCTTGCAGGCCTCGAAGCAGGACTCGAGAAGGCCGCGTTTGCGGCGCCAGAAGGCATCGCGTCGGTCGCAGTCGATTGCTGGGGAGCGGACTATGTCCGCTTAACGCCGGATGGCCGGAGACTGTATGAGCCATTCTGCTACCGGGATGAGCGCACAGTCGCCAGCAAGGAAGCAGCGGACCTGCTCATTGCGCCGTTCGATCTTTTCCGGCGAACCGGCGCGCTGCCCATGCGGCTCAACGACATCTACCAGCTTTGCGCGGACTCGGCCGCGGGCGTGGACCCGGCTGCGCCATGGGTTTCGATCCCGGAGTACATTCTTCACTGGCTCGGCGCGCCGCGCGTTGCCGAATACACCCGCGCCACCCACACCGGTCTGGTGAATCTTCAAACAGGAGATTGGGACCGCGAACTCTTCGGTCTGCTTGGGCTCGATATTGATGCAGCTCCGCCGGTCGTGCACGCAGGCGACGTTGTCGGGCGGCTGCAAGGGCGCTTGGCCTCACTTGATGCCTTCAAAGAGACCGAGCTGATTGTTCCGGGCTGCCATGACACTGCGTCGGCGATCGCAGGGATTCCCACAAGCCTGGAGAATACGCTTTATATCAGTTCCGGTACGTGGTCTCTGGTCGGAACGCGCACCGCGGTGGCGTGCACCACGCGGCAGGCGTTCGATGCGGGGTATACGAATCTCGGCGCGGCAACGGGTGACCTGTTGTTTCACTCGGTGATCAACAGCATGTGGGTGCTGAAGCAATGCATGGATGGGTGGGCAGCAGAGGGGCGGCCCTGGCAGATCGAGAAACTGGTTCAAGAGGCTGCCGTGCGCAGCACCGGCGGAGTGCTGGATATGGACGCCGAGACGCTGATGCTCGACTCCGCGATGCCGCAGCGGATTAACGGAGAACTGAAGCGGCTGGGATTCGACGAGATTCCCGATGTGGCGGGGAATGAGCCGATCTTCGCGCGCACGATCTTTGAGAGCCTGGCGCTGCGCTATGCCTCGGCGACGGCGAACCTGGAAAAAATGCTGGGGCGCAAACTCGACCGCATCCACATGATCGGCGGCGCCACGCGCAACAAGCTGCTGGTGGAGCTGACCGAGCAGCGCACCGGGCTGACGGTAGAGATTGGCGAGACGGAGAGCTCGACCATCGGCAGCATGGCCATTCAA
>CAZKJB010000198.1:0-7776 GCA_964552975.1 uncultured Occallatibacter sp. | reverse complement strand
AAGTTCCGGCCTGGTTCTGCCGCCTATCTCACTCGGGCTGTGGCAAAACTTTGGCAGCGCCGATGTTTTCGAGACAGGCCGCGCCACCATCCGACGCGCCTTCGACCGCGGCGTCACGCACTTCGATCTCGCCAATAACTATGGCCCTCCCTATGGCTCGGCCGAAGAAAACTTCGGCGCGATTCTGCGCAAGGACTTCCGCGGGCTGCGCAACGAGCTCATCATCTCGTCCAAAGCCGGATGGGATATGTGGCCCGGCCCCTACGGCATCGGCGGCTCGCGCAAATATCTGCTTGCCTCGCTCGACGACAGCCTCAAGCGCATGGGCCTCGACTACGTCGACATCTTCTACGCGCATCGTCCATGGCAAAACTGTCCACTGGAAGAAACTATGGGCGCGCTCGCCACCGCCGTCGATCAGGGCAAGGCTCTTTATGTCGGCATCTCTTCTTATTCGCCAGAGCGCACGCGCCAGGCCGCAAGGATTCTCAAAAGCATGGGCGTGACCCTGCTCATTCATCAGCCTTCCTACTCCATGTTGAATCGCTGGGTCGAAAAAGGCCTCCTTGCGACGCTCGACGAGCTAGGCGTGGGGTGCATCGCGTTTTCACCGCTGGCCCAGGGCCTGCTCACGAGCAAATATCTCAAGGGCGTCCCGAAGGACTCGCGGGCCAAGGTCGGCGACTCATCGCTCCTGAAGGAATTCCTCAGCGAAGCCAATCTCAAGCGCGTGCGCGCACTCAACGACATCGCGCAGGGCCGCGGCCAGACACTCGCGCAAATGGCCATCGCCTGGGTGCTGCGCGACAAGCGCGTGACTTCCGCGCTGATTGGCGCGCGCAACGTCGATCAGCTTAACGACTCACTCGACGCGCTGAAGAAGCTCGAGTTCACCGCCGCCGAGCTGAAGGAGATCGATCGCTATGCGAAAGACGGCGATCTCGATTTGTGGCGGCAAGCACGGGAGTCCATGACGTAAGTGTGATGAATGAGCTATCCAAGTGCGGGCCGATCCCGATAGCATCGAAGATCATGAGGGTTAGGCCATGATCGTTGGCGTTCCCAAAGAAATCAAAGACAACGAAGCCCGCGTTGGCGTCACGCCTGCGGGCGTCAAGGCGCTTACCGAGGCTGGCCACAAGGTTTTGGTTGAAACACAGGCTGGCGCACAGTCCGGTTTCCCCGATGCGGAGTACCAGAATGCCGGCGCAGAGATGGTCGGCGACGCCGGATTTGTCTGGGGCAAGTCGGATACGGTCGTCAAGGTCAAGGAGCCCATCGAATCGGAGTACGTCTACTTCCGCGAGGGCCTCGTGCTGTTCACGTATCTGCACCTGGCGCCGCTGCCCGCGCTTACTGACAAGCTGCTTGAGGCAAAAGTCATCGGCATCGCCTATGAGACGGTGCGCGACCGCCAGGGAACTCTGCCGCTGCTGACGCCGATGAGCGAGGTGGCGGGTCGCATGAGCGTGCAGGTCGGGGCCACCTATCTTGAAAAGGAGCGTGGCGGCCGCGGCATTCTGCTGGGCGGCGTTCCGGGCGTGCCGCCTGCGCATGTTGCCATTTTGGGCGGTGGCGTCGTGGGAACCAATGCAGCCCGAATCGCGCTTGGCTTCGGCGCCAAAACCACGCTCATCGACGTGAATCTGAACCGGCTGCGCGAACTGGATGACATCTTCGGCGGCCGGCTCTATACGCTCGCTTCAAACAGCTACAACGTCGCGCAAGCCACGCGCGAAGCGGATCTGGTGATCGGCGGTGTTCTGATTCCGGGCGCAACCGCTCCCAGAATTGTGACGCGCGCCATGGTGGCCCAGATGAAGAAAGGCGCAGTGATTGTCGATGTGGCCATCGACCAGGGCGGATGCGTGGAGACGGCAAAGCCGACCTCGCACTCAAACCCCAGCTACAAAGTAGACGGTGTGGTGCACTACTGCGTAACCAACATGCCGGGCGCCGTGCCGCACACGTCCACCCTGGCGCTCACCAACTCCACGTTCCCTTATCTGCTGCGATTGGCGAACCTGGGCGCGCGCCAGGCACTCGCGCAGGACGCCGGAATGGCAGAAGGGCTCAATACCTGGCTCGGAAGCCTGACGCATCGCGGCGTAGCCGAAAGTCAGAACCGGGAATGGACTCTGCCGGCGGACGTCATCGCCTGATTTCTCCAGTTGCAATAGGCTGCCCGTGCTCCATGGCGGTTGCGTCATGCACACGTGTTAAATTCCTCTTGACACCGCATTTGAGCGTTTGTTAGCTTCCACTCGCGGAATAGACCAAGAGAGATCCACCGCCAAATCCTGTCACCCCTGCAACTGGCGAAGCGCGTTTGTTCTGCCCCCCTTGGCGGCGCGCTCGATGCCGGTCTTTCGTTTAGCTAAGATTTCACGGGGTGTTTTTCGAATATTCACGAAAGTGACCAAAGATGGCATAGGACCATCGCACTAAATACCTTCAGCAAGTTCCGGCCCCCGTGTCTTTTTGAGATTGTGCAGGCTTACCGCGCACCCCACCTTCCCGCAGGCGAAATGTGGTCCCGGCTCTAGCTCTCTCGTCCACGCATATTCCAAGGTCCCCGTTTCAAGAGGCGAAGACTTCAACAGCGTAACCGCTATCTTCAACGAGGAAAGATACTTAACCGTAGTTGAGACCAAAAATTGGGAGGCAGTATGAAGAAATTGACAAGCCGATCTGCGACGCAACAAAACAGAGAGACCTTCAAAGCAAGAATCGGAATTTCGAGTTCCGGGTGGATTTTCATAGCGTTGGCGGCACTGCTGTTGCTGACTTCGCGCGCGGCCCTTGCCCAGTACGACACCGGTAGCGTCGTCGGGGTAATTCAGGATGCCACCGGAGCTGTGATACCCGGAGCGAACGTGAATGCGGTGAACAAGGCTACTGGCGTCACCTCGACGGCAGTGTCAGGTACCGCGGGCGAGTATGAGATTCCGTCGCTGCACACGGGGACTTACAGGATCATGGTGGAGCATCAAGGCTTCTCGACGGCCGTCGCGGACAACATCCTGGTTTCCGTGGGCGTGCGCCAGCACATTGACCTCACTTTGAAGGTGGGAACGGCCCAGGCAACGACAGTGGAAGTTAACGGTGTGGCGTTGCAGGTCGACACCGAAACCAGCGAACGTGCACAAACGATCTCTGGATTCCAAACCGAGGCGCTGCCTCTGGTCAGCCGTACCTCATCCGACATGCTGGCCATGGTGACCGGTTCGCGTCAGGCGCCTACCGCCGCAACCACCAGCTCCATCTCGAGCCTGGTTCGCGCAGGCGCGTACAACGTCAATGGCCAGCGCAGCATGTTCAACAACTTTCTGCTCGACGGTATGGACAACAACGCATATGGCGAGAGCAATCAGGGCTTCGATAACCAGATCATCGCTATTCCGCCCGATTCTGTTGCGCAGTTGAACGTCGTAACGAACAACGAGAGCGCCGAGTATGGGCGCTCCTCCGGCGCCACCGTTAATATCGCCTCGGCCAGCGGCAGCAACAGCTTCCACGGCCTCCTCTATGACTTCATCCGCAACACCGATCTGAACGCCGCCGGTTTCTTCAAGCCGACGCTCGTCGGCACCGTCGGTTCCGTTCCATTTCAAAAACCCGCGTTTAATCGCAACCAGTTCGGCGTGAACTTCGGCGGCCCGATCCTAAAGAACAAGCTGTTCTACTTTGTCGATTACGAGGGGTTCCGCCAGACGCTCAAGCCGCTTTACGTCTATACTCTGCCCACTCAGAATGAACTCAACGGCATCCTGGTTGTTCCGGTCAAGAACCCCATCACCGGTGTTACTTACCCCGCTGGCACCGCCATCCCGGCTGGTGCAATCAATCCTCTTTCGGCAAAGATCATCAGCTACTACAAGCCGTTTGCCAGCGCGTTGCCTATTTCAGGCGTGGCTTCGACCGGCCTAAACAGTGACGACTATGCCAAGGAAGTTCCCTTTACCGACAACTCCGACAAGGGCGATCTTCGTCTGGACTTCCAGCAGTCGGCCAGTTCTTCCTGGTTCCTCCGAGTGAGCGATCGTAAGGAAACCGGTGTTAACTATCCCGTGATCCCGTTGCCGCTCGACAGCACAGCCAATGGGACCATTCGCATCCTCGATCAGCAGGTTGCGCTCGGCTACACGCACCTGTTCGGTGCCGACAAAGTGCTCGACGCCCGTCTCGGGCTCTCCCGTACCAAGGCAGGCAAGTTTACCCTTTCCATCGGCCAGAACGTCTTCACCATTCCGGGCCTCCAGACCGTCCCTGCGGGAATCGCCGGGGGCCTGCCTCAGGTCTCCATCACCAACTTCACCACCTTTGGCCGCCAAAGCACCAACCCCCAATGGCAGGATCCCGCGCTGCTCGACCCCAAAGTCAACTTCACCTGGATCAAGGGTAAGCACTCTTTCAAGTACGGCTATGAGTACGAGCACATCTGGATGGCAGTCAACGACAACAATCCGCTCTATGGCTCATGGACCTACGGTGGCGGCTACACTACGGTCGGCAGCACCAAGGTCGCGGACGATTATTGGGCCGACTTCATGTTCGGTCTCACCAGCAGCTATCAGTTGGCCAACTATTTCGTTGTCCACCTCCGCCAGTCGCTCGATTCCGCCTACGCGCAGGATGACTGGAAGGTTCTGCCAAACCTGACCCTCAACCTGGGCTTGCGCTGGGAGTACGGCTCGCCATACTCCGAGCAAAAGAACTACATCTCGAACTTCGATCCTGTAAACCAGGTAGTCGACACCCTCGCTCCCGGAGCTGTAGCGGGAAATGGCATCCAGCCGGTCACTGGCAGCGGAGTGTATGGCAAGACCCTCGTCAATCCGCAGTTGCTGGATTTTTCGCCGCGTATTGGTTTCTCATATTCGGTTACTCCCAAGACTGTTATTCGCGGTGGCTTCGGCACCGGCTACGTCCACTACACCCGCGCGGGCTCAGGCGATATCGCCGGGATCAATGCGCCGCAGGCGCAGTTCGCAGCGGTTACGCAGCCCACACCGAGCCCCACCAACGTTTGCAGCACGCCGGTTCCGGCGCAGATCATCGCGGTAGGCGGTACCACGCCAAGCTGCTTCGTCACTGCCGACCAAGGATTTCCCACCGGGCTTGTCACCACCTTCAACTCGGCCACCGATAACATCACATGGGTTCCAAAAGACAGGCATGACAGCTACGTTGAGAACTTCTTCTTCGACGTGCAGCGCCAGTTGACCAAGAACACCCTCCTCGACCTCGCCTATGTTGGAAACCACGGACTCCATCTCGAAGGCTTCGTCAACGCCAACCAGCGGATTCTCTCCACCCTGGGAACCGCCAGTGTCCAGAGGCAATATGCCAACTGGCCCAGCGATATCACCGAGGCGCTTAATGAGTTCCTCTCCAATTACAACGCGCTTCAGGTCCGTTACGAGCAGCGTTTCGTCCACGGGCTGACCTTGCTGAACTCCTTCACATGGGAGCGTTCGCTCGACAATGCTTCGGCCTCTCTCGAGGGCAACACTCCCTCACCCCAAAATGGCCTCAACATCGGGGCAGACTATTCCCAGTCCGACTACAATCTCCCCGTTGCTAACGTCACCAGCCTCGTCTATGACCTTCCCTTCGGTCGAAGCCGCACGTTCCTTTCCAATGCGAACGGCGCATTGGATGCGGTCGTTGGTGGTTGGCAAATTAGCGGCATCAACACGGCCCAGGCTGGAACGCCCTTCAATTTGACCTATACTCCAAACGCGACCCAGCAGGTTTCCCAGCAGATTTCGGCAACCTACCGCGGCGCCAACGAATACCGCCCCTTTCATGTTCCTGGAACTGCAATTACGCAGGGTACTGCCAGCCGCGCGGCAAATACCGGCTATGTTAACTACATCAACTTGTCGGCCTTCGTGATTCCTCCTGTCACTGATAGCTCCAGCCCAGCTCATTATCTGAGCCCCTTCGGCAATGCGTCGCGAAATCCTGCCCGAACTCCGACGTTCAACGAGACCGACCTCGCTCTCAACAAGAGGTTCAGCACTCCGATCGAAAGCCTGAAGATCGAGTTCCGAGCTGAGGCCTATAACGTCTTCAATCACACCAACTTCACATTGCCCGGCAACATCAGTGGTTCGCAGGGAACCATTGCCTCGGGTGTAACGCTTCCCACCGGCTCCACGCCGTCTCTCTCACAGATCACTGGCGGAGTTCCGAGTGGCGGCGGACAAATCAGTTCAACTCTGGAGCCACGCATTCTGCAGTTTGCATTGAAAGTCATTTACTGACTTCGATCCAACCTGTGCGCCGGTTGCGGGATGCGGCCGGCGCATTTGTTTTGGCTCGGCAGTTAGTGGCGCCCCAGCAGCTTGAAATGCGAGCAAGAATCCAGCGTGGTATGCTGGAAACGACAGTGGGCTCGCAGTATTCGAGCTTCATTGTTTCATGTAACGCAAGGGATTCGGCCCTCCGAATCACGCCCTTCCAGAGACCAGAGCCGGGGCGGAGAAACAACTTTCAAAACTGAATCAAGGCGGTGTGCCGGCCTCTGCGCCGGAAACTTCACGCGCCTTGCAACGCAACAAGCTGCAGTTTTGCTTGGCGTTTGGTTGATCTCCGGTATCTGGCAACTGCGAAAGGAAGTAAGAGGCGTGAACACACGACAAGAAATTCTGACTGAATTGGGCCGGCAAACCGAGCCCTGGGATGTGCTCGTCATCGGCGGCGGAGCCACAGGCTTGGGCGCTGCGGTTGAAGCTGCCGCGCGCGGCTACCGCACACTGCTTGTCGAGCGTGCCGACTTCGCCAAGGAAACCTCCAGCCGCAGCACCAAACTCGTTCATGGTGGCGTCCGTTATCTCGAACAAATGAACCTGACACTGGTGCTTGACGCCTTGCGCGAACGCGGACACATGCTGCGAAACGCGCCACATCTGGTCCACGATCTTTCTTTCGTAGTCCCGGCCTATAGTTATTCTTCACTTCCTTATTACGGCGTGGGTCTCAAGGTTTATGAGAGGCTCTCCGGCAAACTGTCTCTCGGCCATTCGCGACTGCTCTCGCGCAAAAGCACGCTGGAAATGCTACCGGGTGTTAAAGGCGAAGGCCTGCGCGGCGGCATTCTCTATCACGACGGTCAATTTGACGACGCCCGCTACGCCGTTGCGCTCTTGCAAACCATCGGGGAGTTGGGCGGCACTGCCATCAACTATGTTGAAGCGACAGGCCTGCTGATGGAGGCCGGTAAAGTCGCGGGCATTAAAGCGCGCGACTGCGAAGATGGCGCCGACTTTGAAGTGCGGGCAAAGGCCGTGATCAACGCTTGCGGAGTCCATGCCGAAGAAACAATCGCGTTCAACGGCCGCCCGCACGATTCGCTCCTCGCGATTAGTCAGGGATCGCACTTCGTCTTGCCGCGTTCCTTCCTGCCGGGAAATACGGCGCTCATGATACCGAAAACGGCCGATGGGCGGGTCCTGTTTGCCATTCCGTGGCACGGCGCGCTCATCGTTGGCACTACCGATGTGCCTGTCGAAACCAAGACTTCCGAACCCCGCGCGCTTCCTGCCGAGAAGCAATTCCTGCGTGACCATATCGCACGTTACATGGGGCGCGCGCCGCGGCCTGAAGAGATTCTGAGCGTTTGGTCCGGCCTGCGCCCGCTGGTCAAGAAAGGCGGCGTGAAGACATCAAAGCTTTCACGCGACCACACCATACTCGTATCTTCCTCTGGGCTTATCACCGTGACCGGCGGCAAGTGGACCACCTATCGCCGCATGGGGCAGGACACCA
>CAZKJB010000197.1:0-7788 GCA_964552975.1 uncultured Occallatibacter sp. | reverse complement strand
AGCCGGCCGAACCAAACCAGGAGCGCAAGCATGGCCAGATGCATGAACCGCGCAGCCCAGAATGCAGCTGTGATGCTCGTGGCCTGCGGCAGACTGTGCAATCCAGCGGCGCGGTCGTGTTCATAATCCTGGCAGGCGTAGAGCACATCAAAACCACCGGCCCACAAGGTGACTGCGCCGGTGAGCACCAGGATGCGCGGATCGAGGCTGCCACGCACGGCGATCCAGGCAGCAGTGGGCGCGAGACCCAGCGCCAGCCCCAGGCCGATGTGCGACCAGCGCGTAAAGCGCTTGAGGTAGCTGTATCCCAGCAGAACCACCAGGACTGCCGGCGAGAGTTCCAACGTGAGCCGGTTGAGCTCGCCCGCTGCGACCAGGAAAATCACGATCGCGGCGCAGGTGAATCCAAGAACAAATTGCCGCGACAGGAGACCGGCTGGAATGGCGCGGTTGCTGGTACGGGGATTCTTTGCGTCAAGTTCCGCGTCGGCCCAACGGTTAAAGGCCATGGCTGCCGACCGCGCCGACACCATGGCGACGACGATCCAAAGAACGGTGCTCCAGCCGGGCAGCCCATGCGCCGCCAGCAGCATTGCGGTGAGCGCAAAGGGCAGCGCGAAGATCGAGTGCTCCCACTTGATCATCTCGAGCGTGGTGCGGATTTTGGAGGTTATGCCAGCCATGGAGTGTGCTTGATCCAGTTTATTCGAGAGATCTCTCGGCGAGGTGGGCCCAGCCGTCGAACGTCAAAATGCAACGGCTTTGTTTTCTGTGGGAAACGCGGAGACTGGGACTGTGCCGCGATTGGCTCGATCACGGAGTGATCCAAATCACATCCGACAGGCCGAAATCAGGGCAAACTGTGATCCTCGAGAGAAGAATTAAAAGGGTCCCCAAGATGAATCTCACCATCCTGCTGCAAAAGCTCATCGCCATCGAGCGGTCCGTTGGAGTAGCGAGCAACAGCGCGCTCCGCAACTCGTTGCATGACGCCCAAGAGTACCTTCTCCAAACGCAAAAGGAGAGCGTAGAAGGTTCCTGGAAGGAGGCGGGCTGGGATCCGGCGCAGCCGTTCAACTTTCTGAGGCGTGCCTCGTAGCGTGATTCGCATCACTTTCGGAATGCGAGTCAACCAAATAATCGTGACGTAAATCACAAGAACCTTGATCCAAAGGATGGCATGATCTTCTTGACGCTCGTTACTGGGGCGTTGTGTTACGGGCCCCCGCTCTCAAGGACTTCTCCGATGCAGCCCGACTCATCCGCATTTGTTGCCGATCCTGAGCTGATTCGCACGCTTGAAACTCGCGCGACGCCGGTGCGGTGCGACGGGGACGGAGTGCTGTTCAACCAGGACGACACTGCGGTGGGTGTTTACATCCTCCACGAAGGGGCGGCTACGTTGACGATGACCTCGCATGACGGACAGCCGATCTTTTCAGTGAATGCAATGCCCGGTTCCCTGCTTGGCTTGCCTGCGGTCGTCAGCGAAAAACCATACTCCCTTACGGCGACTGCCCACGCCGGCGCGAAGGTGAGTTTTGTGAGCCGCGCGGATTTCCTGGCACTGGTGCAGACGGATCCGCAGTTGTCGCTCAAGATGCTGCAGGTGCTGGCCGCAGAGGTTCGTACCGCCCGCCAGGCGCTCAACCGCTAGGGTGATAGCTGCCGAGATAGCATAAAAGCACAATGGCATCTTCCCGCATACGCGCATACGAGTGACTGAGACACCTCGCGCGGAGTTGAAAGACAATACCAAACAGGTACTGAATGGAATGACGCCCGCAACGCGCGTAATGGATGTTCTCGCCCTGGCCGTCGCGCCTTACATCACGGGAATGCCCGGTTCACCGAGACGCTTGCCCATGCGAGCGCCGCGGCCGGTCACGACGCCTCACCTGCTAAACTCTTCCGTTGTGCCCCTCGCTCTCATAACGATTGCGGCCGTCGCATATCTGCTGGGATCGATTCCCTTCGGATATCTGCTGGTCCGCATCTTTCGCGGCCAGGACATCCGCTCAGTGGGTAGTGGCAACATTGGCGCCACCAACGTGCTGCGCTCGGGCGCAAAGGGTCTGGGCGCAGCTACCTTCGCGTTGGATGTGTTGAAGGGCTGCACTGCGGTCTGGCTGGGTGGGGTACTGGCGTCATGGCTCGCGCCTGGAATGGATCTGCGTAACGCCGAGGCCCTTGCCGCGCTCTTTGCCGTGCTTGGCCACATGTTTCCAGTGTGGCTGGGCTTCCGCGGAGGTAAGGGCGTGGCCACTGGATTTGGCGTATTTCTGGTTGCGGCTCCCTGGGCAGCACTCTCCGCCATCGGAGTTTTCTTTGTTGTTTTGGCGCTCAGCCGCTATGTCGCGCTGGGTTCGATGATCGGCGCGGCCAGCTTTCCTGTCTTTGCCTGGTTCCTTGTTGGTGGGAGCCGTCCAGTTTTCTTCATCGTCGTGCAATCTCTCGTCGCACTTCTGATTATTGTGATGCACCACGCGAACATTCACCGGCTGCTTGCCGGTACGGAACACAAACTGGGAGCCAGGAGCGCAGCATGAGCCGCATCGTAATTCTTGGTTCCGGTGCCTGGGGATCCGCCCTCGCCCTCTCGCTCCATCGCCGCGGCGGCCACGAAATTGCACTATGGGCGCACACGCCTGAGCTTGCGCGCGAGATCGTCGAGGCCGGCGAGAACGCGCAGTTTCTTCCAGGCTTCCCCATTCCGGCAGGGGTCACCGTCACTGGCGACTGCGCTGCCATTGCTGCCGCTGAGATCGTGGTCTCCGTCGTTCCGTCGGAATTTCTGCGGTCGACGTTGCTCCGCATCCGCACGCACCTGCATAATGGCCAGTTCGTGTTGAGCGCCACCAAGGGCCTTGAAGAGCGCACGCACTACCGAATGACCGAGGTTCTTTCGGCGACGCTGGAGCCGGCCGGTCTGCTGCTCGGAATTGGCGCACTCAGCGGGCCAAGCTTCGCGCTTGAAGTGGCCGAAGGCCAACCAACGGCCGTCACGGTGGCATTCAGCGATCCGCAAGTCGCGACGCTGATCCAGCAGGAATTTTCGTCGGAGACCCTGCGCCTCTACACGTCGACCGATGTGATTGGCGTGGAACTCGGCGGCGCGCTGAAGAACGTGATCGCGATTGCGGCGGGAATCGGCGTGGGCGCGGGGCTCGGCTACAACTCCACTGCGGCACTCATTACGCGCGGCATTGTTGAGATCACGCGGCTCGCCGTGGCATGCGGCGCGCGGCGCGAGACGCTGGCCGGTCTCTCCGGCGTTGGCGACTTGGTGCTCACCTGCACTGGATCGCTGAGCCGCAACAGGACTGTTGGCGAAGCATTGGGCCAAGGACGGAAATTGCCGGAGATTCTGGAAAGTCTTGGCGGCAAAGTGGCTGAGGGCGTGTTGACGACGCACGCAGCGCTGGGCCTGGCGCGCAAGCACGGCATCGAGATGCCAATCACCGAACAGATGGAGCTGATCCTGAACGAAGGCAAGGATCCGCGTACAGCGATTCGCGATTTAATGCTGCGGCCGGGCAAGGACGAGCATTAGACGAGCTCCCGCGAGCGATGCGTCTGCGTTACTCGGCTTGCAGCTTCGCGATGAAGCCGCCCATATCCATAAAGTTCCAGCCCTCACTGATCAGCCCATCTTTGATGACGGCGATTGTGGAGCCGCTGAGAACGACTTTCTTGTTTGACGCCTTGATTCCTAGGGAGTCGCCGGTGTGGGTCATAGTTGCGGTCCAGCGCACGGCCACTTTGTCGCCATCGGCAATCACATCGTCCACGGTGACGTGAATGTCGGGAAAGGCTCCGCAGAAGTTGCGATGGATGACTTTGAAGTCCTCTGGACCGATGAGCACCGAATCGGCTTGAGGGAAGCCGTATGCCCGGCCATCGGCGCGGTACAGGGCATCGATCGCTGCGGTGCTCTGCTGGTTCCACACCTTTTCGAACCAGGTTCGCACCACTTCCTTGTTTGCTTCAGACATAGACTCACCTCGTGGGGGGAGAAACCAGCATAACATCGAGGGAGGTTTCGGCGGGGTGAACTCGACGGCGCGGTCAGTGGCGCGCACCGGCGCGTCTTCCTTTTTTCGCAGCTTTTTGCCGCCAGCCACCCAGTTGCAATGCCACAGCCATGCACGCATCTCGTAGCGAGTCGGCAGCAACTCGATTCTCCATGGCGCGCGCGACGACCATGCCGCCAACGCACAAAGCCGCCGCGGCCTGCGCGACGGCATGGCGATCCCGACCCTTCCGGTGCATGCTGCGTTCGAGCACGCTCACCATCGCGGAGAAGACGGTTTCGAACGCGGTTCGCGCCTTTGCGCCGCTGCGCGTCACGTCCGTCGGCAGGGCAACCATGGGGCAGGAATTCTCAACATTTTCAAAGTGCTGCTGCGAGAGATAGGCGCTCACCACTTGCCCGCCGGCGTTGGACGATTTCAGATCGACTTCGATGCCTTCCCAACAGTTTTTCCAGTTCGGATCGGTGAAGAAACAGCCGAGAACCTCCGCATAGAGGTCGCTCTTGCTGTCGAAGTAGCTGTAGAAACCGCCGCGGGTGAGGCCGGCGCCCGCCATGATCTGATCGAGAGACACCTGCTCGAAGCCATGCCTGTTGAACAACCGGCGCGCGCTGCTGACGATTCTTCCCTTCACATCGTCCCGATGCCCTGGGGGATACGGCATAATTCTTTCCCTCCTGCGTGGAGTATCTGCGAGGAACAGAATGCTTGTCGATCAAAATATGTTCTTGAACATATTTTTGCGGCGTGTTCCGATCGAACAATACGCAGCAGAGTTTCCAGTGAGGTCAGTATGGACGGGAACGTTTTCGGGATTACACGCCGCCAGGCCGCCGCGGGCATCGCGGTCGGGCTAGGCAATTTAATTATCGCGCCGGTCGCCCGTGCGCAGCAGCCCGCAATGCAGGAGACGCCTTCTACGGGCGCCAACGCTTCGCGCACTTCCCTGCACCAGGAGATCGACCTCGCAGCCGCGCCGCAGCGAATTTTCGACGTTTTGCTCGATGCGAAATCATTTGCCGCGATGACAGGCATGGCCGCGCAGATCGACCCAAAAGCGGGAGGAACTTTCACTATGTTCGGCGGGATGATCGAAGGCCGCAACGTTGAGTTGATTGCTGGCCAGCGCATCGTGCAAGCCTGGCGCCCAGCTTCATGGGATCCGGGCGTCTATTCGATCGCTCATTTCGAGTTCAAGGCAAGCGGTGCCGGAACCAGGCTCGTACTCAACCACACAGGATTTCCGGAGGGGGACTTTGACCATCTGGATGCGGGCTGGCACGTGCACTACTGGGAGCCGATGAAGAAGTATCTTGCAGCGCAGGGGTGAGAGCGCGGTCGACTTGAAAGTCATCCGCCTGCAATCGCACCGATGATGAGCAGCGGTTCTTCTCCCGATGTGACCGCCTGAGGCAAGGCTGCGTCGGGCGAGGCGAGCGAGATGTCTTCGGCGCAGGCGAAGAAGCGAAGAAATGCGCGTCGTTGGCCGGTCTCGTAGTCGCGAATAGTGCCGCGCAACATGGGATAGCGCGCCTCGAGTGCATCAAGAACGGCGCGAATTGTGGCGGGCGTCGCGACATCGAGCAGCACATCGCCTTCGATATGCGCGAGGTTGCGCAGATGATAGGGGAGCGCCACTCGGATTGGTGGGCGGCTTTCGGGTGGCTGCTTGCCGGGAGCGGCGCCTGCGGTCATTGCAACGTTTGCACCTCGACGGAAAGCACCGCAGGTAGATCGCGTGCGATGGGCGCCCAGCTATCGCCGGAGTCGGACGAGGCATAGACCTGGCCGCCGGTAGTGCCGAAGTAGACGCCGCAGTCATCGAGCTTGTCAACGGCCATGGCGTCGCGCAGCACATTCACGTAGCAATCCTTTTCAGGAAGTCCATTAGAGAGCGGCTCCCACTCATTGCCGCCCTTGCGGCTACGATAGACGCGCAGCTTGCCATCGAGCGGGAAATGTTCCGAGTCGCTTTTGATGGGGACGACATAAAGAGTCTCCGGTTCATGCGCGTGCACGTCAATGGCAAAACCGAAGTCGGTGGGAAGATTGCCGCTGACTTCGTGCCAATTGTCGCCGGCATCGTCGGAGCGCATCACATCCCAATGCTTTTGCATGAAGAGTACATCGGGCCGCGCGGGGTGCATGGCCACATGATGCACGCAGTGGCCGACCTCGGCGTTCGGGTCGGGAATATATGGTGAGCGAAGACCCTTGTTAATCGGCTTCCATGTAGCACCGCCATCGTCTGTGCGGAACGCTCCCGCGGCGGAGATGGCGATGTAGATCCTCTTCGGGTTGGTGGGATCGAGAATGATGGTGTGCAATCCCAAGCCGCCCGCGCCCGGCTGCCACCGGGGGCCAGTGCCATGGCCCCGCAGGCCTGAAAGCTCGTTCCAGTTCTCGCCGCCGTCGGTGGAACGGAACAGCGCAGCATCTTCGACACCGGCGTAGACCGTGTCAGGATCGGTGAGCGACGGTTCGAGGTGCCACACGCGCTTGAACTCCCAAGGATGCTGTGTGCCGTCGTACCACTGGTGCGTCGTGAGCGGCTTGCCGGTTTCGGGCGACACGTCGTATTTGAATTTGTTGGGGAGGGCTGTCGGCGGTCCCGGAGCGGGAGCTTGACCCGCAGGCACTCCAGGTTGATGCCATGTCTTGCCTCCGTCATCGGAGCGCTGCATCACTTGGCCGAACCAGCCGCTTGTTTGCGAGGCGTAGAGCCGGTTCGGATCGGCGGGCGAACCCTTGAGGTGATAGATTTCCCAGCCGGCAAAGAATGGCCCTTCGACTTTCCAATCTTTGCGCTTGCCATCCGCGCTCAGGACGAACGCGCCTTTATGCGTTCCAACAAGAACTCGTACGCTGCTCATATCGATCTCCTGACTATTCCTTCAAGATGCTCACTGTTGGCGGCGCGTTGGTTCTATTGGGGCTCGCTCGGGGAATCGCCGCAGAGCGATTCTTTCCGATCTCCCTTGCAAAATGCAAGTGTTTTCTCGCGGCCCGGATTGGCGAGGTTGGGGACCGGCCGCGCTCTGGTTACGGCGCCGCAACTGAGAGCAAGCGCACGGGACCAAGGAGCCCGGACGGCAGCAGCGGCGAGTCGACCTTGTAAGGAAAGAAGTCAGCGAAGGCATACTTCTTCGGAGCCCACGGCTGCTGATCGCCAATCATGCGGTTCACCCACAAATTCGTGACATGGATAAGGATGCGATTTGTCCCGGGAGCAAGAAATCCAGTGATATCGAGCTTGAAAGGCGTCTTCCACGCGATTCCAGCATCCTTGCCGTTGATTGCAACTTCGGCCACGTCGTCCACGTCGCCCAGGTCGAGCCACAAACGCGCACCCGGCACAAAGAGATTGGCCGGGACCTCGATCGTCTTCGTGTAAGTGGCGGTTCCAGAGAAATACTTGATGCCTGCATCCGAATTGTCGCTCCAGGAGATGAGGCGGTCGAATTGAGCGCTGGCTGGCGCCCCTTTGTCGCGCTCAAAGAGCACGCTCCAGTCATGATTGAGCGCGCTGTCGAGGTCAGTGACAACGGTTTCTTTGGGCGCCGGGATCTGATGCGAATTTGTTGCGGCGGCTTCACGGAAGACGACGAAGATTGAGCCGTATGAATCGAGGTGCAGCGGCACGGTAGTACGGCCCGTCGCAATTTGATAGGAGGCAGGCTGCGTTCGGCCGGTTGCAGGATCCCAAAGCTCGGGAGCTTTGCCTTCGATGCGAAAAGTTGCATCGACGTTCTCG
>CAZKJB010000196.1:0-7794 GCA_964552975.1 uncultured Occallatibacter sp. | reverse complement strand
CAATCATCCGGCCGGGACCGATCGTGGGAAAGATGATGCATCCATATATGAGGCGGCGGCAGGGCAAGGAGGAGGTGACGTATCCACATCCACTGCTGGAGCCGGTGTTGAAGCGCACGCTGGGCGTGCCGCTGTTTCAAGAACAACTGCTTCGCATGGCGATTACTGTGGCAAGTTTTACCGGCGCGGAGGCCGAAGAGTTGCGGCGCGCGGTGGGCATGCGGCGATCGATGCAGCGGATGAAGGATCTTGAGGGGCGGCTACGCGCGGGGATGACGCATAACGGGATCGGCGCGGAGGCACAGGACAATATCGTGCAGGGTATTTCATCGTTCGCGATGTATGGATTTCCTGAGAGCCATGCAGCGAGCTTTGCGCTGATTGCGTATGCCTCGGCGTATCTGAAGGTGCATTACTTGGCAGCGTTCACGTGCGGCCTGCTGAACAACCAGCCCATGGGGTTTTATTCGCCCGCAGTGCTCGTGAAGGATGCGCAGCGGCACGGGTTGCGGGTGCGACCGATCGACGTACAGCGGTCAGAGTGGCTGTGCACGCTGGAGGCAGAGACTGACGGCTCGCTCTCGCTGCGAATGGGAATGAATTACGCCAAGGGATTGAGGCAGATGTCGGCGGATGCGCTTGTTGCGGCCCGCGGCGAAGGCGTGTTCGCTTCAGTGGATGATTTGACGCGGCGCGTGCCGACTCTGAATCGCAAAGAACTGGTAGCGCTGGCGCAGATTGGAGCGCTTAATGCGCTGGGCGAAGTAGAGCACCGGCGCGACGCGTTGTGGCAGGTGGAGTGGGCAGGGCGGCCGACGGGACCACTGCTGCGCGGTGCCGGAGTTGGGCGCGACAATGCGATACAGCAGCGTGGTGATGCGATGGCATCGAACGCGGCGGCGATGCCGCTGAAGATCATGACGAGCGAAGAACGGCTGGCAGCGGATTATGCGGGCACAGGGCTAACGACGGGGCCGCATCCGATGGCGTATCACCGCGCGGAGCTGCGGGCTGAGGGGATTTCTTCAGCGGCGGAGCTGATGGAGCAAAGGAGCGGCAGACGGGTTGCGATCGCGGGATGTGTAATTGCACGGCAGCGGCCGGGCACGGCGAAGGGGTTTGTGTTTTTGTCGGTCGAAGACGAGACGGGAATTGCCAACGTGATTTTGACGCCGGATGTATTTGAGCGCGACCGGTTGGTGGTGACGCGGAGCCGATTTCTGCGCATCGAGGGCCCGGTGCAAAACCAGGAAGGAGTGGTTCACGTGAAGGCGCAGCGGTTGGAGCCGCTGGAGATTTCAAGGGTGGAAGTACAGTCGAGGAACTTTCATTAAGGCAGCTGCAAACTTCCAGCTTTAGCTGCCAGCTTTTTCGCCTGGGCCGACCTTGGTGGTTGGGCCGAAAGCCGTAAGTCCTTGCAAAATGAGCTAATAGCTAGAAACCAATCGTTGCAGCTGCATATCGCAGTTCCCTACCCTAAGATTGCGGAACCGGGCAAATATCCCTACAATATTGATAGCGAAGAATCATAGGAAGGTCTGACTGTCGATGCCTAAGGAAAAGATTCATCCCAATTACGCTGCGGTGCGCGTACTGTGCGCCTGCGGAAACAACTTTGAGACACGGTCGACCCACAAGGGCGACATTCACGTGGAAATTTGCTCGGTGTGCCACCCGTTCTTCACGGGCAAGCAGAGGCTGGTGGATACGGCGGGGCGCGTCGAACGATTCCGGCGGAAGTATGCCAAGAGCGACAAGGCAATTGCGGCGGCCAAGTAACCGGCGCGAGCAGTTGGTCAAGTGGGCCTCCGCCGTGGCGGGGGCTCACGTTTGTTTGGGGCGAAGCGCGGAGGCGATTGAAGAAATGAAGCGCGACATTGAGTCTGTTGACAAGTACCTTGCCGTGCAGCCCGAGACGGCGCGGCGGGCACTCAGCCAGGTGCGGAGTGCGATTCGCAAAGCAGTGCCGAAGGCCGATGAGACGATCTCCTACAAGATGCCGACATACAAGCTGAATGGCGAGCGATTGCTCTACTTCGCCGGCTGGAAGCAGCACTACTCACTGTATCCTGCAACCAAACGGCTGCTCGCGGCGCTCAAGGACGATTTGAAACCATACGAGGTGGCAAAAAGCACGGTTCGGTTTCCACTCGCGGAGCCTGTGCCCACCAAGTTGATTGCGCGCATCGCGAAGTTTCGCGCGCAGGAAGTCTCTACAGGCAAGAGAACAAAAAAGCAAGCTGATTGAAAGGCTGTGATGGCCGGACGCGGATTTACGGTGAAGAAGAACTGGGACAATCCGCTGGAACATGCAATGCCCGCGGAGGTACGGGTTCCGGCGGAAGTGCGCCTGGGCGCGGTGGTGGTGCGCCCGGCGACGGTGCTGGCGCCGATGGCCGGCGTGACGGATACGGTCTTCCGGCGATTCATTCGGCATGCGAGTCTTTTCCGCAGGGATCAGGTATCTGCGGTCGGGGATCAGGACGCGACGACGATGGAGCGCGTTGAGTCGTCGATCAGCAATGCGCAGTCGGGCTGCGGACTGCTGATGACAGAGTTCACATCGGCGGACGGGCTGGCCAGGATGCGGGAGACGAAGCGGCGGCGCTACCTGACGTTTTACGACGATGAGCATCCAATTGGGGCACAACTTTTCGGATCGAATGCGGAGACTTTGGCCGAAGCGGCGCGGATCGTTGAAGAGACGGGCTTCGATACGGTGGATCTGAATTTGGGCTGCCCGGCCAAGCGCGTCGTGGGTTGCAACGGCGGGTCGGGCCTGCTGCGCGATCTGCCGAAGATCGGCGAAATTTTTCGCGCCATCCGAAAGGCAGTGACAATTCCCTTCACCGTGAAGTTCCGTATGGGCTGGAATGAGACGCAGATTGTGTGCGTAGAGTTGGCGCGGATGGCCGAAGCTGAAGGGCTGAACGGCTTAGCGCTGCATGCGCGGACGCGCGAACAGGGCTACAGTGGGCAGGCGCAGTGGAACTGGATTGCAGCGGTGAAGCGGGCGGTGGAGATTCCCGTGGTTGGCAACGGTGATGTGCGCACGCCTGAGGATGCAGCGGCGATGGTGGCGGAGACGGGGTGCGACGCGGTGATGATTGGGCGGGCGGCGCCGGCGAACCCGTGGATTTTTCGCCAGATCGCCCAGTACACGGTGACGGGCAGTTACGAGCGGCCAACAACAGAAGATCGCTACCGGATGATTCGCGTGTACTTTGAAATGCTCCTCAAAGAAGCGGAGGCGACGAAGGATTTTCCTCGTGACGCGCGAATGGGCGATCCGGCGGGAAAGATGAAGCAGTTTGCCACGTGGTTCACGCACGGCGTGCCGGGCGGCGCGAAGTTGCGGGCTGCCATTTACCACGCGCGCAACGGCGCCGATGTGCTAGGCGAGGTAGAGCGGTTCTTTGTTCCACGTATTGAAGCGGGAGAAAGTTTTGATCCGGGCGCGGACGCGGAAGATGCCATGCAGGCGTTCCCTGAAGCGGCGCTGATCTGCGATTAGGCTTTGCCCCTTCACCTCTCCATTCAAGCGGAGGCGTGTCGAAAACAAACTGGAATTCCTTCGCCGTCGAAAAGGCGCGAGCAGACAGGGATTCCGCGGCCCACAAACGGAATCATCGTCTTCTCCGCCCTTGAAAAGAGCAACGCTCTGCGGAGCGATATAATCCTGCGCAGGCTGCCGGTGCTGCGTTTCCGGAGCTTCAATTTTTCCTGGAACGAAGCATCCATGCGATCCGTGTTTCTAATCTTTCTGTTTGCTATTCCCCTTGGCGCCCAATCGACCGGGACCCCAGCTACAGTAGAAATCGATGGCGCATTTCTGGCTCATGTGAAAAGCCATCCAAGCTTAGCAATACTTGACGCCGTGCGCGCTGAGGCGGACGAGGCCATGAAGGTTGGGCCGTATTCCGTAATGGATAAGGAAGAAACTCCGCCGAGCGGCGACAAGCACGATTACATGAGCCTTACTCCCTATTGGTGGCCGAATCCGGCAACGCCCAACGGGCTGCCCTACATACGCAAGGACGGCGAGACCAATCCGGAGCGTTACAAGATCCGCGATGATAGCGAGTTCAACAAGGTGCAGAGCGCGGTGCACGCGCTCGGTCTCGGCTACTACTTTACCGGCAAGGAAGAATATGCGGCGCGCGCAGTGCTGTTGCTCGAGACATGGTTTCTCGATCCGGCCACGCGGATGAATCCTAACTTGAATTACGCGCAAGCTGTTCTCGGCGTGAACACGGGCCGCGGTACCGGACTGATCGATGTGCGTGGTATTCCCCGCCTGCTGGATGGGATTGCGCTGATCGCTGGTTCTCCCGCAGTGAACGGACAAGTTCAAGAGGGATTGCGCAAGTGGTTTACCGAGTACCTGAATTGGCTTGAAACCAGCAAGAACGGACAGGATGAGTCCGACGCGAAGAACAATCATGGGAGCTGGTACGACCAGCAGATCACTGGCGTGGCTTTGTTCCTGGGAGACAAAGATTTTGCGCGGAGAGTGGGGGAGACCGCGGAAACGAAGCGCATCGTCCTCCAGATCAAGCCGGACGGCAGCGAGCCACTGGAACTGGCACGGACAAAATCTTTTTCGTATTCTGTCTTCAATCTGACGGCCTTGGAGTGGTTGGCCGTGGAAGAGCGCAGTGCGGGCGTGGATCTGTGGAGTTACCGTGCAGAAAATGGTGCCTCCATCAGCACGGCTTTGGATTATCTCCTTCCCTACGCCAAGGGCGAGAAGCGGTGGACCTATCAGGCGCTGAATGGAGTAGAAGGGGATAGCTTGACCGAGCTGCTCTTGCTGGCCGCGATGAATTATCACAATCCTGAATATCTGCGGGATGCAGAAAAGCTCGAAAAAAAGCCCGACGCCGAGACGCAGTTGCTGCGAGCAGAAGCCGAAGCGGCACTAGCAACGAAGTGAATAGCAGGCGAGGCGGGGCTTGAACCCACAGCCCCCGGCTTAGAAGTTGCAACTTAGTAAACATCCCTTCTTTGCCATCGTTTCCCATTATTTACTTTCGTTCAGTGTTCATGATGGTTTCAGCGATTGTTCTATTACTGCGCTGTCCCATGGTGTACTGTGGAGACCCCCCCCATTTTCACCCACACTCCCCCCAAATTCCCCCACAGTTTTTCGGCTCGTTTTTCGCGCCGAATTTGAGCCACATTTCGCCCAGAACGCGCCGATGGAAATCATTGGATGAATTTCCCTGGCATTGGTGTCACGAGGGCACGTTGGGGCTCTGGCGCGCGGCGGCCCGCCGCTTGTCGGGAAGGTGGTGAATGCTTGTCGTGGAGTGGCGGCTAGCTTGCGAATTCAGATCGATTCCCGCGGCGACTCTCCCCCTGTCGCCGCCTCCGCCTTCCGATCTTCAGGAGCATGTGCGGCCCGTTGGCTTCTTGTTCCGTGATTTGGGAATCGGTTGACTGAACTCTAATTCGCAAGCTTGGACAACTCGTCGTTAATCCTCACACTGCCAACCGGCTTTCTTTTCTCTTCGCCGCTTCGAACCGCGGCAGTCTGCAGACTTTTGACGCTGCTGACCGCATACAGAACCAGCTCGACACGCGAGGAAACTCCCAGCTTGTCGAAAATGTGGAACAAATAGTTCTTGATGGTATGCTCGCTCAGCTTCAGTTCCGCGGCGACCTCTCGGTTTTGCAGGCCCTCGGCCACGAGATGCACGACCTCTTCTTCCCGCTTGGTCAGTAACCGCATTCCGTCTGCATTCACCACCCGCATGGGAGCAAGTCGGGATAATGCCTCGACAACCTCCGCGAGTTCGCTACTGTTTGCCCAGATCTGCCCCGCGTGGACCTGCTCCACGCACCTGCGCAGCAACTTGAAGCTTGACTCCGCAAGGCAAAACACGCCTTTAGCGCCGGCTCGAAAAGCATCCGCAACAAGATGGCGTTCACTGCAATCGAGCAAAATGACCGACTTGACCCCGGGAGAACACTCACAAACCTGCCGCAACACCGAAAGGCCACTTAGCGGACCGTCTGCTAGAGTCGCACTGATCAGTGCGACATCTACATCTGATGACCGCACTGTATTGAGGACCTCTTGTGCGGTTGTGGGGGTGGCGACTACGTGAAATTGCTGATGCCGGTTCAGCGCCGTCATCACCAACTCACGCGTCAGTTGGTTCGGGTTTGCAAAAAGAGCGGAAATATCAATATGCTTGCCAGGCATGGGCCCACGCTCCGGGAACTATCTCGAATATTGCAACTAGTGCAAATGCTGCCGCGTCCGCAGTGTCCTAACTTGAAGTCATCCCCCTTGCTATTGTGGCAACAGATTTATTCGGTGACTGTCCAAAATTGATCATCTTTACTGTACGAATGGGGATTATTTCACTTAACTACGACAAACTTCCCCACTTGATTGAGGAGCACAGAGCCCCTTCCAAAAGGGTTCCGTGCAATTTATGCTTCAATTGCTGCGCGCAATGTGCTCGGAAGCGACTCAGTTCCCCATAAGCGCGAAGCTTGCCCAGTTGGCCATGCCGTTGGTGTTTCTGCCAGGCACGGAGCACCGTCCAAAACTTTCTGTAATGTCGATTCACGCCGTTTCCAGCCCCTGTTCGCGGTGCCCCGTGAATTCAGGAAACCCGCCATCCACTTCGGTTGGAGCCGCAGTGAGAGCCGGTGATATGACTATCGCGAGTGGAGGACGAGCTTGCAGAATTCAAATTGGGACACCACCGACGGTCCCGCTTTCGCACGCATTTATCGGCCATTCTTAATGTGAGCTTCACCGCGAAACTCGTTCGCCACCATTCACGTATTCGGGCATCAGCTATCAATGGAGGTTACGCCGGTCTCAGTATCGCGCGCGCTAACTATCTTCCGGCTGCCCGCCTTGGGAGAAAGGCGGTTTGTTTCACACGTTCTTAGTCGAGTTCAAAGCGCGCAAGCATCAACTTCCAGCGATACAGTCACGCGCCACGGCGAGCTTGGGCTGACTTGCTACCTGCGCCCAGCCTAGCGCGAAAATGCAACAATGTCCACAACAATATTCGCGTGACTCGTAAATTCCTGATTAAGCCGAGATTGGCGTCACAAGCGAGCGTACTTACTTCGACGTGGGATTTTGCTTCAACTGTTTCCATATAGTTACAAACTACAGGTTACCCGAGACAGATTTCTCTAGCCCGAACAGAGTCAAAGTTCTCTAATCCTTGCCCCCGGTCAAATGGCCCGGTCGGATGAGCCGAACGACGGATATATGTCGCGACGAGTGTCCCTAGCTTGAGACGACGACGCTGGGAAAGATGTCTCTAGGCATTTCGATCTCTTGTGGGCATCTTCCGGATTTCGTACATTGGGATTCCCTAATCCATTTCAGGGTGGGACGGATGCGGATAGGCAGATGGATTGAAAGCGACGATCACGTGCACAGTATCATTGAGCTGCGGAAGAGCAACCGCTACGCCCTGAGGGCTCCGGTGTTGTTCGAGTGGGCCCCGCAAAATAAAGAACCCCAAAGCGGTCGGGGCGTAACTCGTGACATCAACACGTTCGGTGTTTACATCGTCACGGACGCGTTGCCCCCCGTTGGCGCATTAGTCCAAATGGACATTTTGCTCCCCAAACTGGAGGCTCCCGGGTTCGGGATGTCCTTGGCTGGTGAAGGCATCGTGCTCCGCGTCGAGCCGAGCGACTCCGAAAGCGGGGGCACTAACGAACCAGGCTTTGCCGCCTCAGTGCAGTTTTACCCAGAAACGACGGAATCGGCTCTTTCGCACTTGGAGACTTTCGGGCGAGTTGTTTGAG